>NZ_JAAFYV010000019.1:0-96382 GCF_011770055.1 Rhodococcus sp. B10 | reverse complement strand
TTTCTCCAGTGGTGACCGGGACCTCGACGGGAGCCGGGGGCAGCACGTCGATCGACAACGGAGCCGGTGGCGGGATGGCCGGCACCTGGCCGTCGAACTGCAGCCCGAACGGGACTGGCGCGAGCGCTGGTGGTTCCGGCGGTGTCGTGAACTCGCCCAGCAGGGGGACGGGCAGCGGCTCTGGCGGTGGCGGCGGGTCCTGGAACTCACCGATCAGCGGCAGCGGCGGGAGGTCGGACGGCAGGGTCGGGGTGACCGGGACCTCCAGGCCGCCACCGGATGCGGCGGCACCCAGAGCGCCGGCGATTGTCTCGGCGATGCCGTTCGCGCTGCCCTCTGCCGGCACCACGTCGATCGGTACCTCGATCGGCTTGCCGGACCACTCGATCAGACCCAGGTCGTCGAGCGCCTGGTTGATGCTGTCCGACCAGTTCTTCGGCAGGATGCCGTCGCCGAAGAAGTCGTCGGTCTGCTGACTGGCGCGCTCCATGAACCCGCGCAGCGCTTCGTCGGCCGACGAGAACGCGGACACGATGCCGGCGGATGCGTTGGTCAGCTCGGTCAGTCCGGACGTAAGCCCTTCGAGGTTCGTCGCCAGGTTGTCGGTGTCGATCGACGACATGAAGTTACCGAACGAGTTCGCCATATCGGTCAGCCCTTGGGTGACACCGGACCAGTCGGTGCTACCCAGGTTGTCCATGAATTGGCCTATGCCATTTGTGAATCCGTCGAGCGCGCCGGAGTCGAGGTAGGACATCAGCGAGTTGAACTTCTCGCCTATGTTCACCAGGGCGTCGCCGGCTCCGGAGATGATGCCAGGCAGCATTCCGAACACGCGCTGCGCGCCCTGGACGATCGCGGGGTCACCGAGCTTGCCGGCGAAGTCACCGATACTGCGGATGATGTTCGGCATCTCGTTGGTCAGGTTGCGGATGTGCGGCACCGCGCCGTTAAACATCTGCTCCAGGGCGGGGCCGACCTCGGCGGCGATGGCCGGCATCTTGCCCGACAGTTCGTTGATGAGGTCACCGACGCCGGCGGTGATCCGTTCGAGGTTCGGCCGTATCTGGTGGAAGGCGGCACCGAGCGCGGTCGCCAGTCCGACGAGAGGTTCCTGCAGTGGCTTCGAGATTTCCTTCATGGTCGACACGACGTCGTCGGCCATGAACTTGAAGTGCTCCTTCACCTTGTCCGACGCGGCTGCAGCCATGATGGGCAGCGCGGCGACGGCGGAGCCGAAGCCGATCGACATCGCGCCGGCGGCAGCGGTGACTGCACCGAGCGCGGCAGCGGTACCGAAGATGCCGGCACCGACCGCGCCGGACGCCAGGGTGGCGACCGGCGGGGCAAGCGCGAGTAGCTTCGGCAGGAGGCTTGAGGCCGCACCGCCCATCTTCGAGAGACCGCCGGCTGCACCGCCGGCACCACCGAGTCCAGCGCCGGCACTTCCCAGTCCGGCGAGTGCTGCGCGGAGCGCGAGGATGCGGGCGGCAGCACCGGCGGTGTCCAGGTCGAGATTGATCGACACCGAGCGGGGCACTGCCGCGATGAACGCAGCCAGCTCTGCAGCGGCGACACGGGTGTCGAGGTCGAGTGCGATGCGGGCGTTTCCACGCGCGGAGTCGAACGCGGCGAGGCCGGCGGCAGCACCGGCGCTGTCCAGCTCGACGTCGATGCGGACGGTACGGTCGCGCAGTGCGGCGAGCTGCGCGCGGAACTCGGTCAGCTCACTGCTGTCTACGGCGGCACGCACGCGGGTGACCGTGTTGCGGACGCCGTTCATACGGTCCTGCAGACGGTTCAGCGCCCGGTCATCGACGTCGACCTTGACCTCGACGCGCTGATTCCGAAGGGACTGCAGCTCGGACTTGACGCGGCGGATCGCGCTCGTCAGGTTCGAGTCGTGACCCTTGAAATAGATGTCGACGGTGTTACTCGCTGGCATCGGTCAGGTCCTCCTGTAGCTCGCGAGGCAGGGGCAGCGGTTGAATCCCGTTGTCTGCCAGCTGTCCTCGGATACGCGCGATGTAGTAGCGGGCCGCTATCTTCCACTCGTCCAGTCGGGCGACTTGGCGGTTGAGTGTTCCGTTCGACTGCACGAGCGCGACGACGTTGTCTGTCTGGACGCGGTTGCGGGCGACGACGACAGTGGAGACTGCGGTGGCGATAGCTCCGATGGCTGCGACGACGATCGCGATGGTGTCCATTACTTCACTCCGAGTGCGGCCCAGAGGCGGATCGCGCCGATGTTGGCGGCGACGACGATGAACAGCGAGATGATGCCGACGAGGATCGGGGTAGGGGGCACGGATCGGAGCGGGGCGATGATGAGACAGAGTCCGTAGAACGCCCACGCGCCGATGATGAGTCCGTGTCCGGTGATGACTGCGCGCCGGCGCAGAGCGCAGACGAGAGCGGCGATGCCGGTCACGCCGAACAGGAACGGCCAGACGGGGAAGAAGTGCTCGACCACGACGACGAGCGTTTCCTGACCCGGCGGTAGCGGCCGGCGGACCAGTATCTCGGGGCCGGCGTAGAGCGCACCGACGACGATTGAGCCGCCGGCCAGCAGGACCGACAGCATCTGTGCAGCCGCGAGGACTGCCTTCTCGTTCATCAGCGGCCGATCTTGCGCTGCCCGAACGCCAGTAGCGCCATGATCGCGGCGACGACTGCGCCGGTGCCGACGCCTTTCCAGTCGCCTAGGTCGAATACCTGGAAGTCGTCGTCGCTGACGGCGTCGGCGGCGAAGCCGAGCACGGACGCCAGGATGATTGCGACGACGCCCTGCACGGTGGTGCGCTTGGCGGCGGTGCCGGCGGGCACGGGTTCGGTCGCCGGCGGAATCTCGATCGAGTCGAGCGGTTCGTCTCGCTTGAGTGCGCGGGTGAAGATCGGGATCAGCTGCTTGAACCGTTCGTCCATCTCGGGGCCGACGCGCTTCATGATCTCCTCGCGCACGAGGTCGAGCGGAAGCTTGGGTGCGGTCATGACTTCTCTTCCATGAGTTGGGCCTCGGACGGCAGCTCGGTCCGAAGTAGGTAGCTCGATGCGGCGGTGATGCCGGCTACCACGCCGAGCACCACCGCCGTCGCGAGGGTCTGCAGCCCGTACTTCACAGGCCGAGCCTTGCGTGAGTCTCGGGGCCGGCCACGCCGTCGACCAGTAGGCCGGCGCGCTGCTGGAACTCGCGCACCACAGCCTCGGTCGCTGGCCCGTAGTCGCCGTCCACGACGAGCTTGGAGTAGCGCGGGTAGTCGCGGTTCAGTCGCTCCTGCAGCCGGCGCACGGCGTCGCCTCGGGAGCCGCGCATTAGCAACGTGGAGCCGCCACCGACGCCGGGGTTGGGCACGACGACGGGGGCGGGTGTGGGAGCGGTGTTGCCGAACAGCCCGAACAGCCCACCGCGCAGCTCGTTCGCGAAGCCGACATAGGCGTCCATCGGCTTGCCCTTGGCAACCTGGTAGTGCATCTCGTCCACCGGGTTTCCGCCCCAGCAGTCGCGTCCCCAGTCGATGAGTCCGCGGAACTTGCGCTGCAGGTCCTTCACCTGGTCGACGCGGCCGCGCGGCATCGTGTACTTGCGGAACGGGTACTTGTTCCAGTTCAGATCGACGGCGGTGCCGGACAGGTGATTCGAGTTCCAGACACTGTTGGTCGGGGTCCACCCGCCCTCGTCGGATGCGCCACCGGACAGCGGTTCGATGTCGCGGTTGTACATGCCGGCGAACGCGGCGAGCACGAAACCGCAGTCGTGCCAGTGCAGCGGCAGGACGATGTTGGTTCCGACGATCGTGCGGCGGGTCGGGTTGCTGATCTGCGCCCAGCCGTTCTCGGTGGTGACGGTCATTTCTTCCTCCGTTTGGCTCGCTTGTTGGCGACGCCGACGAACGCGTTGCGCTCGCGCACTGTCAGCGCGTAGTAGACGTCGGGCGGCTGGCCGGTCAGCATGCAGAACTCGGCCAGCCGATCAGCCTCGTAGTCCGCTAGCTCGCGGGCGCGTCTTTTGGGTCGGAGTCCGGTTCGTTGGCGCCGAGCGCGTCAGCGACCTGCTTGGTGGTGTGCTCCTCGAGGTGACGCTCGAAGCCCTCCAGCGCGTCAGGTCCCCAGCTGCGCAGCTGCTCGACCGGGAGCCGGCGAACGTAGTCGATCGCGAACAGCAGCTGGTAGTAATCGTCCGGCTCGTGGATCGGGCAGCCGGTCAGCGACTGGACCCGCTTCACCTGCAGCCCGGTCAGGTTGTCGATGGTGTCGCCGAGCGTGCTCTTAGTCTTGCCCTTGGCGGCGCGAGTGGTCATAGTCCAGCCTCTTCTTTCCGTTTCATCAGCTCACGCCGCACACGTTGCACGGCGAATGTTGTTGTCTTAGCGAGGGTTCGGTAAAGCCAGGGGTTCGGGGTCTGACCGTCCCAGCGGGTACCGAAGTGGTTCATGCGGACGTAGATGCCGCCGCCGTGACTGTTGTACGAGCCGTTGCCGGCCTTCACATGCGACTGCAGATTCGACGCCTTGCCCTTCAGCGACGAGCGGGTCCGACCGCCGTAGCGCGGGGCATGGAACCTGCCCATGATCAGGGCCCGGTCGGTGATCTGCTCGAACGCCGGCTTGAGTCGCCGGGAGCTGGCCTGGAATTTGGTCAGCTTCCCGGCGATCTCGGTGGTGCCATCGACGTCGACGTCGATGCGAAAGCCGGCCATCGGCTACGCGACGACGCGCTCGGGGACGCCGTCGATCTCCCACTCGATCTCGGTCTCGTGGGCCTCGTTGGCCTCGCCGCCGACACCGGGCTTGCGGCTGATCTTGACGTCACCTCGGAAGTGCGGCTGATCCTCGGACGGTGCTGCGTTGCCGTACGGCTTGATGACGAACGGGACGACCTGTCCGGAGTTCTCCCATGCCTTCGTCCAGAGGCTGTCCGACGCGTAGTCGTTGTACATGGTGCCGCGCAGGAACCACTGCGACGTGTCGCCGCTGGCTGCGTTGGCGAAGGTGATGAAGTCGCTGTCCTCGCCGTCGTCCGGTTCTGCGCGGACCTCGTGCAGGTAGCTGTTGTATTCCTCGGCGTCGATCGTGATCGACAGGTTCTCGCCCTTGGTTCCCTTGAATGGCATTGCTACACATCCTCTTTCAGGTTGATGGCTGCGGACAACGCGATTTGCGCGCCGATTGTGGGGTTGTCGTTCTCGGTGCCGATGAGCGGGTACTGCACCTCGTCGATCGACCAGTTGTAGGCACGGAGCGCGAGCACCGAGTCGGTGACCATCTGCTCGACCTTCGCGCGCATGACGTCGCCGGTGCCTCGGCCGGCGATGAGCTGGACGCCGTAGTGGATGACGAACGGCTCGCCCATCGTGGTCGGGCCGTCGTCGGTTATGAACGGATCGGCCGGCACCACGATGGCGACCGGGCCGACGACCTGCTTCTGCTCCCAGCCCTGGACGCGGAGGCCGGCACCTTCGAGTGCGGTGGTGATTTCGGCGGCGGCCTGCGTGATGTTCATATGAAGCTCACGTACCTGCGGACCTCGCGCATGACGACGTTGAGCGGGTCGCGGGACGAGCGAGCCTGGACGACGTTCTCGAACCGGTCAGTGTAGGTGCTCGGTCCCTTCTGGTCGTCGAACATCTCAGCACCGACCTTCAGGTACCAGCGCTTCATCACCGAGTCGGGGATGGGCCGGTACGGGTCCTGACAGAAGTCGTCCAGCAGCTCGACGGCTGCCGCCAGTTCCCGTTCCAGAGCTTCCTCGTTACTGCCGGGGGCGTCGCCGGCACCGACGTAGTTGCGGAACTCCTCGATCGAGGGCACCGCGCCGGGGTGGGTCGGTATCGGCGTGGTCATTACGCGCCCCAGGTGACCTTGACGATGCCCTTGGGCTGCTCGCTGTAGATGGCCTGGTAGCCGTACACCGAGAAGTCCTTCGTCAGGTTGATGACATTCTCGTCCTGCAGGCGGAACGGCGCGCCGGCGGACTCCTGCGTGGTGATCGCTTCCTTGGCGCACACCGCGAACGTGTTCGGAGCCAGACGCGGCCCGACGACGATCGGCAGCCCGGCGATCGCGCCACCGAGTTCCTGCGAGCGCACGTTCACCGAGCCGAACGTGTTCTGGCCGTCGTTGTTGATGTCGAACAGTGGCCGGCCAGTCGAGTCGACGATGGCCGCGTACGCCTTGAACACGTCGCGGCTGACGAGGATGAAGTCAGCCAGTGCGCCACCGGGCGTGTTGTCCTCGATCATGGCCTTGGCGTCGATCGTGATGTCGATCAGCTCGGGTGCCGAGTCTGGCATCGTCGCGCCGGCGTTGATGCCCTGCACCTGATTCTCACCGACGACAGTGGAGGAGAGCGAGGTGAAGAAGTTGCGGACCTGCAGCTCGGAGCTGCGAGCGTACGAGATGATCTGGTACTTGAGGGCCGCACCGAGGTGGTCGATCGTGGCGCGCTCGATCAGCTGCCGCGAGAGCGAGGTGTAGGCACCGAACGTCTCGACCTCAGCCGTGCGCGTGCCGACCTTGATCTCGGTGTAGGCGAGGTCGTCGCCCTCGTTCTCCTGCTTCTGGACGGTGCCGGTCTCGCCCTTGACGACCGGGTACTCGATCGTCATGCCCTTCGACGGCAGCGGCTCCTGCGTGAACAGTCCCTTCAGCGGCCGGCGCTCGTCCATGAGCTTCAGCGCCTTCTGCATCCAGGCCGGCTGCAGCTCGGTGTCCGCGAGGGTCTGGCCCTCGTAGGCGCGGGTCTCGACCGACTCGACTGCGGCGCGGAACTCGTCGGCCGCGTCGGTCTCGCCGGCGTAGAGAGCCTTGAGCCATTCGCCGGCGGTCTGGTACTTGAACGTGCGGGTCAGCGTGGTTCCGCTGCCGCCGTCTTCGAGCACACCGACGCGACGCAGCAGCGTCTCGTTGTCGGCGCGCAGCTGCGTGACCTCGGGGTCGGCGGCGATAAGCTTGGCGATTTCTTCGGGGTCCATTCTTGTTTCCTCTTCTGTAGCAGCGCTTCTCACGCTTTCGATGACCGCGCCCTTGTAGGCGGGGGTTTCTACGATGGACACCTCGCGCAGTGTCGCTTTGGTGCGGACGAGCACGCCGTCGCGCGACTCGTGGGTACCGGGCAGGAACCCGACGGAGAAGTACTTGAGCACGCCGTCGCGTGCGAGTTCGAGCACCTCGTCACCGCGCGCAGTGTTGGCGATGCGGCACTCGACGTAATAGCCGTCGTCGCGGTTCTCGCCGGCGATGACGGTTCCGACTGGCAGCTCGCCTCGCGTCTGCCAGCCGTGGTTCGCGTGGACGGTCGCCGGCGCGTTGTCGTCGAACGCACCGCGTAGGAACGACTCCATGTAGGTGCCGTTCTTCGTCCGGATTTCGGTGGCCTGCCCGAACGGAACTGCGATACCGGAGATGACGCGGCTCAGTTCGTCCACCACTCCAATTGCGGCAGTGCGGATTTCGACATCGGCTACGGGTGCGGATCGAGTCTCGATCGACCGGGCGTCGATGACGGCCTGGCGCACGAAGCAGTCCTTCGCCTCCAGCAGCTTCCGCAGTCCGGTCGTCATCTCGGGTCCGGAGTCAAGCGTGTGCGCCATCTGGTAGGCGAGCACCGATAGCGGCGCTGACACGGCCTGCAGGTGTGGCGGCAAGTGGGCGTGCTCGAACAGGTCGAGCAAGTGCTGTGTCGCGGGGTGGTGGCTCATGCTGTCCTCTTCGATGGGTTGCGGCGGTACCAGCGGCGGATTTGGTCGGCGGTCCAGGGCGGGCGCTTGTCGCGGTCGGCGCGCAGCAGGCACTCGTTCTGGCCGGGGTCGACGACGTGTAGCTCTGCGCCGGCGCGTGAGTACTGCGCGAGCATCGAGCGGTCGGGGTCGGTGTCGATGATCCAGGCGTGCTCGACGGTGCCCATGAGTACCTGCGTGATCGCGGCGCGGCGCGCGGACTGGACGACGCGGCGCATGGCGAGCGGGGTGTCGTGGGCGGTGACCGATCCGAAAGCCGATGCGAGAGCGTCGAAGTCGATGATCAGATCACCGGGGCGGGCGGACTCCTGGACGAACGTCGACTTGCCGGCGCACGGCGGTCCGATGACGACGTGGACGGTCATGCCTCGATCTCCTTCGGCTGCTGTTCGTCGACGCGCTCGCTCGGGACTTTGACCGGGTCGGGCTTGGTCTCGGACTCGGGCAGCGGTGCGTAGCCGTCGCGGGCGCGCAGCTCGTTGACGGTGCGGGTCTTGTTCGTGATGTTGGCGCTGTCGACCTCGGCCTTGGTCTTGGAGTCCATGCGCAGCAGGCCGGTCTCGTCCAGCTCGACCTTCAGTCCGCGCGGGATCACGTCGGTCAGGCCGCGTTCGATCGCGTTCATGTACTTCGCCAGGGTCGCGACGAGGAACTGCAGCGTCGATTGTTCGAGGTTCTGGTAGGTGCGCGACTCGGTGCCGCCGGGAACCATCAGGTCGAATGCCGGCGTGCCGAGTACTCGGACGATCTTGCGGTCGATCGCGTCGGACACCTCGAGCATCTGCGCCTCGGCGGGCTTCAGGTGCATGGGGTCGAGCTTCAGTCCGGACGACAGGATCACCGTCTGGCCTTGGTGCGACTTGACGAAGGTGTTCCACCGCTCCTGCAGTTCGGCCTGCTGTGCGCCGTTGAGGTGCTGGTCGGTGTTCAGGGTGGCCGGCGGCACACCGGAGTCGAACCAATCCTGCTGAAACTTCGCCAGCAGCAGGGCAGCTCGGAGGTCGGTCTGCGCGTGGTGCAGCGGCCCGAATCCGCGAGGCTCGCCTGTGATGGCGGTGTGCTTCTTGTGGACGACGCGGGCGCGTGGAATCTCTTTGCCCATGTGCGCGTATCGAACTCGACCCCAGGTGCCATCCGGCAGGCGGTCGCGTACAACGGTCATCTCGATCGGCGACGTCGGAATGAGGTTCACCGTCTGCGGATCACCGACGCGCAGCCAGAAGAACTCGCCGTGCATGATCAGATCGTTGACGCTCGACTGGATGAACTCTTCGTAGTCCATGTCGAGGTTCGGCTTGTCGACGATCGAGGGGAAGCTGCGGCCGCGCGAGAGCATGGGTCCGTTGATGCGTCGGACCGTGGCCGGCATGGACGTCATCATGGTGTTGATCTCGTCCACGGACCGCGAGAACGCGGACACCTTCATCGCCTCGCGCCACGACACAACGCCGAAATCCTCACGGGGAGGCGGCATTACACCGGCGAGCGGGGAGTCACCGCCGGCGGAGTCGACCGAACCGCCTCGTGTCTCCACGAGGTCTCCGAACCCGAAGAATCTCTTGATGGCGTTCATTGGTGGGAGACGCTAATCCCACTCGTGTGATTCTCATGTCCGGGTTTTCAGAAGGGCAAGCTCAGCGGTATCGCCGCCGGCTGCTGTTGCTCGGCCTGGAACGCGCCCATGACCATCGCGTAGACGGCGTCGATGTCGCCCAGGGACTTGTTCATGTCGATGACTACGCCCTGGCCGGCGGACACGGTGACGACGCGCGGTATCTGCTGTTCCATCTCCAGGTCGCCGGCGTGCCGGAGCCGGCCATCCTTGATCATCGAGTGGACGGTAGCGGTGGCGTTCGCGATGTCGCCGCGCGTCATGTACTCGGACGGCAGGTGATGTTCCTCACGCAGCGTCCACGCGGTCTTACGCATGGTCTCGGAGTCGGTGACGAACTTCTCGACGTTGACGCGGCGGTTCAGCTCGACCAGTTTGCGCTCCAGCAGCTCGGTGTTGCCGTAGGTGATCGTTCCGATCAGCTCGGTGTAGACGGAATCGTTGTACTTCACCGACGCGACGATGGACACGTAGTCCCACGAGCGCCGGGAACGGGCGTACGAGACAACGATCGGCTGCCGGCGGGCCGCGTCGGGGATCGGCCCGAACTTGGTCGACGTGAACACAGGCAGCGGCATCCAAATGTTCTCGACGGACACCATCTCGTTCCGGCGGTAGCGCCGATACTCGCTCTCCTGCATGCCTTTTCCGTTGCGCAGCTCGGACTCCAAGTCGAGCCGGCCGGACGCGATGGCAGGGTTTGCCTGGATCAGCGCCTCAGGGTCGTACAGGTCGAGCGACGGGTCAGCAACCCAGAAGAAGAACCCGAACCGTGGGTTGTGATCCTCGGCTTTCGCCACTGCCGCCTCGCCGGTCTTGTACAGCAGCTTCAGCAGCTCGGAGTTGTCGTCGCCGGACGTCGTCAGTCCGAGCACGAGGGCCTTCGGCTGCGCCGACGCACCGAGCACGAGGGCGTTCCACGCGCCCGGTTTGAGGATGTGCAGCTCGTCCAGCAGCATAAGGCATCCCGAAAAGCCTTGCAGCCCTTTGCCATCCCCAGCAGCCTTGACGACATAGTTCGCCGGCTTCTTCGCGTTCTTGCTGGTGATGCCGGATCGGTCGGTGGTCTTGAAACGGGACTCCAGCGCCGGCACGTTGTCGACGCAGTAGCGGGTCTTTCGGTACAGGTTCTTCGCCTGCTCGACGGTCGACGCCAGCGAGATGACGTCCGGAGCGCGCTCGACCATCAGGATCAGCCCATACAGCGCGAACACGGCACCGAGCACCGTCTTGCCGTTCTGTCGGCCCATCGACACGACGGCCTGCTGGTAGACGAGCTTGCCAGCGAGCGCCGGGTCCTCGTAGTCGCGCGGATACTTCTGCAGGATCTCGCGGATCAGCCACTTCTGCCAGTCGTCCAGCCCGAACTCGTCGGACTGCTCGAACACGAACACAGCTTCGGCCAGCTTGATCAGCCGGTTGCCCTCGGTGTAGTCGGGATTCTCGATCGGCTGCGTGTAGCGGGTGGGCATCCATACGGGCGCATCGACCGACGTCGCGGCGATCATTCGTCCTTCAGCAGCTCAGCGAGCACCTGGTCGAGCGCATCACCCTTCTCCTCGCCCTCCTGCGCGGGCTTGTGCTTGTGCAGCTCGACGAACTGCATGCGGTACTCCATCGTCAGGCCGGCCGGCAGACCGCGCGCCGAGTTCGACGCCTTGTCCAGCTGGCGCGCGATATAGAACAGCGCAGTGACCAGGGGAGTCTCGTCGTCGCCCATCCACTCGTCGTTTGCGTTACAGTATTGGTCCACCGCGGCCTCGAATGTCGCGTTCCGGATCACAGCCACTCGGGCCACCTCATTCCATGCATAGATCGGTCGGTTCATGCATACTCTCACAGCAGACCATGCATCATCCATGCATGATCATGCAGCCGCCATTCATCCCACCATGCGATACTCGACCTCCCGCACCCCTGGGGGGTGCAAATTTTCGGAGCCCCTCAGTGTCAAACGTCCCCTTGGCAGAAACCGACCGCCTGCATACCCATGCATGAACCGCATGATCATGCATAGCCATGCATGACGCAGTGTATGACCATGCATGACTGTGAATGGATGACTATGCATGCTCATGCATCACGCACCGACACCGAAGTAGTCTGCGTGGAACCACGTCTTGCGGCCAGCCTCCACCTTCGCGCCCTTGCGCCTGTTGCACGGTAGGCACAGCAGCTGCAGGTTGGTCTCGCTGTCGTCGTGACTGATCACCCACGGGATGATGTGGTCGACCTCGCAGCTCTGATCACCACCGCACTTCTGGCACACGTACCCAGCACGCGCAGCCACCCGCTCGCGTACGTCCTTCGGTATCGGCTGGCGCTTCAGTTCAGCCACGTGCCCTCCTCGTCAGCAGCAGGCGCGCGTCGACCACGTGCTCTGCGTTGTGGTGCTCGGGTATGGGCACGCCAGCCCACACCATGCCGAGAGCGTGATGCTTGAGTGCGAGATGCGCGCACTGCGCCAGGATTGGGCAGCCAGCACACAGCAGCTCAGCTGCCTCGCGCTTCGTACGCCACTGTCCACCAGGCACATTCGCATACTCGTACTCATCAGCACGCCCTCGACACCGACTCACCGAACACTCACTGCCTCGCCTTGGCGTCGCAGCTCTGACACGCAACTCGCATAAGCGAGAGCCGATTCGAACGTCTTGAAGCGGCGGCTATCGGGCGAGCCATAGGCGAACTGCACACGCCAGGGATGATCAGGCGCGTGCAGGTGCGGCCGACGACGTACGAGGAGTTCCCTCATGGCTCGATCACCGGCTCGTCGTCGGTGGCCGGCGGCACGTCCACGATCGGCTCGTCCGTCGTCGGTGGCACGTACTCGGGGATCTCGGTCGGCTCGACATAGCCCACCTCACCCAGCTCGTTACCGTCAGCGTCCTCGAACCGAACACGGATCATTGACGCGGACTCGTCGAACCACGCCGACACGAACCGATCAGGACGACCCAGAACCGGGGTCAGCTGGCCGGCCATCAGACGAGGTCCGTATCACCGGTGATGACCGCGGAAGTCACCGCGCCGCAGAACATGCACTTGCCGTCGAGCACGTGGGCGTGCATGCAGTCCAGCCAGGCAGTGCCGGCGAGGCTGTTGTGCATGCCGTCGTGCCCTTTGTCGAGCTGGCACCAGGACGTGGCTCCTGGTCCGATGTGGGTCGCGCTGCAGCGGGCAGGCTGGCCGTCCACGAACTCGCCGTTGTTCACTTCGACTGCGAGCATGTCCGCGCCGTCCTGGGCGACGACGTTCAGCAGCTCCTCGGTCGCAGCCTCCAGCGACTTACGCGCCGCCGTGATCGAGCCGATGGCCGACGTGACTGCCCACCGGTGAGGATCGGTCAGATCGAGTCGATCGAGTAGATGCCGGCCAGCGCCCTCCAGCACGATGGCCGGCCCGACCATATCGGCCGCTTGGAACGCAGCAGCGTCCAACAGTGTCGCTAGGTCTTTCTCCATCAGAACAGTGCTCCTTCTTCGGGTTGGGTTGCGTCGGTAGGCATGTGATCCGAACCGACGAGGACACAGCCGCCGTGCGATCGAGCGGACGACGACAGATAGAGCGCGCCCTCGGGCAGCGTGACGACTGCATGGGCACGGAGACGGTGACTCATCACCACCATGTCTCGGGTCTGCGCCTTGTTCGATACGACGAACGATGCGGAAGGCGGTGGGGGAGCATGGTTTACCTGAACCAAGATTCCGATCTCGGCTAGAGCGTCGGTGGTCGCTTTGATGATCGGAGCCGACCGACTGTAGAGAGTTACAACAGGGTTGCGGGACATATCGATCCTTCCTATGAGTGCGGGGTCACCGAAACGAGTAGATGGAATTGGGGCCAAAGCTTGGGACCTCCCAAGCGCCTCCCAAATTTCCGAACCCCGTTTGTCCGCGCCAACGCCTCTGGCCTCGCGTCCGTTGGGACGCAAGGCTTTCCGAGTTATTACCCACGTCGCGATGATCAGTCGCGGGTGGGTCCCAGCAGCTAGGTCTGCCAAGCTTCGTAAGGGTTCACATGCCTAGAGCAGTCGGTTTACGTCGGACCCGCCAGATAGCGACGTACAGCAGTAGGACGGTCAGGGTTGGGCCTCACCGTCCTCGTCGATCAGCATCGGGACTGCAAGGTGGTTGACGATCGCTCGACACTCCCGGCAGATGTTCGGGTTGGGGATGATGCGGTTCTGGTCGAACGGGCGCTCGCAGACGTCGCACACGATGCGCTTCAGCCGGTCGCCGTGGTCTCTCATTCGAACCCCGTGGCAGCGGTCTGCCAGTAGTTCGCTCGGTCGAGCTCGTGGGCCTGGAGGACGGTGTTGCCTTCGGCGTACGCCAGCTCTGCGCGGGTGTACGCGGCCACCGCGAGCGTCAAGCACTCACGGGACGACAGGGCGAGGACCCTGATGGCGTCCCGGTCCTGGGAGTCAAACGGCCACGCCATCAGACGGCCTCGACGCGGTACAGCTTCATCTCGGACTCACCGAGCTGGTGCGCGTGGGCGAGGGCTTCATCTGCCTCTTCGCGGGTCTCGTAGACGACGCCGATCCAGTCAATGACGACGCGGCCGGCCACATGCTCTTCCCCAAGCACGTAGCCGACCGCGAGATTCTGTTCGCTCACCAGACACCGCCGGCAGCGAGATATGCGCGCAGCAGGACGTACACCGCTGCGAATGACAGGGCGAACGGCAGCACGTACGAGCAGATCGCGAGAGTGATGAAACGCCACGGCCACTGTGGACGCTTGGTCGGCGTCACATACCGCCCGGCCATCAGTTGCGCCGTCCGCTGACAGGGTTGGTCTGGTCCTTCGCTGCGAGCCGTTCGAGGATCGCGTCGAATCGACTCGCGAGGCCTGGCTCGTCGTTCCGTTTCAGCAGAAGCGCTGCGAACACGCAGGCGTCGCGGACAAAGGTGATTCCTGTCTCGAACTCGGTCACGTCGTCCGGGACGTCCTCAGCTTGCAAGCCCATGCCGACGCGGGTGACCGTGAAGTCGTACTTGCGCAGTATGTCGGCACCGTCGATGGGACCGCCCTGGAACGTACTCATGCATCCGCCTTCTGCTTCGCGAGAGATTCGATCTCGTCGCGG
The DNA here is from genome assembly GCF_011770055.1 of Rhodococcus sp. B10. Classification (NCBI taxonomy): domain Bacteria; kingdom Bacillati; phylum Actinomycetota; class Actinomycetes; order Mycobacteriales; family Nocardiaceae; genus Rhodococcus; species Rhodococcus sp. B10. The sequence continues at coordinate 81,941 of NZ_JAAFYV010000019.1, read as the reverse complement.
TCGAATAGGTGCGCGCCAGTTACGCCAGGCATCTTGTGTGCGGTGAGTTGGCCGGCTGCGGCGCGGCGGTTCACGGTGGCTTTGCTCACACCGAGGAGCCGAGCGGCTTCGGCTGCGCCAATTACATCCATGTGATCCACATGCAGAGCATGAGTCATCTGGATCATTTGTGCAACCTGCGGGCGGTTTGTTTCCTGTTGCGCCAGTTGACGCATACGCCTAATATCAGCTCTATGACCAGAGCACACGAGGTGGGGTTGATCCCGGAGTGGACTGCTGCGGACAAGTTCCGCAAGGCGCGTGAGCACGCAAAACTCAGCCAGAGCGAGCTGGCTGAGGCGATGGGGGTTGGTCGGGCAACGATCGCGCGCGCAGAGCAGGGCACGTCGGTGCCTCGCCGGCCAGTGATCCTGGCGTGGGCGATGGCGACGGGCGTCGATCTCGGCTGGCTGCTAGGCGAAACGCCTGGCCCAGACGGTAGTGGTGCCCCCAGTAGGACTCGAACCTACGACCTGCGGATTAAAAGTCCGTAGCTCTACCAACTGAGCTATAGGGGCGCGGATCGAAAGTGTAGTGGTGCACACTCCAGGACTCACGAGGCACCCCCTCGGCCTGTCATCGTCCGAAGCTGCTGCACCCTTCCGGCGCAGGCTTGCCCGCGAGGCGGTCGTCGATCCAGGCGTGAGAGCCGGGCAACCCGGAGATCGCGACGACGAGGTGTTCGCCGACGTACTCCTCGAGTCTGACGTTCGCGCCGTTCGCGCACCATTCGTCGTAGAGCGTCTCGGCTCCTTGTCGAGGGATCCAGAATTCCTGCTGTCCCTGGTAGATGAAGACGGGCGCCGACGGAGCGAGGTCTCCGCCCATCCGGTTGTCCGCGATGATCCGCTCCGCGATGGGTGTGCGGTCCACGTTCGGGACGTCCGAGAGCGCTTGCACCGGAATGGGTGCCACCAGACCGGGGGGTGCCAACAGATAGATGCACATGTCCTTGGCGATCTGCGCCAACCTGAGGCCGTTGGCGTTCATGAGTTGGAACATCTCCGGGTACTCCCGTGCCACGCCCATCGTGGCCGAGAGGAACAGCGTCGATGCGCCGTTGTTTCCGTTCATGGAGCCGAGGAGTATCCGGTAGTCGACAGGAGCACCGCCGAACGCAGTGCCGACCAGGTTGACGTCGGGCGCGTAATCGGGAGCGAGCTGCGCGGCCCAACCCGACGCGATGGCGCCGCCCGAGTAGCCGGTGATCGCGATCGGAGATTCGTGTGGCAGTCCCAGTCCGGGCAGATTCACCATGGCGCGCAACGCGTCCAGGACGGCGTGTCCTGCCATGCGGCCCGCGGCGTACGCCTGCCGCGGTCCCTGATGATCGGTGACGACGACTGCATAGTTCTTGGCCAGAAACAGTTGCACCGCAGCAATTTCCGGCGCAATTCCGCGCGGCATGGTCCACGACGGGGCGCACGTGTTTCCGAGTGAATCGATGGCCATGTTGTACGCGACCACCGGACGCGTACCGGATCCGGTCCAGGGAGCAGTGGGAACGACGACGGTGGTGGCCGCAGCGACCGGCCGGTCGTGGGAGTCGCTGGTGCGGAACAGGATCTGAGTCGATCGCGTCGGTGTGACCAGCGGTCCGACGGTGACGTCGCGAGTGTCGAGAACCGTTCCTGGAGCGGAGCTTTCGTATCCGGGCGGCGGGTCGAACCACGGCTCGCCCAGCGGGGTGGCTGCAGCCAGGCTCGGGTCCTGCGCCGGAGACACGAAGTCCGCTATCGGGTCTGCGTCGACCGCCCACGGCGTCGCTGCGACGAGTACGCACGCGAGAATGGTTACTGCTGAGCGAGTTGCGAGTCTTCCCATGATCATGCCGTCACCTGAATTCGTAGTCGTCGTCGACCCGATGTGCTCTACGCCACATTAATTACCGACCGATGCCCGGCGTGTTGGAACTGCCTGCGTCGATTTCGAACCGTTACAGAACCGGTTGCTTTCGAATGTATTCGGACGCAGTGTATTAACTGGAAAATCGGGTTAAAAGATTCCAAAGTGGTTGTGTCGCAACAGGTTACGCGAACACGTAAATGTCGAAAAGTAACTGCGAAACACGTTCTCGGATAATGTGATTCGTAGTTCAACTATCGATTTCTCGATACCGTACGACCGTGAAATGTTCGGGTTTTCGATCCCGTCGATTCGGCGTGAAGCACTATCGGGCCGGATGCCTGTTTTCGGCATCGGCTAATTCGATCGCGTGGGACCCGAAAGTCGATTCTCGTCGATGTGCGATCGCGTGTGCCGAGGCCGTCGTCGGCGCGATCGGGCAGACGAAACGATCCGACGGTTATGTATGAAAACCGGGTAAGGTGGGTGGTGTCGTAGACCGCCGGAAGAAGCCCGGCGGCTCGGGAGGATGACACACTCCCGAGAGGTGTCGTAACGGGGTGTGCTGAAAAAGTCGGCGACTCGAGTGCGCACCCCCTGCAGCGCACTCGAGCCGAAGAGACCATACCACTCGGATTGTTTGTAATGGTCCGCGGATTTGTCCGTTTTTCGGTTTCTCGAGGAGTTCCAAGGTGGAGGACGGTCTTTTCGCGCTGCAGTGAAGTAGTCTCGAAATTGCGGTAAGCCGCTGATAGAGCGGGTCGCGTGGGTTTGGAAGGCACGGAAAACCAATGGCACAACAAGAGCGCGCACGGAGAACCCGGGCGGCGATCGTCGAGGCTGCGGCATCGGAGTTCGCGCGTCGTGGGTATGCGGCAGCGTCGGTCAACACCATCCTGGAGGGCTCCAACGCCACCAAGGGTGCGATGTACTTCCACTTCCAGTCGAAAGAGGACCTGGCAAGGGCTGTACTGAGCGCCGCTCTCGACAAGTATGTCGCGATCACCGAACGCTGGAGAGGGTCGACGCTGCACCCGTTCGACGTGCTTCACGGAATCATCGACGACCTGGCCCGCAGCTTCCAGTCGGACGTGATCGTTCGCGCCGAATTCCGGCTCATCGTCGAGCCCGAGTTCTACAGCGAGGTGCAGTCCGGAGGCGGGAAGGTGTGGGGTCTCGCCGGCCTCGAGCAGGCCCGTCGCGCCCAGGAGTTGGGTGACCTCTCGGACGAGTTCACGCCGGAGAAGTTCGTACGCGTGTTGTCCGCATCGTTGGCCGGTCAGCGCTACATGGCCGATCTCGTGTCCGACAGCCGGGACCTACGCGCGATGTTCGAGGAATCGCTCGAGGTGATCCTGTTCGCGATGGCAACCCCTCAGTGGTTGGACGCCTGGCGCACCCGCGGCTGGTCCGAAAACACCGTCTCGAGCGCTGAAAACGCCTCTGACCTGCCGGTTTGAGTTTTCCGCGAAAAGTGTCCTAAGCTATCCCAGCTCCCAACGGAACGCCGTTGAGGGTAGCGCCGGAGCAATCCGGCGGGCCCCCTTCGTCTAGCGGCCTAGGACGCCGCCCTTTCAAGGCGGTAGCGCGGGTTCGAATCCCGTAGGGGGTACGGTAGGACACGGTCGGAATTGACAAACCGGCCAGCAGTACAGCAGTCTCTTGCAGGCCGCCGCGGTTCGAAGCAGAAAAAACTTCTGCTAAGGTTTGCGGCAGTGAATTTCGACAGAAATTCGAGCAAGGCCCTGTGGCGCAGTTGGTTAGCGCGCCGCCCTGTCACGGCGGAGGTCGCGGGTTCGAGTCCCGTCAGGGTCGCAAAATCAGTGCGAAAGCACTGAGTTGCGATGCAAGTCAGCGTCACCAGTAGTGCAGAGTTACGAGTGGGCATTCTTACCGGTGCCGCCCGGCCAGGTAGCTCAGTTGGTACGAGCGTCCGCCTGAAAAGCGGAAGGTCGCCGGTTCGATCCCGGCCCTGGCCACCACAATCTTCGCGCGCACGCGCACATCACGGCTGTCGATTCCGATTCGGAACCCGGCCTTCTCTTGCCCCCGAACATCGCTACGCTGATTCGGTGGATGTCATCGATCAAGCACAGGCCGACCTCGCCCGAGGCGACTACACGTCGGCCCGCGATCGGCTCTATTCGGCGCTGAGAACTGCCCCGGCGTCGCAACCCGTTCTGGAGCTTCTCGCCTACACTCACCTCCTCATGGGAGATCGCGTCGGCGCAGGAGCCGCGTGGTTCCTGACGTCCAAGGAAGACGACGACCCCACCGCGTCGGCTGCATTCGCTGCGTTGGAGGCTCGGCATCGTTCGCCGATCTCGCTGGCGCAGGTTCTGCCGATCAACGCGCCGTCCGACTACTACCCGGCTCAGGCAAAGATGCGTCTCGATCGTCTGTCGGCCGCCGTCGCGAGCAACGGGCAGGTCTGGGTGCCGCCGCGCGACACGATCTATTTCGACGAGTACGGCGTCGACGCCGACGACTTCGTCGACGACGCATTCCCTATGTCCGCCGGTGGGGCGTCGGGGCGGCCTCTCAGGCAGCGAATCCTGGCGACGCTCGTCATCGTCGCTATCGCGGCGACATCGGCGTCGGTCGTGCTGGCTCTCGTGTTCTCGTAGGTCGTGCGGGCACGCATTGTGTTGCCGCGTATCGTGTTCCGCGGAGTCATCCACGATTGAACCGAAATCCCGATAGACACGAATCCGTGTGCCACCGAAGGACGATCTCATCGACCCCCATCGACGCGACGACAATTACGACGTCAATCTCGCACAAGCGCGTGTATTCGCTGCCGGATTGGCCGAGCACATCGAGAAGTGCACGACCTCGATAGAGGTCGCTCAGGCGCGGGCGTTCCGCGCGCGTGCCGACAAGGCCGAGGCACGCGCGCGGGAACTCGAGGCGCAGGCGAGTGTGCTCCGGAAGGAGCTGTACGAGATGTACCGTCAGATCGACAACATGACGGCACGTTTTCCGGAACTACGCGGAGACACTGTCTTCCGACGCTGAGCGCGGGGCAAGATGGGCGCCCCAGCGTGCGAGGGCCACTCGGCGGGTCTCGGTGTCGCCGCGGTCCCCACCCTCTGCCAACGTGATCACCGCGCGCGCCAGCTCGAACAGGCTCACCCGATTGTCACGGGCGGTGGAGAACAAATCGTCGACCGCGGCAGAGACGCTACCTCCCTGCACACCGACGAGCACACCCGTCGCGATATCGACATCGGTGCGTGAAGCGGGTCCCCGAGACGTCGTTGTGTCGGGACTTCTGTCTGTCATGAACATTCCTCGAGATGCGTAGTGATCGTGATGCGTGGGGATCGAGCTGAGAGCTATTTCACTGTTCGTGAGAGCGCTCACTCTGCCACACGCCACCGACGAGAAAGTAGCCGATGCGCTAAGACTCGGATGGTTTCGCGCGAACGTGCATCCGTTCCCCCTGCGGTCCGAACAGACTGAGGATTTCGACGGGTCTTCCGTCTGCTGCGCCGAACCAATGCGGAACGCGGGTGTCGAACTCGGCGGCCTCGCCGGGCTTCATGACGATGTCGTGTTCACCGAGCACGAGACGGAGCGAACCGTTGAGAACGTACAACCATTCGTACCCCTCGTGGACGCGCGGGGACGGTTCGTGTCGGTCCGGGTCCACGACGATCTTGTAGGCCTGCATGCCGCCGGGCCGACGCGTCAGCGGTTGGATCGTCACGTTCTCGCGGCGAACCGGGGTGCCTGTGACCCGCGGGTCTTCGACAGGTGGTTCGCTGATCAACTCGTCGAGCGGAATCTGATGCGCACGAGCGATCGGCAACAGCAGTTCGAGGCTGGGCTTGCGGTCGCCGGATTCGAGTCTGGACAACGTGCTCAGCGAAATTCCCGTTGTCTCCGCGAGAGCGGCGAGCGTCGTACCGCGTTCGCTGCGGAGCCGACGTAAGCGCGGGCCGACGCCTGCGATGACGTCGTCGATCTCTCGTTCCGGCGTGCTCATACGACTATTGCAGTTTCAGCAAAGAAATTTGTCAAGCCGTTCGCTCAGCTGCAGGCCAGCTTCGCCTGATCGTAGATGCGCTGCGCCTGCTCGGTCGAGGGGCGGACGTCACCGGACGCCGCCTCGACTTCGAGTTCGGAGACGACGGTCGACTCGTCGGTTCCGCTCGCGATCTCGGCGCACGTGCTGTTCAGCAGGGCCTTGATCGCGTTGTCGTCACGGCTGTCGGCAAGAGCGCCGAACTGTGTGCGGAAGGCCACGACGAACGCCTCGACCTTCGCGTCGTCGAACAGATTTCCCGCCTGCTCGCCGAGGCTGGCGGCCACGCTGCTGGCCGAGCCTGCCGCGTTGTCGAGGGTCTGATTCGCGTCGGACTGATCCTCGGAACTGCAACCCGCCACGACGAGCGCGAGCGACAGGCCGGACGTGAGGGCGAGTGTTCGGAACTTCATGGGTGTGATCGTAGCTTTCGCCACAGTCGACGAGTCGGTCGAAACGCGTCGTCCGGTGGACCGGGCCGCTCATACTGGTTCGATGGCAACCGGGGTTGCGTCGTCGACCGCGCGGGTCGGCCGGTCACCGATACTGCGCAACGCGTACGGGAGTGCGACCACCGAGGCGTTCATGATCATCGCGATCGCGACGATTCTGGTGACGCGCCTGTACCTGGAACTGACCGGCTACCCGCAGGTCGGTGGTGGCACCCTGCACATCGCGCACGCGCTGTGGGGCGGCGCCGCGATGATGTTGGCTCTGCTGATCGGCTGGCTCTTCATCGGGTTCGGGGTGCGCGCGTTCGCCGTGGTGCTGGGTGGAATCGGGTTCGGACTGTTCCTCGACGAGGTCGGCAAGTTCGTCACGAAGAACAACGACTACTTCTACGGCCCGTCGGCCGAGATCATGTACGTGCTCGTGGTCGTCGTCCTCGTCGGCAACCGCATCGTGCGGGACGCGCGCAGGCCGTCGCGCGAGGAGACGCTCGCCAACGCGGCTCTCATTGCGGCGGAGGGGGTGGCGCACGGCTTGCCGGAACATCGTCGCGAGTGGGCTCTGCGCATGGTTGCGCGTGCCGAAGCGGAAGGAGCCGACGCCGAGACCGTCAGCGGTCTGCGGCTGTTGCTCGGGAACTGCAGTCCGGGAAGTGCCCGGCTCTACACGATGCGACGCTTCGCGCCGCGCCTGATTCCCGCCTTCTTCAAGAGCCCGCGCTGGGTGCCCGTCGTCGCGTGGGGGTTGACGCTGGCGTCGTTCGCAGGCGTCGTCTTCGGCATCGTGCAGTTGGTGGTCGGGGACTTCCACTTCGACTCCGAGGACACGACGCTCGACATCGACAGGATGGGAATCTCGAGCGGAATTCTGTTCCTGTCGTCCTGCACGACGTTTGCTCTGTCGTTGCCGTCGGCCGTGGCGTTGCGAAACAAGAAGTTGTGGCCGCTGCGAATGTTGCGGATCGCCGCGCTGATCTTCACGATGCTCAATGCGCTCGTCGATTTCGCCCAGGAAGGGTTCGCGGCCCTCGGCAACGTTGCGATCGGATTGTTCACGATGGCGGTGTTGTCGCACCGAATCGCCGTCAGGACCGCGGAAATAGCCGAGAACAACTTCTCGCACGGCGACGTGTTGTCTATGCCCGAGTAGGGAGCTGCAACGAGCGGGTACTTGTGAACGCCCGACGTTCACGGGTGAACGGGTCGACGAACTCGATGGACCGTGCGAGCAGTTGCAGAGGCGCGGAGTAGTCGTCGTCGGCCACGTCGTAGAACTCCGGGTAGAAGTTGTCGCCGAGGATCGGGATGCCGAGCGAGCTCATGTGAAGTCGAAGTTGGTGTGTACGACCGGTTCTCGGCCGTAACGAGTACAGTGCGTGCACGCCGTCGTGCCGGACGATGTCTGCGTGGGTTTCCGCATTGGGCTCGCCCGGGACCTCCTCGGCGCGAAGAACGCCGCGCTCCTTGATCATTCGGCTTCGCACAGTCCGCGGGAACGTCAGACCGGGATCGAACCGTGCGACGGCGTGATACTCCTTCTCGACGGCGCGGTGCGCGAACAGTTCCTGATAGGCGCGTCGAACCTCCGGCCGTGCGGTGAATACGAGTACACCCGACGTCAGTCGATCCAGCCGATGCGCCGGACTGAGGTCGGGCAGGTCGAGCTGACGTCGGAGCACGACGAGCGCGGACCGCGTGACGTACGCGCCCCGTGGCGTCGTCGCGAGGAAATGAGGTTTGTCGACGACGACGAGATTCTCGTCCCGATGAAGAATGTCGATCGGAAACGGGACGACGGGTTCGTCCGGCTCGTCCCGGTAGAGGTAGATGTCGGCGCGGGGAACGAGCGGCGTGTCGACTCCGATCGGTACACCTGCCGCATCCACCACCTCGCGAGCAGCCACCTTCTCCCGCAACCGATCGGCATCCTGTGGGAACCTGCCGACGAGATAGTCGAGAACGGTGGAGGCCGAGGCGTCGTCGGGCATCCTGATACGGGTAGGTCCGAGGCCGTTGCGGATGGGAAGGGGAGCGCGGGCCATGGCGCTCACCCTATCCGCCTCAGCAGTTGGTGGGTGCGGGCTCACCCCGGAAGCGTGCGTCGAGCCACAGGTAGGCCTCGGGGAGACCGACGACCGTCGCCGAGAAATGTTCGGCAGCAGGGTATCCGCGGAACTGAACGGTCGCACCTGCCGCACAGTATCGACCGACCATGTCGCGGACGGGCTGGAACGGCGCGATGAAATCGTTCACACCCTGCCAGACGAACAACGGCGCAGTCGGGACGCCCTCGTGGAACGTCACGCTGTTCTCACGCAGTACTTCCTGTGCACTCGGCGTGTCCGCGAGAGACGCGGCCGTCGTCAGATCTCGCGCGCTGTGGAACGCGCCGTCGATCAGGATGGATCGTCTGCATTCGTTGAACATCTTGTTGCGCAATGCCATTCCCCGGTCGTTCAGGTTCTCGGTGATCGGGAACCGCTCGGGGTATTCGCGTTCGAGACCGAGCGCGACGGCCATCGCCATACCGAAGCCGGGGTGTGGCTGCGGACTGTAGGCGAGGTTCTGCGCGATCTGTGCGAGATCCGACGGGATTCCGCCCTCGGCGATGCCCGCGATCTTCAATTCCGGTGCGTAACCAGGGGCGATCGCGGCGGCGAACGACGTCGCCAAGCCGCCGCCCGAGTACCCGAGCAGGCCGACTGGCGAATCGGCGAGCGGAAGCTGCTGGAATCGCTGCACCGCGCGCACTCCGTCGAGGGTGATCTGACCGGCCATCCTCGCCGCGCCGTACGCCGCGTTCGGCCCGAGGTAGTCGGGTACCGCAACGGCCCATCCGCGGGCGACCATGCCCAGGTAGACGGCGGGTGCCTCGATCAGTTCGTCGGAGAATAGGCCGTGCGACGGTGCACACTTCGTCCCCAGTGCGTTGACGATCGCCTGATACGAGACGAGGGGCGTTCCTTCCCCTCGGCCGCGCGGCATGAGGACCGTCGTCACGGCGGCGATCGGGTCGCCGGCGGAGTTCGTCGACCGGTACTTGATCTGCCAGATGTCGGTGTTCGGGTATCGCGGACTGTCGGCGCGTCGGGAATCCAGAACGTCGCCCGGGGCCGCGTCGCCGATCGTGGGTGGCGCGGCGTAGAACGCGTCGGGATCGGGGGCCAGTGCAACGGGGTCGGCTGCCGCGGAGGATGCCCCGGCGAGGAGGCCGCACACGGCGGCGACGGCGACGAAGACTGCGGTGAGACGAGTACGCACGGTGGTCCTTCTTCTCGGTGGTGACATGGATCAGGCGGAGACGGGAACTGCGGGAGGGCTTTCGACCTTCTTCGGCAGAGCGAGGGCGAGAAGGGCCGAGGCCGCGACGACTGCCGTCAACACGAAGAAGACGTGGCGCTGCGCGACGACGTACGGCTGGGCGGACGCCCAGCCGACACTGTCGGGCGGCACCGACGGCGTCAGATCGGACAACTGGTGGAAGAAGAGCAGACCGACCAACGCCAGTCCGACGGCCTGTCCGACCTGCTGCACGGTCGGGATGATCCCCGACGCGGAACCGACCGTGGAGCTGTCGGTGCCGGAGACGATCGTCGTCTGCAGCGGCGCGACGAAGACGCCGATGCCCGCGCCGCCGACGAACAACGGAAGAGCAAGAGCGGCGACACTTTTCGCCGTCGACTCGTGGTAGGACAGTGCGGCGAAGCACAGCAGCGACACACCGAACAGCACGAAACCGAGCGGCAGCATGCGAGTTCCCATGCGTGCGAACAGTTTCGGCGAAAGAACGGAGAACACGGCCGCGCCGAGCGCGAACGGGACCGTCACGACGCCGGTACGCACGGGGGACAGTTCGAGGCCGAATTGCAGACTCAGCGACACGGTGAAGAAGAAGCCGGTGAACGATCCGAACATCAGGATCGACAGCGCACACCCGATCGCGAACGTTCGACGACGGAACAGCTCGAGTCGAAGCATCGGCTCGTGATCCATTCGGGACCAGCGTTTCTCGTGTACGACGAACAGTGCGCAGAAGGCCATGGATGCGACGACCGAGAGCACTGTCGGCAGCGACCAGCCGTGCCGGTAGCTGTGCGTCAACGGATAGACGAGCAGCACCAGGCCCAGCGTGGAGAGGACGACTCCGCGCAGATCCAACCGCGGCAACGTGGCCGGCCTCGCGTCGGACAGGCTCGACGCGGCGAGCGCCAGGGCCGTCAGACCGATCGGCGCGTTGACGAAGAACACCGTGCGCCAACCCCATTGAAGAAGGTCGAGCGACACCAGAACTCCGCCGATCGACGGCCCGAGAACGGCTGCACCGCCCGCCGTCGCGCCGTACATCGCGAACACGACGCTGTGACGCTCGCGTGGAAACGACGACGCGATCACCGCGACGGTCTGGCCGGACACCAGACCGCCCGCGATGCCCTGGATCACGCGCGCCGCGACGAGTAGCTCCGGTGACCCGGCCAACCCGCACAGGATCGACGCCGCGACGAAACCTGCCATCCCGCAGACGAACACGGTTCGGCGACCGACCAGTCCACCGAGCCACGCGCCGGTCAGCAACGTGCACGCGAACGCGAGCGTGTACGACGACACGATCAATGCCTGCGCGCTGGCATCGGCCCCGATGTCGTCGGCGATGGACGGTAGGGCGACATTGACGATCGTGACGTCGATCATCAGCATGAACACCGCCATCAGGCATGCGCACAGCCTGCGGTACGCGATGTGACGAGTCGACGTCACGACGATTACGCGGTCCTTCCCGACACCGCGTCGGCGAACGAATAGTCACCGGTGCGAGCCACGGACAGGAAGACGTCGCCGATGGCCGCGAAGTAGCGATCGATGGACCGACGCGCGACGTCGGTGCCGGGAAACATGAACGTCGCGCCGGTGTGGTTCTCGAATCGATTGATCCACATGTAGACCTCGTCGGAGCTGCCCTGGTTGCCGAACAGGCCGCCGTTGACGCTGGACACGATGTCGGCGCCGGGAAGTTTGCGCACGTCGACGTAGGAGATCATCGGTGCGGACCAGCCCGGTTGCGTCGTGATGCCGCTGTCGGGCGTGACCAGCTCGAGTACGCGGTGGTAGGAGACGTCGGACAGCAGCTTGCCGGACTCGAAGGCGCGCTGCGCAACTCCCGCGAGATGGGAGAAGGTCAACGTTCCGGACACGGTGAAATGCACGGGGATGAGGCTGGAGAACCAGCCGATGGCGCCGAACTCGCCGGGCGTCGTGCGGGTGCTCTTCGGGGTCAGGCCCAGGTAGTTCTTCTTGCCGACCAACTCGTACTCGGCGATCGCTGCGGCGGCGAAGATCCCGCCGGTGATCTTGGCGCCTGCACGCTCGCAGGCCTCGTCGAAGGCATCCGCGAGTTCCTTGTCGAACAGCGGGAAGTCCCTCACTTCCGAGCGTGTGTACTTCTCGGCGTGCGCGTCGAGCGGTAGCGCGAAGGTCGGGAGGTCGCCGCCGTTCTCGCGGACCAGGTCGATCCACGTGCGAACCTCGTGCGACCGGGACGTCAGCTGGGCACTCGCCTCGCGTTCGCGGGTGCAGTACTCGAGGTAACTGCCCAGGCACGGCTGCACGTTCAGGGTGCCTGCGGCGGCCTCGGTGTAGAGCGTGCGGAGTTCGAAGAACGTCAGTGCCTGCGAGATCCCGTCGGTGTTCAGATGATCGACCGCGGCATAGACGGTGAACGTGTCCCCGTGATCGATGACGCCGAACGAGAAGCAATCCCAGCTCGTCGGGCCAGGAGTGGTGTCCTGGACGTGCTGCCGCAGGGCTTCCTGGTCGTCGAACTCACCGACGTCGGTCGGCGCGAGCTCGATGAACTCGGGATCGGTGACGTGGCGCACCACACCGTGTTCGTCGGTGTGGAACCAGCTCGCGAACGTGTCGTGCTTACGCAGGAAGCCGTTGACGGCCTGCGTCATCGCATCCGCGTTCAGCGGTTCGAAGATGTCGAACGTGACCAGGCACAAACGGGAGAAACGAAAGCCCGAGTCACGGTTTCGGTACGCGGACTTCAGATACTCCTCCTGGATGTGCGACGGCGGCACCGGGTGCGGCGGCGCGGCGTGCACGCGAGCGATGCATTCGGGGGTCGGCTTCCACGTCGTCACGTGTCCGGGTACGGGGTTCCAATCACCGATGAGTCCGAAGCTGACCACGCGACATCCTTCTTTCCGTATGCGATGTGCAGACACCGTGCGCGGCAGAACGCCCGCACGCCGTCCATGATGGCGCCGAGACTTCGTCGCGGGCACGTGTTCGGCCTTGTGAATGGCCCCAAACATGAGCGCGCCTTGTGAAGGGGCCCAAAGGATCGCGTCGCCCCGCACCGACATCTGACAGACTTGTCGTCCGGCGACGGTCCTGTTGCCGAGTCCGACATAGCATTTCGCAAATGCCGTATCGCACTGTCGCGTCGTCGTTCGTTGCCGTGGCCGCGGCATGTATCTGTGCGTTCGCGCACGGAATGCCCTCCACCGCAGCACCTTCCGACGTCGCGTACGTGGTCGACGCCGCATCCGTCTCCGACCGCACCACGTCGCTGCAGGTCTACTCGCCGTCGATGGACCGCCCCGTCGACCTCACCGTGTTCCGTGCCGCGAACCCCGACATCCCCGCTCCCACGCTGTATCTCCTCAACGGCGCGGCAGGTGGATACGGCGGCAGCAGCTGGTTCGACCGCACCGACATACCGGCGTTCTTCGGTGACAAGCAGGTCAACGTCGTCGTGCCCACCGGTGGGGCCGCGAGCTACTACACCGACTGGCAACACGACGACCCTGTCCTCGGACGCAACAAGTGGTCGACGTTCCTCGCCGAGGAACTGCCACCCGTCGTCGACGCCGAATTCTCCGGTAACGGGATCAACGCCATCGCCGGCATCTCGATGGCGGGAACGTCGGTGTTGCAGCTGGCGATCGAACATCCAGGGCTTTATCGGGGGGCCGCGTCGTACAGCGGGTGTGCGATGACGTCGGACCCGCTCGGCCGGGCGTACGTGAAGTCGGTCGTCGAGATGCGCGGCCGCGGAAACACTCTCAACATGTGGGGGCCGGATTCGGATCCTTCGTGGGTGGAACACGACGCGTTCGTGCACGCCGAGAAGCTTCGTGGCACGGCCCTGTACGTCTCGAGCGGGTCGGGACTGCCGGGACCGCTCGACACGATCGACGGCCCGGACATCGCAGGCAATCCGGCCAAGCTCGCCGAGCAACTCGCCGTCGGCGCGCTCATCGAGAGGGCGACCGACGTGTGCTCGCGGCAGTTGCAGACGAGGCTCGAGTCGCTCGCTATCCCGGCGACCTACAACCTGCGCGATTCCGGAACGCACTCGTGGGGCTATTGGCAACAGGACATGCACGACTCGTGGCCGTTGCTCGCGTCGGCGATGGGGGTGTCGCAGTGAGCCCGGGGGTGCTCCGGCATTCGTGGCGGACGCCGGACTGGTCCGTGGCCGAGCTCGTCGACGCCAAGTTCGACCGGACCGTGTCGGTCGTACTGCCCGCTCTGAACGAGGAGGCGACGGTGGGCGGCGTCGTCGAATCGATCGTGCCGTTGGTCGGAACCCTCGTCGACGAGCTGGTCGTCGTCGATTCGGGATCGGTCGACGCCACCGCGGCGGAGGCGCGACGCGCGGGCGCGCGGGTCGTCACGCGAGAGGAAGCGTTCCCCGGGCTCGCTCCGCGCCCAGGCAAGGGCGAGGTGCTGTGGCGATCGCTCGCGGCGACGACGGGTGACGTCGTCGTGTTCGTCGACTCCGACCTCGTCGATCCCAGCCCCCGATTCGTGCCGTCGCTCCTCGGGCCGTTGCTCCTCGGAAGTCGTGTGCAGCTCGTCAAGGGGTTCTATCGACGGCCGCTGCATGTCGACGGCGTCGCGACCGAGCAGGGCGGCGGCCGCGTCACCGAACTGGTGGCTCGGCCCCTTCTGACCGCGTTGCGCCCCGAACTCGCCGGCGTGTTGCAGCCCTTGGGCGGTGAATACGCGGCGACGCGTGAGCTGCTCGCAGCGATACCGTTCGCGCCGGGCTACGGCGTCGAGATCGGCATTCTGCTCGACACGTACGACAGACTCGGCGTCGACGCGATAGGCCAGGTCGACCCCGGTGTGCGAGAGCACCGCAATCGTCCGTCGTCCGAACTCGCGATGATGAGCCGTCAGATCATGGCCACGATGTTCGGCCGGCTCGGAATCCCCGACTCGACGCAGGAACACAGGGTGTTCGGCCTCGGCGACGACCCGTTCCACGCGGTCACCTCGCCGCTGATGACGGACGACCGGCCGCCGATGAATCACGCGTCCGCAATCGCATCACGCTGATGCTTGGTGGGCCTTAGGCTCGGGCGATGACCTCCGACCCCGCCTGGACTGCGTCCGACATTCCCGATCTGACCGGGCGGCGCTTCATCGTCACCGGGGCGAACAGCGGATTGGGTGAAGTGACCGCGCGGGCGCTCGGAAAGGCGGGCGCCGACGTCGTACTCGCCTGTCGAGACACGAACAAAGGCGACGCCGTCGCGCGGAGCATCGGACCGCGGGCGCACGTGCGTCGACTGGATCTGGCCGACCTCGAGTCCGTGCGGGAGTTCGCGCACACGGTCGACACCGTCGACGTTCTGATCAACAATGCGGGCGTGATGGCAGTGCCGAACCGACGAACCGTCGACGGCTTCGAGATGCAGTTCGGCACCAACCATCTCGGCCATTTCGCGTTGACGGGTCTGCTGCTGCCCCGCATCACCGATCGCGTCGTGACGATGTCGAGCGGTCTGCACCAGATCGGCCGAATTCACCTGGACGATCCGAACTACGACCGACGGCCCTACCGGCGGTGGGGAGCGTACGGACAATCCAAACTGGCGAATCTGATGTTCGCATTGGAACTCGACCGGCGCCTGGCTGCAAGCGGATCATCGGTGAAATCGCTTGCGGCTCACCCGGGTTACGCGCGGACGAATTTGCAGTCGCACACCGAAACGGTCTACGACAAGGTCATGGGCATCGGAAACCTGTTCGCACAGAGTGCGGAGAGGGGTGCGCTCCCGGAGCTCTACGCCGCGACGTCGGCCGAGGTGACGAGCGGGTTGTACATCGGCCCGGACGGGCCGTTCGAACTGCGTGGGTATCCGACGATCGTGGGATACGCTGCGCGAGTACGTGATCGAGCCGTCGCGGCCGGGCTGTGGGAGAAATCGGAGGCGCTGACCGGCGTCACCTATCGGTGGCGCGACGAGTGACCGCCGCGCCACCGGTTTCACATCAGATGGTGACGACCATCTTTCCGGTGTTCTCACCGCGGAGAAGTCCGATGAACGCCTTCGGCGCATTCTCGAGACCGTCGACGACGGTCTCGTCCCACTGGACGGAGCCGTCGGCGAGCCACGTCGCCATCTTCTCGGCGAACTCACCCGACAGCTGGCGGTAGGAACCGACGATGAATCCCTTCAGCGTCAATTCCTTGCCGATCGCGAGCGCGAGGTTGCGCGGAGCGGGTGTCGGCTCCGTCGCGTTGTACTGAGAGATCGCTCCGCACAACGCGAATCGCGCGTACGTGTTGGCCGACGCGATGGCCGCTTCCAGATGATCGCCGCCGACGTTGTCGAAGTAGACGTCGATGCCGTCCGGAGCTGACTGCGCGAGTTGCTCTTTCACGGACCCGTCGTGATAGTCGAACGCGGCGTCGAAGCCGAGTTCCTGGAGGCGTCGCACCTTCTCGGGTGAACCGGCGCTGCCGATGACGCGGCCCGCGCCCAGTGCTTTCGCGATCTGTCCGACGAGCGAACCGACCGCTCCGGCTGCGCCGGACACGAATACGGTATCGCCTTCCTTGAACTGTGCGACGGCGGTGAGTCCCGCGTACGCGGTCAGACCGGTCAGGCCGAGTGCGCCGAGGTAGGCCGACGCCTTCGCCTTGTCCAGATCGATTTTCTTCGCCGAGGACGCGTCGACGATCGCGACGTCGCGCCAGCCCTTGCCGTGCGAGACGGCGTCGCCGACAGCAAAAGCGTCGGAACGGGTTTCGACGACCTCACCGACCGCGCCGCCGTCGAGAGGCGCATCCAACTGGAACGGCGGGACGTAGGACTTGACGTCGTTCATGCGGCCGCGCATGTACGGATCGACCGACATGACGGTGTTGCGCACGAGGATCTGACCGTCCTCGAGCGCCGGTAGTTCGGTGGTGACAGTGCGGAAGTTGTCCGGCACCGGCTCGCCCTTGGGGCGGGACGCGAGATGAATCTCGGTGGCCTGCATGGAAATACCTCCTAGTCCTCGGTCACCGTGACGGTGACGTCGATGTTGCCGCGGGTGGCGTTGGAGTACGGGCACACCTGATGTGCCTTGTCGGCCAGCGCCTGTGCCTCGTCGCGGCTGAGATTCGGCAGCGTCACCTCGAGAGTGACCTCGAGCTGGAAGCCGCCTGCGTCGTTCGGGCCGATGCCGACGCGCGCGCCGACGGCCGAATCCGTGACGTCGGCCTTGTCCTGACGCGCGACCAACTGCAGCGCCGAGTGGAAGCACGCCGCGTATCCGGCCGCGAACAGCTGCTCCGGGTTGGTGCCCTGGCCGCTGCCACCCATGGCCTCCGGGATCGCGAGGTCGAGGTCGAGCCGCCCGTCGGAGGTGCGTGCGTGACCGTTGCGGCCTTCACCGGTGGCCAGAGCTTCTGCGGTGTAGATGGTCTTCATCTTCGGTGGTTACCCTTCCGTGTCGTGAAGCGCGTCGGTCAGCTTGACCAGCGCGTCTCGGAGATGTTCGAGGTCGGCGACGGTCATACCCGTCTTGCCTGCGAGCTGTTTGGGGATGTCGACGGCGTGGGCACGCAAGGCGCGGCCGGACTCCGTCAGATGGATCTCGACGCGACGCTCGTCCGTGGTGAGGCGTCGCCGTTCGACGAATCCGAGAGCTTCGAGCCGCTTGAGCAGCGGTGAGAGTGTGCCGGTGTCGAGATCGAGTTCGGTGCAGATCTCGCGGACGCCTCGGCCGTCCTTCTCCCACAGCACCAACAGCACGAGGTACTGCGGATACGTGACGCCCATGCGCTCGAGCATCGGGCGATACACCGCGGTGGTAGCCCGCGATGCGGAGTACAACGCGAAGCACACCTGGCGATCGAGTGCGAGTTCGTTGGTCACGTCCTGAACGGTAGTGCACGTTTATGTTGTGCGCAACCTATATGCGGCTGCGCCGCCCGTGCGCGAATAGTTGGAGCGGAGACCAACTATCCGCGCACGGGTGCGTCAGCGCAGCGATTCCTCGAGACCGTCGAGCACGAGCGTCGCCGCGGTGGGTCCCGCGTTGAGGTACCACGGATCGTCCTCGACCGAAACGATGTGGCCTTCGGTCGACGCGCTCATTCCGGTCCACAGTGGGTTGGTCGTGTACTGGTCCGCCCGTGAGCCGGCGTCGGACGTCTGACTCCCGACGAAAACCCGATCTGCGTCGGCCGATTGGATCTCTTCCTCGCTGAAGTCCTGAGACGTCTTGTCGAACTGCTGGCTCTCCGGACGCGCGAGATTCGCGTCCCATGCGATGTAGCCGACGAACGACGCCACGCCGAACACACGAGCGCGGTCGGCGGTGAACCGCACGAACGACACCGTGGGCGACCCTTGAACGGAGTTGCCGAAGTCGTGTGCGCGCGTGGTGAATTCGTCGAGGAACGACTGTGCCTGCTGGGTTCGGCCGAGTGCGTCGGCGAGAAGGAGGAAGTCCTGCTTCCAGTTAACGCCGGTGCCCTCGGTGAGCACAGTCGGCGCAATGGCCGACAGGGTCTCGTAATTCTCCTCGGACCCAGCTTCGTTCGCGAGGATCAGGTCGGGCTGCAGGGCCGCGATGGCTTCGAGGTCAGGAGACTGGCGATGTCCGACGTCGACGAAATCGGCCATCTGTGAGGCGTATTGGGGAAATTCGCGCGCGAGGTAGTCCGGAACCAGCGCGGCGCCGTCGCCGTATGCGACACCGGTCGGTACGACACCCAACGTGAGGACGGAGTCGAGTTGGCCTGTCGCTATGACGACGATGCGCTTCGGCTCCGAGGGGATCTCGGTGCTTCCACCGAAGTGGCCGACCGTGCGCGGGAAGACGCCGTCGTCGACGCCGGGGGAGCCCATACCGTCCGGGACGCCGGTGGGACCGGGTGCGATGGTGGTGGTAGGTGCCGAGCTGCTGGTGGCGGCTGGTTCTGTGCTGCCGCAGGCGGCCACGAGGGTGACGGTGGCGGCGAGGGCCAGGAGTAGTGGTGCGCGTTTCACGGTGCCTCTTCGTGCGGAGATCGGGTGCAAGGTGAGGTAACGCTACCCTTCGGCTTCGTACGTGCGCGCGAATGTATAGCCGGCTGTACATTCGCGCGCACGACATCGGATGCCCTGAAAGCCCCCATGACGCGGTTGTCGACGGAAGCCGTCGGGGGTCGTGCTACGGTCTGTTCCATGCAGCGCGCATATTTTTGGTTTAGCAGGCCGGCCCCGGGTGGGTCAGCCAGCGACGCCATGCGCTGAGATTCCCACCCCACGAGCCGGATGCAGACCGGCTCGACGTGTGCGTGGAGCTCCCCGAGAGTCGGTCTGAGAAACAGAAAGATTTCTCATGACTATCGACATCACCCCCGCTGGTACCGACCTCGACGAACAGCGGACCATCAGCATCAGCCCATTGGTCGCGCCGTCGTTGTTGCGCCGCGAACATGCAGCGGACGACGCGGTGTCGGCGACGGTTCGCCGTGGTCGCGACGGCGTCGTCGACATCCTCGACGGCCGCGACGACCGGCTGATCGTCGTCGTCGGACCGTGCTCGGTGCACGACACCACGGCCGCGATGGACTACGCCCGCAGGCTGGCGGAGAAGGCCACCGAGCTCGGCGACCGCCTGCACATCGTCATGCGGGTTTACTTCGAGAAGCCGCGTACGACGCTGGGCTGGAAGGGCCTCATCAACGACCCGCACCTCGACGGTTCGTTCGACATCAACGAGGGTCTGCGCGTCGGCCGTCAGCTTCTGGTGGACATCTCGGCGCTCGGACTGCCCGTGGGCTGCGAATTCCTCGACCCGATCACGCCGCAGTACATCGCGGACCTGGTCAGCTACGGCGCCATCGGTGCCCGCACCGCCGCGAGTCAGGTGCACCGCCAGCTCTGCAGCGCGCTGTCGATGCCGGTCGGCATCAAGAACTCCACCGAGGGCGACATCCAGGTCGCGGTCGACGGAACCCGCGCGGCCGCGTCGAGCCACGTCTTCCCGGGAACCGACCTCGACGGCCAGGCCGCTCTGATCCGCACGACGGGTAACCCGGACTGCCACGTCATCCTGCGCGGCGGCACCGACGGACCGAACTACGACGCGGAATCGGTCGCCGAGACCGTCACTCGCCTGCGGAAGTCGAACCTGCCGGAGCGTGTCGTCATCGACGCCAGCCACGGCAACAGCCGCAAGGATCACAACAAGCAGGTCGACGTGGTCACCGACGTCGCGCGACGCCTCGGCGAGGGAGAGCACGGCATCGTCGGCGTCATGCTCGAAAGCTTCCTCGTTGCGGGCCGTCAGGATCTGACGCTCGGGCACAAGGAGGAACTGACGTACGGACAGTCCATCACCGACGCGTGCCTCGACTGGGACACCACGGCAACACAATTGGACGCTCTCGCCGACGCAGTGACGCGCAGGCGCGGCTAGTTCAGCGCACCCCGCGCGGCCGGAACTGCACGCTGACGCGTGGGCCGGTCGCGCGGGTGCTCTTGGGTACCGCGTGCTCCCACGTGCGTTGGCACGAGCCGCCCATGACGATCAGATCGCCGTGTCCGAGAGTGAATTTCAGCGACGTGCCGCCGCCGCGCGGCCGCAGCATCAACTGCCGCGTCGCGCCGAGGGAGAGGATGGCGACCATCGTGTCCTCGGTGGCGCTACGGCCGATGTCGTCCCCGTGCCAGGCGACGCTGTCGGATCCGTCTCGGTAGTAACACAATCCGGCGGTCGCGAACGGTTCGCCGAGTTCGCTGCGGTACTGCGCGTCCAGCGCACTCTTCGCCTCCATCAACGCAGGATCCGGCCAACGTTCGTGCTCGCCGTAGAACCGCACGAGCCTGGGAACGTCGACCACCCGTTCGTACATCTGGCGTCGTTCGGCCCGCCAGTCGACCCCGGCGATTAGCCTGTCGAACAGGTCGATCGAACCGGCCCACCCGGGACGGACGTCGACCCAGGCGCCGCGGGTCAGTGTTCGCCGGGTCACCGACGACCCGAGTGGGCCGAAATCGGTGTCGGTGTCGGTGAACAGTGAGCCCTGCAGTTCCACGCTCATGTCGGCCACCCTAGCGCGATTCGAACGTATGTTCCAGTGAAAACTCGGCGCATGTGTCCGATCGGTTGTCTATGGTGTCCGCATGGCATACGACGTACAGGTCACGATCGATTGCGCACAGCCTCATGAGCAGGCGAAATGGTGGGCGGAAACGCTGGGGTGGCAGGTCGAGCCCACCGACGGGAACTTCATTCGAGGGCTGGTCGAGAAGGGGCACGCCCGAGAGGAGGACACCGTCGTCTTCGAAGGAAACCTGGTGTGGAAGATCGGGGCCGCGATCGCGAACCCCGACAACCCCGACGGTCCGCGGATACTGTTCCAATCCGTTCCGGAGCCGAAGACGGTCAAGAATCGCCAGCACCTCGACGTGCGCGTCGGTGACGACCGCGAAGCCGTCGCGGAGAAGCTCGGCGCACGGGGCGCGCGGATTCTCCATCGTGGTTCGCAGGGACCGTTCGACTGGATCACGATGGCCGACCCCGAGGGCAACGAGTTCTGCTTGACCTAGCGATACGAACCCGGTGTCTGGCCCGTCCATCGTTTGAACGCGCGACGGAACGCCGACGGCTCGGAGAAGCCGAGCCTGCTCGAGATGTCGTCGACGGAGTCACCACGGCTCAGGCCCGACACCGCCGCGTCGCGCAGAACTTCCTCGCGAATCTGGTTGACCGACGTGCCTTCCTGCCGCAGGAGGCGTCGGAGATGCGCGGTGCTGACGGACAGCATCTCCGCGATGTCGTCCGTCCCCGGGGCCTGCCCGTGCAATCCGAGCTCGAGGGCCCTGCGGACCTGCGACGACGCGGTGCTGTCGTAGTCACGAGCAGTGAACAGCAGGGTCGGTGATTCGCGAAGGTACTCCGCCAGCGTCTCCTCGGTCTGGACGATCGGTGCCCGCATCGCAGAGTTGTCGAATTCGAGCGCCGCCGCGGGCGCGCCGAACGTCACGCGGGTGCCGAACATACGGTCGTACAACTTGCCGGTCGCCGGATCGCTCATCTCGTACGGCAATTCGACGGCATGGAGCTTCACACGTCCACCGATGAGCCAGGCTGCGAAGCGATGGACGAGCACCATGCGGAAGTCGGTGAGCAGTTGGCCTGCAGCGGCCCTGGCCGCTACCGGGAGGTGGCTGTTGTCCGCCGGGGGAATCGTGAGCCGCGTCGACGTCTCGCCCCGGGTGATTCCCATGGGCGGCATGCCCGAGAGCACACGCGTCGTCTCGGCCATGCGTACGAGAGCCGTCGACAGGTCGGGACAGTGGATGAGCGTCAGGCAGATGACGCGAAAACTGCCGCGGCGCATCGGAGTACTGGCCAGTCCGAACAATTCGTCGTCCGTGATCTGCCATGCCGCCTGCGTGAACAAGGTGACCTGTTCGGCGGTCAGTCTGCCGTTCGGGTCGTCGAGCGTGTCGTGCCCGATGCCTGCGATCGACATCGGATAGGCGAGGTCGACGCCCCCGCTCTCGGCCAGCGACACGGCTTTGGCGACGAAGCCGGCCGGGATTGTGCGGGCGCTCATCGGGTCACAGGTTCAGCAGTCTGTCGGCTGCCTCGGCGAGAACCTCGTCCTTCTTGCAGAAGGCGAAGCGCACCAACGTCTTCCACGGTTCCGGATGATCGACGAACGCCGACACGGGTACGGCGGCGACGCCGATCCGATCGGGGAGCGTGCGGCAGAACGCGATGGCGTCGGTCTCTCCGATTCCGGCGACGTCGGCGCAGACGAAATACGTTCCGCTACTGGACTTCACGTCGAAGCCGGCTTTGGTCAACGCCGACGACAACACGTCACGCTTCGACTGTAGGTCGACGCGCAGGTTCTCCACCCACGCGGATTCGTGGTTCAGTGCGTGCGCCACCGCAGGTTGGAACGGTGTGCCGCCGACGAAGGTCAAGAACTGCTTGGCGGCGCGCACCGCGTCGATCAGCACCCGCGGGCCGAGTGCCCAACCCGTCTTCCACCCCGTGGCGTTGAAAGTCTTCGCCGCACTCGACACGGTGACGGTGCGCTCGAACATTCCGGGCAGCGACGCAAGGGGCAGGTGGCTGTGTCCGTCGAACGTCAACCGTTCGTACACCTCGTCGGTCAGCACGAGAAGATCGTGCTCACAAGCGATTTCGGCAATCCGCGTCAGTTCCTCGTGGCTCAGCACGGTCCCGGTCGGGTTGTGCGGAGTGTTGACGATCAGCAGTTTCGTGTTCGGTCCGATCGCACGCTCGAGCGCATCCAGATCCAGTGCGAAGCCGCTCCCGTCGGCAACGAGCGGCACGGTCGTCCGGCGAGCCCCGGCGAGAGCCACGGCTGCAGCGTACGAGTCGTAGTACGGCTCGATCAGCACCACCTCCTCGCCCGGCTCCACCAGACCCAGAACGGTCGCGGCGATGCCCTCCGTCGCGCCGACCGTCACGAGCACCTCGCTCGCCGGGTCGTAGTCGACGTCCAAGCGCCGCTTCCGGTCCGCAGCGATGGCCTCACGCAGAACCGGCAGCCCAGGACCGGGCGAGTACTGATTCAAGCCGTCGGCGATCGCCCGTTCCGCCGTCGCCAGCATCGACGCGGGCCCGTCGGTATCGGGAAAACCCTGGCCGAGATTGACGGCGTTCTTCTCGAGAGCCAGCGCCGTCATCTCGGCGAAAATCGTGGATCCGAACGGGCGTAGGCGTTCGACGGTCCGGCTCGAATGCTCCGCGCTCATCACAGCAGCTTATCCGTGTCATTCCTGCAGGCTCCACTCCCGGCCCCTCCGGCGTCACATTTTCGTCGCCCGACTCGTCCGAGGCTATGTATGCAGCAACCACCCACAGGAGAAGTCATGACCAGAATTCCACCCGTCATCCCACAGGACGCGTCGCTGCCGGTGCGGCTGACGTACAAGGCTGCGGCACGAATGTTCGGCGAGGTTCCCGAGCCGTTCGCGGTGTTCGCGCACCATCCGAAACTGTTCTTCGCATCTGCGGTCAGCGAACTGGCCGCCGACAAGGCGTCGAATACGCTTCCGGTGAGCGTGCGCGAGCTGGCCGTCTATCGCACCGCGTGGACGCTCGGATGTTCGTGGTGCGTCGACTTCGGCGTCATGATCCAGCGTCTCGACGGTCTCGACGTCGACCGTCTACGCGAGATCGGCGAGTACGAGACGTCGTCGAAGTACACCGACGACGAGCGCGCTGCGATCGCCTATGCCGACGCGATGACGTCGACGCCGATCGACGTCACGGACGAGATGGTGGCCGATCTGGAACGACGCTTCGGCCGGGCAGGAGTCGTCGAACTGACCTATCAGATCGGCCTCGAGAACATGAGGGCGCGGATCAACAGCTCGCTCGGCATCACCGAGCAGGGTTTCGGCTCGGGGGACGCGTGTCGGGTTCCGTGGAAGGAAGCGACCGAGTCACACCTTTGAGCTTGGCCGGATTCGCGAAGTCGTACGACGCCCACACCAGACCGTCCCGGACCGTGAATCCGCCTGCTCTGGCCGGGAATCCGCGCTCGCCGGACACGCCGTGCGAGTAGTACCCGAGCTGACCGTTGACCGACGCCGGAACCATCGACAGCAGTGTGTCGGGGCCGTACTTCGCGATCAAGCCGAGGAAGAAGCGCGCGCACTTGTCGGGGCCGTGCACGATCTGCACCGCGGTCCGCGTCGTGCCACCGCTGTCGCCGATCGTGCGACAGTCCGGATGCAGCGCAGCGACGACGCGATCGAGGTCGCCCGTCGCCAAGGCCGTCATGAATCGGGTGACAGCGATGTCGTGCTCGGCGTCGGGGACGGGGACCGGCGCGTGGTCGACCTGCTTGCGGGCGCGCGACGCCAACTGCCGGGCAGCGGCCGGTGTCACGTCCAGAACCGACGCGATGGCGTCGAACGGGACGGAGAAGCCGTCGTGCAGAACGAACGCGACCCGCTGCGCGGGCGAGAGCGTGTCGAGCACGACGAGGGCCGCGAGCCGCGTGTCCTCCGTTCTGACGACGACGTCGAGCGGGTCGTCGCCTGGTGCGCTTGCAGTAGACACGATCGGTTCGGGAAGCCATTGTCCGACATAGCTTTCGCGTCGAGATGCGGCCGACTTCAGTCGATCGAGACAGATACGGCCGACGACGGTGGTGAGCCAGGCACGAAGATCGTCGATGGAGTCCGATTCGGCCGAGGACAACCTGATCCAGCTCTCCTGCACCGCGTCCTCGGCGTCGACGACGCTTCCGGTCACGCGGTAGCCGACCGCCAACAGGTGGTTTCGATGCGTCTGAAAGCGTTCGACGAGCGAGCTGGTGCTCATGGACGAGCAGTCTATTACCGAGCTGCTCGGTACGATTCGAAGCATGCGATTCGGACTGTTCATTCCTCAAGGCTGGCGACTCGATCTCGTCGACATCGATCCTTCGAACCAGTGGGAGGTGATGCGCACCCTGGCGACGGCTGCCGACTCCGGCCCGTGGGAGTCGCTGTGGGTCTACGACCACTTCCACACGGTCCCCGAGCCCACCGAGGAGGCGACGCACGAGGCGTGGACACTGATGTCCGCGTTCGCGGCGTCGACGTCGCGTATCCGGCTCGGTCAGATGTGCACCGCCATGGCCTACCGCAACCCTGCTTACCTTGCGAAAGTCGCCGCTACCGTGGATCTCGTGTCCGGTGGACGCGTCGAGATGGGAATCGGCGCAGGGTGGTACGAGCACGAGTGGCGTGCGTACGGGTACGGCTTTCCGAAGGCGGGTGATCGCCTCGGGGCGCTCGACGAGGGTGTGCAGATCTTCAAGCAGGCTTGGGAGACGGGCTCGGCGACGCTCGACGGTACGTACTACCAGGTCGACGGCGCGCGTGTATGGCCGAAGCCGTTGCAGGACGGCGGAATTCCGCTGTGGATTGCAGGCGGCGGTGAGAAGGTGACGCTGAAGATCGCGGCGAAGTACGCGAACTACACCAACTTCGACGGCACCCTCGAAGGATTCACGCGCAAGTCCGAGCTGCTCGAAGGCCACTGCCGCACGCTCGGCCGCGACTTCGACGCCATCGTTCGCTCGGCCAACTACAACGTCGCGATCGGTTCCAGCGAGGCCGAGGTGCAGGATCGGCTGAAGCAGCTCGAGGAGCGTCTTGCCAAGCACGTGGGTGCGGAGAAGGCGGACGCTGCCCTCGGCGCGTTCCGCGGATTGCCCGGCGTAGGAACGCCCGAGCAGATCGTCGAGAACCTCACCGCGTTGAAGGAGAAGGGCCTCGGCTACGGCATCTTCTACTTCCCCGAAGCGGCCTACGACCGCTCCAGCATCGAACTCTTCGAGCGCGAGGTCATTCCAGCACTGAGCTGATCAGAGGTCGTCGGGAAGGTCGTGCGGGTCGACGAGCAACTGCTGGTTGTCGGCCTCACGCACCTTCGCCGACAGACCGATGTTCGCGACGAGCAAGGCCCATTCTTCGTCGGAGATCTCGGCCGTCGCGCGCGCGATGATCGTCTTGTCGGTGGTTCCCCATGCGATCGGCATGGGAGACACCATCTGCCAGGTGTCGCCGATCGTGTTCTTGTTGCGGTCGGCGAGCACCGAAATCGACGGAACCAGTTCGCCTTCCACCAATTCGTGGCCGGGAAGTGTTCGAATGCTGCGGGTGACCAGTGCGAAGTGACGCGTGTCCGCGTCGGGTTTCGCGATGTCGACGAGCGCCAGCAACGTCACACCGCGCGCCCGCTTCTCCGCGATGACCGCCGGCACGAGGCCGCCCTTCGCGTAGAGGTCTTCGACGGTGCCGACCTTGCGCGGGGCCCAGACCGTGACCCACAGCGACGTCGCCGCAGTGATCAAGAACACCGCGCCGAGGATGTACGACCACGGGTGTGCCATCCAGAAGAACCAGATCCCGGCGCCGATCAGCACCACCGCGGTCACGATGGCCGACACGCGAAGCCTGCGTACGTCGGCCATCGTCTCGTTCACCGACTTGGCGTGGGCTACGTCGACAGGAAACTGGAATTGGCGCACACGCCCATTATTAGCACGTCTGTCAGATCGCGGGACCGAGCATGTCGTCGGCGTCCGTGATGCGGTAGGCGTACCCCTGCTCGGCCAGGAAACGCTGGCGGTGTGCGGCGTACTCCGCGTCGAGCGTGTCCCGGGAGACGACGGAGTAGAAGTGCGCCTGTCCGCCGTCGTGTTTCGGCCGCAGCAGTCGTCCGAGGCGCTGCGCCTCTTCTTGCCGCGATCCGAACGTGCCCGAAACCTGCACTGCCACAGACGCTTCCGGTAGATCGATCGAGAAGTTGGCCACCTTGCTGACCACCAACGTCTGGATCTCGCCGCGGCGGAACGCGTCGAACAGCTGCTCTCGTTCCTTGTTTCTCGTCGACCCCTGGATCACCGGCGCGTTCAGCGCCTCACCGAGCTCCTCGAGCTGGTCGAGATAAGCGCCGATCACCAACGTGGGTGCGTCCTCGTGCTTGGCGAGAATCGACTTCACGACGGCGATCTTGGTGTGGGCCGTCGAGCACAGCTTGTAGCGCTCTTCCGGCTCGGCGACGGCGTAGGCCATACGCTCGGCGTCCGTCAGCGTGACCCGGACCTCGATGCACTCCGCGGGCGCGATCCAGCCCTGCGCCTCGATGTCCTTCCACGGCGCGTCGTACCGCTTGGGGCCGATGAGCGAGAAGACGTCGCCCTCGCGGCCGTCCTCACGCACGAGCGTCGCGGTGAGTCCGAGGCGTCGACGCGACTGCAGGTCGGCCGTCATACGGAAGACCGGCGCGGGCAGCAGATGGACCTCGTCGTAGATGACCAGGCCCCAGTCGCGGGAGTCGAACAACTCCAGGTGCTTGTATTCACCCTTGGTTCGACGCGTGATGACCTGGTACGTCGCGATCGTGACCGGGCGGATCTCCTTGCGCTCGCCCGAGTATTCGCCGATCTCGTCCTCGGTCAGCGACGTGCGCGCGATCAGCTCGCGCTTCCACTGCCTGCCGGCGACGGTATTGGTGACGAGGATGAGCGTCGTCGCCTTCGCCTTGGCCATCGCGGCAGCTCCGACCATCGTCTTGCCCGCGCCGCAGGGGAGCACGACGACGCCACTGCCGCCCGCCCAGAACGAGTCGGCCGCCATCTCCTGGTAGTCGCGCAGCGACCAGTGGCCGCCTTCCTGGTCGAGATCGATCGGGTGCGCTTCGCCGTCGACGTAACCGGCGAGGTCCTCGGCGGGCCAGCCGATCTTCAGCAGCATCTGCTTGAGGTGACCGCGCTCGCTCGGGTGGACGATGACGGTGTCGTCGTCGACTTTGGCGCCGAGCATGGGCGCGATCTTCTTGTGACGCATGACCTCGGTCAGCACGGCACGGTCGAGGCTGACGAGCGACAGCCCGTGGGCCGGGTTCTTGACCAGCTGCAGACGGCCGTAGCGGGCCATCGTGTCGACGATGTCGACGAGCAGCGGCTGCGGGACCGCGTAGCGCGAGTAGTTGACCAGTGCGTCGACGACCTGTTCGGCGTCGTGACCGGCCGCGCGCGCGTTCCACAGCGCGAGGGGCGTGATGCGATACGTGTGGACGTGCTCGGGCGCGCGTTCGAGCTCCGCGAACGGCGCGATGGCGCCGCGGGCTTCGCCTGCCTGCGGGTGGTCGATCTCGAGCAACAGCGTCTTGTCGGACTGGACGATGAGGGGTCCGTCGGTCACCGATTCCTCCTACGGAAAGTGCGCAATTCTTCCATTGTCCACACGAGGCGGCTTCCGCGCACGTGAGCGCGAATGTATAGCCGGCTGTACATTCGCGCGCACGTGCGGCGCAGCCGCCTACTCCACGAGCGCCACCGACGTGATGCGGTGCAGAGTGAATCGCCGGACAACCCCGGTTGCCGGGTCGAACGCGTCGAGCTGCCCGCCGCCGACGCTCACCGGGTCCACGACGCGTTGCGACGCGACACCTTGGGCGTCGACGTACCCGATGGACACGCTGCGACGCACCTTGACGGCCGTTTGCAGCAGGGCCATCGTCGCCGACCCGGTCGCGCGGGTGCCGTCGGAGCGAACGGTCTTGCCGCCCGCCGATGCTGCCCGCTCCCCGGCGCGCAGCTCGGTGACGAGCCGTCCGAGTTGTTCCTCGGTCGGGACCGCCTGGTTCCGGTACGTCGGACGGTGCCGACGCGCGGACACGCGGGCGCCGTGGGTACGCAGGTCGACGATGGCACCGCTCGCGTCCTCACCGGCAGGCGCGAACCCGGCCGCGGACAGCACGGCCAGGACCTCGGCCAGCGGCGCCTGCGAGATCGCCACCGTCGGGGCAAGTCCGCGGAGCGCCAACTGCTCGGATGCCGGCGACTTCAGCACCTCGGCCAGCAGCGCCGGGTCCTCGCACCGCACGAACGACGACGCCACACCCGCGCGCAACCGCCCGTGCCTGCGGGCGACGTCGTCGATCAGGTAGGTCAGGCCCTGCGGCACCGGCGTGCGCGAGTGCACCTCGAAGAGCGAGTGCAGTTCGGATGCGGACATTCCGACGTCGAGTGCGCGGCGCAGGCTGTCGTCGGTGATGCGGTACATCGTCGCGGCACCTGCGGATTCGACATCGGCGACGAGGTCGATGCGGTCCGACAACTCCGGTTCGAGCGGTCCGGGCGCGACGAGGGTGAGGTCGGCCTGCACCAGCACGTAGTCGATCGGGGTGGGGAGCGCGTCGCGCATCTCCGCTTCCGCGTCGCCGCCGTGCAGCAGCGCCTTGCCGGGTGTCGACAGTGCCCCGCGCGCGACGATGCTCAGTGCCGTCGCCTCGGCGAGCATGCGGGAGACCGGCCGCGGTGAGAACCGGGCCGCCGACCGGGGACGACGCCACGCCAGGCCGCGCGAGATGTCGATCTCACTCGCTGCCACACCCGTTCCCAGGTCGGCCAGGTACTCGAGGATGGTCCGCCGGTCACGCGGTGCGGCGGGGGAGCGCACTTCGTCGGACAGTGCAGCGACAGGCTTGTCGTTGGGATCACGCATCCCGATCAGCCACGGCGCGCGCTGCAGATCGAGCCACGCCGACGCGAGCGTGTGCCACTTGGCGGCGGTCGTGCCGTTCGTCCATGCGTCGACGGCCGACGTCGGTGCCCAGTAGTCCTCACCGGAATCGTTCGGTGGCAGCGGGTCCGGGGTGCCGCTCGAGATGAGCGACGCGGCCGCGAGCAATTCGACGAGCAGTCCGACGCGGGTGTCGTCGAGCCCGGTGACTTTCGCGATGCGTTTGATTTCGCGGACACCGAGACCACCGGCCTTCAGTGCCGGAGCCGGGGTGTCGGACAACGCCTGCACGACGGCCCCGCAGTGCCGAATCAGTTCGAGTGCCTCGCCCGCCGCAGCGGCGTTGACGTCGGCCACGGTCAATTTGCTGGTCGCGGGCTTGGGAGGTGTCAGCGACGTCGGATCGGAGACGGGTTCGCCGCGCAGCGTCTGTCCGACCTGGTGCGGCAGTTCGACGGTCTGCTCGTCGAGCCAGATCAGCAGACCCGCGCGCAGGAGTTTCTGCACCGGCCGATCGGGGGGAGTGTCGGGTGCTGCGTCCCTCGTCCTGCCGGTGGGCGACGACCTTGCCAGCGTCTCGAGCAGGCTACGTTCGCTGTCGTCCAGCTCGGCGAGCGCTGCGGTGATCTGCTCGGCGGTGAGCTGCTCGGTGGCGTCGAGAATGCGGCCGACGCGCCAGGGCACGGCGTCACGAGCGGCAGGAACCATCCGCAGCGACGTCGTGCCCCAGACGAGTGCACGTTCGCGCAACGACGTGAGTGCGCGGTCGACGGCCTTGCCCGTGGCTCGTTTGGCGATGATCGCGTCGAGCTGGGCCCGCGTGACCGGCATTTCGTGAGCGCCCTCGATGGCGAGCATCTCGAGAATCGTCAGCGTGAGAGTGTCCAGCGTGTCCGCGGCGCGCAGGATCGAGGCTCGCTGTTCGGCACGCCCGGCGAGCACCCCGATGGTCGACGGCGGCGGCACGGTCAGGTCCGGCCGCAGCGTCAGGGTGGTGACGAGCTCGGTGTCGGTACGGGATCTCAGCCACGCCGCGAGGTCCGAAGCCACTGCTGTATCGGTCATTGCTTTACAGATTAGAGACCTGGGCTGGTGTACGGCGCGTCGCAGGTGTCAAAATGGGCGCATGGTGAACAAGTCGAAGAAGCCCTATGTCGATCCAGGCTGGCCCGAAACCGCTCGTGGCGATCACGCGGTGACCGAGCTCTCGTCCTCCCGATCGGGAGGCCTGTCCCCGTTCGGCGAGGAGACGGAGTTCCCGTTGCCGGTGGAGCAGCTGCCGTACGCGCACCCGGTGACCGTCGTCAACCGTTAGAAGAACAGATACGCGAAAGGCCCCCGAGAATCTCGGGGGCCTTTC
Organism: Rhodococcus sp. B10; assembly: GCF_011770055.1. Lineage (NCBI taxonomy): Bacteria > Bacillati > Actinomycetota > Actinomycetes > Mycobacteriales > Nocardiaceae > Rhodococcus > Rhodococcus sp. B10. Next base: position 50,918 of record NZ_JAAFYV010000019.1, on the reverse strand, counting down.
GCGTACGTGCGGCGCTTACTGAGGCAGGAATGCCTTGTTGGCCTGGTAGAACTCGACGATCTGCGGGTCGAGCTGGATGCCCTTGGTCGCGTCCTGGATGAAGGACGTGATCTGCGGATCGTTGGTGATGGTCTGCACGGCGGTCGTGATGCCGTCGATGACCTCGGCGGTGCCGTCGACCGTCGGGATGCTGGTGAGGTCCGGAAGCTTCGGGGCTTCGGGAGCGGACTGCGGCGAGGCAGGAACGCTGCGCTCGGTGGGCGCGCTGCTCAGTCCGAGGCTCGACGAGCAGGAGGGCCATGCGCCCCAACCCTGCGATGCGAGGACCTTCTCGGCGACGGCGATCTGCTCTTCACGGGTGGCCTGGTTGGCCGACGCTGCATACTGTCCGCCGCCGTGCGACGTCCAGGTGCTCGGAGAGAACTGCAGGCCGCCCTGGAAACCGTTACCGGTGTTGATGGCCCAGTTACCGCCTGCTTCGCACTGCGCGAGGCGATCCCAGTCCGAGTCGGGGGCCGCGTTCGCGGTGCCCGAGAAGGCGATACCCGCGGTGCCCATGATGGCGCCGGTGACGGCGACCTTGGCAACCGTGCGGCCGGTGGTGGTCGGCTTGCGATGACGTCCGCTCATACGAATTGAAATCCTCTCCACTGGCGCCTGCGAGGTCAGCTGTCGGGTTCGGGCTGAGAGGTAGCCCGGCCCAACCGTTCCGGAGGAACTGTCGGGCTTCACCCCAAGGAAATCGTTGCCGGGCAACGCTTTCCGGTTATCCGAGAGGACGTGTGGGTCCCCCGTCCTCGTCCCCTGGGTAGTTCGTCGAGGGTTCCGTTCCCGCGGGACGAGGTTGGGCGCTGCGGGTACGGATTCGGCCGAAGTTTCTCAGCCGCTGATGACCGTACTGAAGTTCCGGCGGAGTGTCACCATTTGGTAACTGTCGATTTCGGGGGGCGCGGCCACAGTCGTTCGGGTAACGGAATGCGGGGCCGGCGAACTCCCAGCTAGCGGCGGTGATGCGTCGGCGTCGCCCGCTCGTTGCCCTTCCGTTATGCCGCTGTTATGTGACAGAAGTCACATTCACCAGGAATGGGACGGGAGGGGCTGAAGTGATCAGGCGTCGACGATGTCCTTGCCGAGTGGCATCAGGGAGATCGGGATCATCTTCAAGTTCGCGATCGCGAGCGGAATCCCGATGATCGTGATCGCCATCGCGACCGCCGTGACGATGTGACCGATCGCGAGCCAGATGCCGGCGACGATCACCCAGATCACGTTGCCGATCAACGACGCGACTCCGGCGGTCGGTTTCTCGACGACGGTCTTGCCGAACGGCCACAGCGCATAGACGCCCACGCGGAACGACGCGATGCCGAACGGAATGGTGATGATGAGAATGCAGCAGACGATGCCCGCCGCGAAGTAGCCGAGTGCCAGCCAGAGTCCGCCGAAGATCAGCCAGATGACGTTCAGGATCACTCGCACTTGTCGGCCCCTCTACCTCGCACGTCTACCGGACATCAGCGCAAACACTAGCGCCAGAACGAAGCCGAGGGGCGACGCGAGCATTGCAGTCAGATAAAGCCACAGTGGCGGTTCCTCGTTCGTGATCGCGGGTACGAGAAAGATGGCCACGATCGCCAGCAGGCCGACGGCGAAGATCGTCAGTGCGACGCGGAGCAGTGTGTTGCGGTGGGGGCGCGAATCGGGCACGTCACCAACTTAGCGGCTGGGCTGCGAACGAAAACGCAGATGCCTCGCAGATGCCCTCCGCTGTAGACTGCAGTATTCGCGTCCTACGTTCGTATGTGGGGCGCGACTGTTGTGTGGAAGTACTTCGAGCGAATGGACGGGTGAGCGCAGTGCCGACCGGCAAGGTGAAGTGGTACGACGTCGACAAGGGTTTCGGCTTTCTCTCGCAGGAAGAGGGAGAGGACGTCTACGTTCGTTCGTCTGCGCTTCCTCCCGGCGTCGAGGGCCTCAAGGCAGGCCAGAAGGTCGAGTTCGGCATGGCTGCCGGTCGACGCGGTCCTCAGGCGCTCAGTCTGAAGGTGCTCGAACCTGCCCCGTCGGTGCGGCAGAACAGCGCGAACCGGCGTGAGCCAGTGGAGCGCAAACACACTCCGGACCAGTTGCACGGCATGGTCGAGGACATGATCACGTTGCTCGAGGCAACCATTCAGCCGGAGCTGCGCAAGGGTAAGTACCCGGACCGCAAGACCGCGCAGAAGATCTCCGAGGTCGTGCGCGCGGTGGCCCGGGAACTGGACAGCTGAGCAAGAAACGATCTCCGCTCAGGCCGTGGCGATCGACCAGATCGCGTGACTGACGATCTCTTCCTGCTGGGTGTCGGTGTCGATGACGCCGGACGGCAGTCGGACCTCGACGCCCAGCAGCGCACGACCCTGGTCGTCGACCGGCGGCACCGTCACCGCCGAGGTCGAGTCGGGGAGGTACAGGGTGTCGGTTTCGACGGCGTCGCTTCCCGATTCGTCGGAGTACACGGCGGCGAGAATCCACGGCGCCGACGCGATCTCGCTCGGTAGCGACAGCTGCAGCGGGCGTCCCTCGCGTACCGGCAGAGTGACGCTCTCGCCGTCACTGCCGCACAGAGGCTGGTCGACGGGGCAGTACAGGTAGGGCTGGACGTCGATGGTCCGGCCGTCGGCGAAGGCTGTGATGCTCGGTCGCCCGGAGGGCGCGTCGCGGACGAGGAGCGCCAACACCCCGACGAAGGCGACGAGCACGACGACGGCAGCGGCCGCCCCGATTGCCAGGATCTTCTTGGTTTTCGGTGCGAGGTTCACTTAGCTCACGTTCTGTCGGGTGGCGGCGTCGGGAAAGGTCTGCTCGGCGTGCTCGGGACGGTTTCCGCCGAGCCCGGGCAGCAGCGACTTTCCTCGGTAGGTGAGGAAGGTCTGCGCGAGTCCGATCGTAAGTAATACCGAGACGACGGTGAAACCCAGCCAGTATTCGGTCGGCAGCAGCACGCCCAACGTTCCGCCGAGAACCCAGCAGAGCTGCAGAACGGTCTCCGAACGCCCGAATCCGGATGCGATGGATTCGGGCGGCAGATCGGACTGCAGCGACGCGTCGAGGGAAACCTTCGCGAGGGCGCTGGCGCAGGATGCGACGAGAGCCGCAAGCGCAGCGGTCAGGAGACTGTCGGTGATGGCTGCGATGATCGCGAACGCCGTCACTGCGGCGGCGCAGCGCAGGACGACGATCGCGGGCCTGCCGAGCTTGATGCGCGCGCCCGCGGCGTTGCCGGCGAAGTTTCCGATCGCTGCGCCCGCGCCGACGAGTCCGAGCATCGCGGCCTGCTTGATCGGTTCGTGTTCGGTCTGCGATTTGGCGACGAACGCGACGTACAACGTGAGGAACCCGGTCAGGATTCGAATCGTGCCGTTGCCCCACAATCCGACGATGACGGCTTTGCCCAACGGCTGACGACGGTTCTTCGGGGCAGCGGCCGTCTGCTTCTCGCGTCGGATGACCTCGGTGACGGCGTCGTCGCCGTGGTAGCTGAGTGTCGCGGGGACCTCGCCCTCGGTGACCTCGACCCACGACGGGATCCGCATGCTCAGGTACGCGCCGAAGATCGTGATGGCGGCGACGAACCACAGCGCGCCCGACGACCCGGCGAGCCACGCGACCACGGCCGCGACACCGCCTGCGACGATCGTGCCGCCGATCAGACCGAACACGGTGAGCCGCGAGTTGACGCGGACGAGGTCGATCTCCGGTGGTAGCACCCTCGGGGTCACGGCACTCTTGAGCACCGCGAACGATTTGCTGAGTACGAGCATGCCGAGCGCCGCCGGGTACAGCACCCAACTGTCGAAGTTGAACACCAGGACCACCGCCAGCGTCGCGCGCAGCACGAACGACGTGGCCAGCGCGATGCGTCGGCCGTGTTGAAGTCGGTCGAGCATCGGGCCGATGAGCGGGGCGATGACGGCGAACGGCGCGATCGTGATGAGCAGATACAGCGCGACCTTCGTCTTGTCCTCGCCCGTCGCGGCCGAGAAGAACAACGTGTTCGCGAGCGCGACGGCCAGTGCCGCGTCGGACGCGAAGTTCGCCATCGTCGCGTACGTCAGAGCCGTCAGACCGGACTTGTCGGCGCCGTCGGCCTTGGCGGCTCGCTGGAACGCGCCGATGCCCTTGCCCGTCAGCTCGCGACTACGCATCGCGGCGACGCGGGTGACCGTCAGCTTGCGCGGCATCGGCGGCGGTTTCGGGCCCGACCCCTTACCGGGAGGAGGCGCCGGGGGATGCAGTGGAGGCAGCGGAGTGCGCCTGCTGGCCTGACGCGGCGCAGGTCGGTAGTTGTCGAATCCCGGGTGATCCTCACCCGGAGGGGTATCGGAGTGGCGGGGATCGGTCACGGGATCAATTCTGTCCTAAAAATCGACGCGGCGAAGACACCGACTCACGGCTGGGGTGTGAACTGCACCTCGAACATCGTCGGCCAGAGCTTCCCCGTGACGAGAAACCTGTCGGTGCCGGGAATCTGCGCGATTCCGTTGAGCACGTCGGCACCCGCACGCTCGTCGGAGGTCATCGAATTCCAGAGCGGCGACGCGTCGATCATCTCGGTGACGCGCCCGGAGTCGGGGTCGATCCGGGCGATGTCGTCGCTCTGCCAGAGATTGGCATAGACGGAACCGTCGTCGGAGCATTCGAGTTCGTTCAGGTTGCTCAGCTGCTCGCCGTTCACTGTCACCTGGACCGACCCCGTCTCGTCGAACGACGCGGGATCGCGGAACGTGAGTGTCGACGAGCCGTCGCTCATGATCAGTCGGTCACCGTCGTCGCACAGGCCCCAGCCCTCGCCGTCGTAGACCACCTGCCGACGCTCCTGCAGCGTGACGGGATCGCGCTCGAACGCGACGCCGTCGCGCCACGTGATCTGCCAGAGGGAGTCTCCGGCGACGGTGAGCCCCTCGCCGAAATAGTTCGACGACAGGTCGACGCGTCGCAGTTCCTCGCCCGTCTCGAGGGACGAAACCCGTACGTACGACGACCCGTTGCGGCCGGTGCCCTCGTACAGTTCGTCGCCGGACACCTCGAGACCCTGGGTGAACGCCGTTCGATCGTGCTCCCGCGTCTGGACGACCGTCACGGTCGACGTCGCGGCGGTGGCGTCCGGCTCGTCCGTGGCTCCGGAGCACCCGATCAGCAGAACCGCCGCGGCGAGCAGACCCGGCACGGCCCGGAAGGGGACGGTCATCCGCCCATCATGGCAGGCCCGAACTGGGCGCATTCGACGTGATGCGGCAAAATGAACGACGTGAGTTTCGTATCGTCTCCAGAACTCGACCATTCGGACCGCGACGAAGCCGTGCGCGATCGGACAACCCAGCGTGAACCGGTTCGCCCCGTGTTGGCCGACGCCGTGGATCTGGCGCGGCAGGCGGTCGTCGACCTGGGCGAAGGCGGTATCGGTGAGTATCTCGGCGTGACGGCCGAGGACGAGAGTTCTGCCACCCATCGCTTCGTGAGCGACCTGCCCGGCTACCGCGGTTGGCAGTGGGCCGTCGTCGTCGCGGCACCCGAGGGCGCGGACACCGCGACCATCAGCGAGCTCGTTCTGCTGCCGGGCCCCGATGCTCTCGTCGCGCCCGAGTGGCTGCCGTGGGACGAGCGCATTCGCCCCGGCGATCTCGGTCCCGGCGATCTCCTTCCCCCTCGCGTGCAGGATCCGCGGCTCGTTCCCGGGTACGTCGCGACGGGTGACCCGCAGGTCGACGACGTCGCATACGAGCTCGGCCTCGGACGGACGCAGGTGCCGAGCCGTGAAGGACGTCTCGACGCGGCCGAGCGGTGGCACGACGGCGAATTCGGTCCGGGCAGCGAGATGGCGAAGGCCGCACCGTCGACGTGCGGTCTGTGCGGCTTCTACCTTCCGATCGCCGGGTCGCTCTCCGCCGCGTTCGGTGTGTGCGGCAACGAGTTCGCCGCCGACGGACGCGTCGTCCACGCCGAGTACGGATGCGGCGCGCACTCGGACACCGAGTTGCGCACCGGCGCAGGCTCGCCGCAGTTCGAGCCGTACGACGACGCCGTGCTCGACGTGACACCTCAGGAACCGCAACCGGTGCAGGAACCGGAACCGGCGCAGGAGACGGAAGCGCCGCAGGAGACGGAAGCGCCGCAGGAGACGGAAGCGGCGGAGGCGTCGCAGGACGAGCAGCCGATCCAGGATCCGCAATCGACCACCTGAACGATCCTCTCGACACCGAAGCTCTGCGGGCCGGGGTCGTCTCGGCGTGGACGTCGTCGCCGACCCGGCTGCGAGAGGATGCGGCGACCGAGGCGGATCTGGTTCGCGCGGGATATCGCGATCGTCTGCTGACCGAGCTGGCGCAGAACGCTGCCGACGCGGCGGACCGAGCGGGGGTTCCCGGGCATGTGAAGGTGTGGTGCGTCGGCGACGCGTTGCACGTGGCCAATACGGGTGCCCCTCTCGACGTCGAGGGTGTGCATGCGTTGACGGCGCTGCGTGCGTCGGCGAAGACGTCGGGGGTCGGACGGTTCGGAGTCGGCTTCACCGCCGTGCGTACCGTGGCGTCCGAGATCGAATTCCGTTCCGCGGCAGGCGGAATCGTGTTCAGTGCCGAACGGACCGGGCAGGTTCTGATCGACGCGGGTCTGACGGCCCCGGACGCGGGTATCCCGGTGCTCCGATTGGCGTGGCCGACGAACGAAGCGCCGGCGGAAGGGTTTGCGTCCGAGATCGTTCTGAAGCTGCGTCACGATCCCGCACCGATGCTCGACGCGTTCCGGGCCGAGGCCGTCGACCTGCTCCTCGAACTCGACTCGTTGACGACGATCGACATCGACGACACGCACTTCGACTGCCGCACAACGGATATCGGAAACGGTGCGGCGCACCTGACCATCGGCGACCGAACCTGGTGGCAGTTCCGCACCGACCACGCGCGCTGGGTGGTGCCCATGAGCGACGGCGTCCCGGTGCCTGTCGACGCCGACGTTCTGCGCGCTCCGACGCGGTCCGACGAGGAATTGTCGTTGCCCGCCATCGTGATTGCCGACGTCGCGATGCAACCGGACCGCAGACGCACGCTGCCCGGCGCTCCCGTCGAACGGATCGCCGACGGCTACGGCCGCATGCTTGCCGCACTTCCCGCTGCATCACGGCCGTCGTTCGTGCCGAGGCCGGGTTTCGCGCGCAGTGAGGTCGACGGAGTGCTGCGTGAGCGGATCGTGCGTGAATGTGCCTCGACCCCTTGGCTTCCTGGCGCCGACGGCGAGGATCTGATCCCGTCGCGGACCGTCGTGTTGCCGGGGCTGACCGACGAACTGGCCGAGGTGCTCGGGCCGGTGATGCCGGATCTCGCGGCCCCGTCGGTGTCCGGCCCGCAGCACGGCCCCGCCCTCGCGGCCGTCGACGTCCATCGAATCGGGTTGGCCAGGCTCGCCGACATGCTGTCCGGGACGTCGCACGAACCCCTCTGGTGGCACCGCCTGTACGACGCGTTGGCCCCGCTCGTCACCGACGGCGTCGCTGCGGAAGAGCTTGCGGCGCTGCCGGTTCCGCTGTCCGACGGTCGCACCGTCACCGGTCCGCGTACGACGGTTCTCGCGGTGGGAGCACGAGGGGTCGGGGGAGTGCACTGGGCTCGGCTCGTTCACCCGGACGCCGCCGCACCGCTGTTGACCCGGCTCGGCGCGACCGAGGCGTCGCCCGCGGAGTTGTTGTCCGATCCGGCGCTGCAGGTCGTGCTCGACGATCTGGACTGGGACGACGACGATGCCGTCGACGAACTCACCGCCACCGTGCTGTCGCTGGCCGACGGGCAGCGGGAGTTGCCGTCGTGGCTCGGTTCGCTTCCGATCGAGGACACGGACGGTGAACTGCGCGCCGCCGACGAACTACTGCTCCCGGACGCGCCGCTGGTGCGATTGCTGTCGAGCGATTCGCCGTTCGGTGTCGTCGCCACGTCCGTGGTCGACAGGTTCGGCGCCGACGCGTTGCGGGCGGTCGGCGTCGGATGGGGTTTCGGCGTCGTCACCGAGGACCTGCCGACCGGACCGGATCACGATCTCGCCGACGAGGGCGCCTGGTGGGCGTCGTTGCGGGAAGACCCCGATGTGCTGATCGCCGTCCGCGACCTCGACCTCGTCGACGACGAACGCTGGCCCGACGCTCTGTCGCAGCTGGTCGAGGAGCGGACCACACGCGACCTGCTCGCCGATCGTGGCGGGTACACCGCGTGGTGGCTGCGTCGGCACGCTGTGATCGACGGCCATCGGCTCGGCCACTACCGTGCCCCGTCGGATCTGACATTCGCCGGCCTGCTGGATCCGCTCGACCATCCGCACGCCGACGACGTGGCGTCGGCGCTGGCGCCCGCGGTCTGCGACAGCGCGGAGTTCGCGTCCCTGATTCTGGACCGGCTCGCCGATCCGGCGCGTACTCCGACGCCGGCCGTCGTCGCGCGTGCGCACCGACTCGTCGCCGAGGCGGTGTCGTCGGGAGTCGTCGATCTCGACGATCTCGATCTTCCTCCCCGTGTGCGTGCGATGTCCGGGGCCGTGATCGACCCCGCCGACGCGGTGGTCGTCGACCGGCCGTGGTTCGTCGGCGTCGTGACGTCGGACGTCGCGGTGCTGTCCTCGATGGAATCGGCGGCGACGTTGGCGTCGATCCTGGACGTGCGCACTGCGTCGGAATCGATTCGCGCGGACGTCGTCGGCGTCGGACGCGTCAGTTCGTGGGATCGCGAGCCGGACGCGGTACTTGCCTGCGCGGCGCTGGGATCGGAGCTGCCGTCGGGACAGGTCGTCGTGCACCGAGAGTTGACCGTGCGCGTGACCGGCGCAGTCGAAGGCAGACGCCGGGTCGCGTCGTGGGTGACCGACGACGGCATCGTGCACTGTGACGAGAGCTGGGGGAGACCGCGTGGACAGTGACGTTCTGCAGTGGATGGTGGCGCACCGGGTGCCGTGGCTGACGGACGTCTTCTGGGCGATCACGACGCTGGGCAACACGGTGTCGATGTTCGTGCTGTCGGTCGTCGTCTGTGTCGCGCTGCTGGTGTCGAAACGAGTGCCCGACGCGATCATGGTCGGTGGCGCGATGCTGACCGGCTGGGGCGCGATGAGCCTCGGCAAGCTGCTGTGGGGACGTGACCGGCCCCCGATACCCGAACGTCTGGTGGAGATCTCCACCTATTCGTTCCCGTCGGGGCACGCGATGATGTCGGCGATCCTGGCCACGACGGTCACTGCACTGATGTGGCGGTCGACCGTGTCGTGGCGTCGGAATCCGGTGGTGCTGGTGTTACCCGCCGTCGCATCCCTGTCGATCGGCTTCTCGCGGATCTACCTCGGCGCCCATTGGACGACAGATGTTCTGGCGGGCTGGGTGTTCGGTGTTCTGTGGGGTCTTGCGGCGGTGGCGATTACCGCGCGAAGTCGCTCCGCTGTGCGATGACGAGCAACTCGTCGCGCATGGACGGGCTGGAGACGGCGTGTGCGCGGGCGTAGAGAGCGCGAAGCGAACGGACGTGATTGCGACGGGTACGGAACTGGGAAACGAGCTTCATGGCCTTGCTTTCGGGAATCGGTGCTGTTTCGAATCTGACATCACCGATGATCCGCGTTAAATCTGTGTTACACAACCGCGTTCGGCGGTGAATTTCCGCACGTCAAAGGCTGTTTTATGACGGCGATTACGTGACGGCGCTCTCAGGTCAATCCGCGTTGAGCGGTCTTGCTCCCGCGTCGTGCCGCGGCACGTTGGACCACGAAGAGTGTGAAGCCGAAGGCGCCCAGGACGATTCCGGTCAGACAGGTCGTCAGCGCGTCCGCCCATCGGTCGCCGCTGACCGCGACTACGACCGCGGCGACGATCCATGCGATTATTCCGACAGCGAGTACCGGCGCCGGATCCGTCAGGCGCGGGCTGAGCACACTTTCCCTGTCCGCACTCTGCCTGTCCATGAAGGTAGGTTACTCCCATGGCTTTCTCGTCCCGGCTGCTGGACAACTACTTCAAGATCACCGAACGAGGGTCCACGGTCGGCGCCGAAGTACGTGGCGGTCTCGTCACCTTCGTCGCGATGGCCTACATCGTCGTCCTGAACCCGCTCATCCTCGGTAGCTTCTCGCCCGACGACGCCGCGGCCAAGACCGACGTTCTCGGCAACATCCTCCCGGTGTCACAGGTCGCCGCGGTGACCGCGCTCGTGGCCGGCTTCATGAGCATTCTGTTCGGCATCGTCGCCAACTATCCGTTCGGCATCGCCGCCGGTCTCGGCATCAACACGCTGCTCGCCGTCACGATCGCGCCGCAGGTGACGTGGCCCGAGGCGATGGGCCTCGTGGTCATCGACGGCATCATCATCGTGCTGCTCGCCGTGACCGGGTTCCGTACCGCGGTGTTCAACGCGATCCCGTCGGAGCTGAAAGCCGCCATCGCCGCCGGTATCGGCGCGTTCATCGCGTTCATCGGTCTCGTCGACTCCGGCTTCGTTCGCCGCATTCCCGACGCCGCGGGCACGACGGTTCCGGTCGGTCTCGGTATCGACGGTTCCATCGCGTCGTGGCCGACGGCCGTGTTCGTCTTCGGTGTCCTGCTGATGGGCATCCTCGTCGTCCGAAAGGTGCGCGGCGGATTGCTGATCGGCATCGTCGTCACGACCGGCGTCGCGGCCGTCATCGAGGCTCTCACCGATGTCGGACCGTCCCAGGGCGTCGACCCCAAGGGGTGGAACCTGAGCGTGCCGATCCTGCCGGACACCCTCTTCCAGATTCCGGACCTGTCGTTGGTCGGTGACGTCGACCTGTTCGGCGCCTTCACCCGCATCGGCGTTCTGGCCGCCAGCCTTCTGGTGTTCACCCTCGTGCTGGCCAACTTCTTCGACGCGATGGGCACGATGACGGGTCTCGGCAAGGAGGGCAACCTCGTCGACGACAAGGGCAACCTGCCGGGTATCGGAAAGGCACTCGTCGTCGAGGGAACCGGCGCGATCGCCGGCGGTGCGGCATCGGCGTCGTCGAACACGGTGTTCGTCGAATCGGCGTCGGGCATCGCCGAAGGTGCGAGGACGGGCCTTGCCAACGTCGTCACCGGCGTGCTGTTCCTCGCCGCGATGTTCCTGACGCCGCTCACCGCGATCGTGCCGATCGAGGCTGCCGCACCTGCCCTCGTGGTCGTCGGCGCGCTGATGATCGGGCAGGTCCGCGACATCGATTTCACCAAGTTCGAGGTGGCCCTTCCGGCGTTCCTGACCATCGTCGTCATGCCGTTCACGTTTTCCATCGCAAATGGAATCGGCGTCGGTTTCATCACCTGGGTCGTACTCGCCGTAGCCGCTCGGAAGGCGAAGTCGGTTCATCCCTTGCTCTGGGTCGTGGCAGCGCTCTTCGTTGCATATTTCGTCGTCGGACCCATCACTGACGCGGTTACGTGAGCCCGAACGCGGCTCTAGGCGTAATCTCTCCGCTGTGACGTCGGGATACAGCGTGAAGGACAACCGTGAACTGGCAAGTGATCTGTCGCTTGCCGTCGTGCGATTGACTCGCCATCTCAGGGGGCGCCGAGTCGATTCGCAGGTGTCGTTGACTCAGCTGTCGGCTCTTGCAACCTTGAGCCGCGAAGGGGACATGACGCCAGGTGCACTCGCCACGCGCGAGAAGGTCCAGCCGCCCTCGATGACGCGGGTCATCGCGTCGCTGGCCGAACTCGGACTGGTCGTGCGCACTCCGCACCCCACCGACGGCCGTCAGGTGATCGTCTCGCTCTCCGCGGCGGGCAAGGAACTGATCGCCGACGAGGCCAGCGCACGCGAAGCATGGATGACGGCTCAGTTGGAGGGACTGGACGAGCCGCAGCTGGCGGTGCTGCGCGACGCCGTCACCATCATCGGCGCCTTGGTGAGCGACTCGGAGTAGATCGTTACCTAGGGTTAGTATGTAAAGAGTGCCTACTGCCCCGTCGATGTTCGCAGCGCTGCGAACACGCAACTACCGCTTGTGGGCGTCCGGGCAGATCGTCTCCCTCGTCGGTACCTGGATGCAGCGAGTGGCGCAGGATTGGCTCGTACTGACCCTCTCCGGAGGAAACGGCTTCGCCGTCGGAATCGTCATGGCCCTGCAGTTCGGGCCGACTCTGCTGCTGTCGGTGTGGGGCGGAGTTCTCGCAGACCGGTACGACAAGCGCACGCTGCTGATGATCACGCAGGCCTTCGCCGCGATCTGCGGCTTGGTGCTGGGTGTGCTCGACGTCGGGGGCGTCGTCGCGCTCTGGCACGTCTACCTCATCGCGTTCGTGCTGGGATGCTCGTCGGCGATCGATGCGCCTGTGCGACAGTCCTTCACGATCGAGATGGTGGGCAAGGAAACGCTCTCCAACGCGATCGCGTTGAACTCGATGACGTTCAACTCGGCGCGCATCGTCGGCCCTGCGATCTCCGGGGTCCTGATCACCCTGATCGGTACGGGATGGGTCTTCCTGATCAACGCGGTGTCGTTCGTGGGCGTGTTCGGCGCACTTCTGGCGATGCGTGCGGGGGATCTGTTCCGCGTCGAGCCGGCTCCGCGAGCGAAAGGTCAGGTCCGCGAAGGCTTCGCGTACGTGTGGGGACGACCCGATCTGCGCGTGCTGCTCGCGACGGTGTTCATGGTGTCGACCTTCGGGCTGAACTTTCCGCTGAGTCTGGCCGTGCTGGCACGTAATTCGTTCGGCAGCGGCGCCGACGCGTACGGGCTTCTGTCGACGACGCTGGCCATCGGAACCCTCGCGGGAGCGACGTTGGCGGCCCGACGCACCAGCTCACCGAGACTCCGGCTGTTCCTCGGCGCGGTCATCGGTTTCGGGGTGTTCGAGACACTCGTCGGGCTGATGCCGAACTATGTCCTCGTCGCGCTACTGCTGGTTCCCACGGGTGCGTTGACGCTGACGTTCACGACGTCGGCCATGAACATTCTGCAGATGTCGGTGCCGTCGGAGATGCGAGGACGCGTCATGGGCATCTACATGCTCTGCTTTCTCGGTGGGACGCCGCTCGGCAGCCCGGTCCTCGGGTGGTTGGCCGACGTGCTCGACCCGCGCGCACCGCTGTTGTTCGGTGGCGTCGTCTCGCTCGCGACGGGCGTCGTGGCCGGGGTGTACCTGATGCGTCTGGGCAATCTGCGTGTCCGGTTCGTGCGCGGGACCGACCGACTGCGTCTACCCGTCATGCAGGTCTGTCACCGTCCCGTCCGAGCAGGCGCGCTGCCTCAGATCCAGCCGTAGCGTCGGGCGATCGCGCACGCTTCGTGACGGTTCGCTGCACCGAGTTTCGCCGCCGCGGCCGACAGATAGTTTCGCGTCGTGCCCTGCGTGAGGTGTGCACGTTCGGCGATCTCGGCGATCGACGCGCCGTCGGCCGCGTATTCGAGCACGTCGGCTTCCCTCGGCGTCAACGGTGAATCGCCGGCGCCGATCGCCTCGGCCGCCAGTGTCGGATCGACGTAGCGACCACCGCCGTGCACGGTACGCACGACCTCGGCCAACGTGGAGGCCGACGTCGTCTTCGGCAGGAAGCCGCGCACACCCGCGGCCAGCGCCTTCTTCAGATATCCGGGACGGCCGTGACTGGTGACGATGATCGCTGCGCACGACGGCAACGCCGCAGCGATCTGCCCGGCCGCTTCGATACCGTCGATGCCGCCCATCTGCAGATCGAGGACCGCGACGTCGGGCGAATGCTTCGTCGCGGCCTCGACGGCTTCTTCGCCGGACTCGGTCTGAGCGACGATCTCGATGTCGTCCTCGAGCGCCATCATCGTCGCCAACGCGCTGCGGATGAGGTTCTCGTCGTCGGCGAGCAGTACGCGGATCATGAGGCCACCGTAGCCGGGAATGCCGCGGACAGTGTGAATTCGTCTGCGGTGCAGGCAACGTCGAGAGTACCGTCGACGGCGGCCAGGCGTTCTTTCAACCCCTTCAGTCCTGTTCCGTCGCTCGAACGAACAGCATGTGGCCGGTCGTTGGTCATCTTCACTCCGTTCTCGCTCAGGGCAATTCGACAGTGGGAGGCGTCGGAGTGCCGGAGAACGTTGGTCGCGCCCTCCCGTACGACCCACGCGGCCGCCTCGGTGTAGGCCGGGTCGAGGGTGTCGGCGTTGCCGACGGTGTCGGTCTCGATGCCTGCAGCGTTCAGCAGCGAACGCGCGCCGTCGATCTCGGCGACGAGGTCGATCTGGCGATAGCCCCGAGCGAGTTGCCTTGCCTCGGTCATGGATTGGTGTGCGAGATCGCGCACCTCGTCCATCTGCGAGGCGGCCCGGTCGTCTCCCCGACGCGACAGTGTTGCCGCGAGTTCGCTCTTGACCGCGATGGCCGACAGAGCCCGGCCGACGACGTCGTGCAGATCGCGCGAGAACCGCAGGCGTTCCTCGGCGACGGACAGGGCCGATGCCGCGTGACGCGACGCGTCGAGCTCGCTGACGATGCGCAGCAACCAGATCGACAGGTGCGTGCTGGCCGCCATCGCGAGTACGACGAAACACGCGATCACACCGCCGAGCACCCCGAAGCGCGTGGCGATGGTTCCTGCTCCGACGACGACCGCCGTCAGCGCGGCGACGCGCAACGTCATCATCGCGCTGATCGGAATCGAGGTGATCAGCAGCGCCCAGATCCACAGGGCCGGAGCGCTGCTCGTGATACCGGCGGTGACACTCCCGGCGACGCACAGTGCGACCGGCCATCGGATGTCACCTCGAGCAGTTCCGCCCAGCCTGGGCATCCGTCGTATCGCGATGACGGCCGTGGTCGCGCTGACGGCCATCGCGACGGCGGTGGCCCATTCGCCGCGGGACACGGTATCGGTCACCGCGGCGACGAGCAGCGCGACGATGATGCTGATGAAGGACTGACGTGTGTAGAGCCGGACCTTGTCGACCTCGGTCGTGTCCTTCCACGTCGTGCGCGGATCGAGGTAACGGCGCAGTTCCATGTGTTTCACCTTGCCAGAATCAGGCCCGCGGTTCCCAGCGGAAGTGCGTCTTGGCGACGACGACCGAACCGACGATCCACGCGGCGACGACGACCAGCGGCATCACCGCGGGCGAAAACGTCTGGGCGGCCGTCAGAGGCGCGGATTCGGGATCCGTCGTGCCGAGCCAGCCGAGGTTCACCAGATCCAGCACGGCAGCCATCGGTGTCAGATCGATGATTCTGTCGAGGGATTCGGGGACGATGTTTCGCAGGAACGACGTGCCTGCCATCGCGACCAGGATGACGGGAAGGCTGGTGATCTGCGCGGCTTCGGCATTACGCGTGAACGACGACGTGATCAGGGCCAGGGCCGCGAACATCGCTGCGCCACCGCCGAGTCCGGCGACGAACAGGACCGGATTGACGGGAAGCCCACCGCCGAGCCAGGCGATGATCGCCGTCAGTGCGATCGTCAGAATCACCGTCAGCGCGAACGAGGGAACGGCCGGGCCGAGAAGAATTTGGTTGTCCGTCGCTTCGCCGGTGCGAAGTCGCTTGAGCACCAACTCGTCTCGACGCGTCGCGTACGCGGACAGGAGGTTGTAGTACACCAGGAACACGAGCAGGAACAGTGCGAACACTTCCAGTGCTCCGGACACGACGGTGTCGGGCAGTCCGTCGTCGCGGCCGATGACCAGAACGACGATGGGGAACAGCAACGGCATGACCATCGCGTTGAACAGCAGCACGCGGTTGCGGAGCAGCAGGGTGAATTCGCTGCGGGACAGTGTTGTCAAGGTGTTCATGCCGCGATCTCCTGCGGTCGGTCGAATTCGTCTGCAATGGACAGGAACACGGTCTCGAGCGATGCGGCCCTGGCGTCGAGGCCGTGGATGCGTACGCCCGATCGCTGTGCCCACAGCATCAATTCGGTGAGGGTGTCCTGTAGTTCGTTCGTCCTGATGACGACCTTGCCGTCCTCCACGTCGACGGTCGACGACACCAGTTCGGGCAGAGGCGCATCGGGCAGTTCGAGCCGAATGCTGGCGGGATGGTCCGCCACGACCTCGGCGACGGTCCCGGCGCGCACGACGCGTCCCTTGTGCATGATCGCGAGCCGATCGCACAGGCCCTCGGCCTCGTCGAGGTAGTGGGTCGTCAACATGATCGTGACGCCGGATCGCTTGAGGTCTTCGATCAATGCCCATGTGTTGCGCCGACTTTCGGGATCGAGGCCCGTCGTCGGCTCGTCGAGGAAGAGCACGCGAGGTTGTCCGATGATGGCGCAGGCGAGGTCGAGGCGTCGTTGCTCACCGCCGGACAGGAACTTCACGCGTGTGTCGGCGCGATCGGCGAGGTCGACGCGTTCCAGTACCTCGCGGGGCGGCAGCGGGTCGCTGCAGGTTCCGGCCCACATCGTCAGGCTCTCGAGCGCCGTGAGGTCCGACGGCAACCCGCCCTTCTGCAGCATGATGCCGAGATTCGGGCGCACATCGCGGCGATCGCGGATGGGGTCGAGGCCCATGATCGAGACGGTTCCCTCGCTCGGTCGCGAAAGTCCCTGTATCACTTCGAGAGTCGATGTCTTGCCGGCGCCGTTGGTGCCGAGCAGGCCGAACAGCTCACCTTCGGTCACCGACAGGTCGAGACCGCTGACCGCTTCGAACGCGCTCTTGCCGCTGCCGTAGCGGCGCGTCATGTTCGCCACCTCGATCATGCTCATGACCTGCTCCAGCCGCGAAGTCCGATCGCGAAGCGGACGCCGAGGAACACTGCGGCGACCGCGGCGGCGACGAACAGGAGCACGGTCGGCCCGACGAGTGCGAACACCACACCGAAGAGCGCGATCGAGATCACGACGACGACGACCTCGCGGGCCATCGTCGGAGCCGGACCGAATTCCATCAGGTCCGTGAACAGGTTTCCTTCATCCGGTTGCTTCATGCCTAGAAGCATCTCCGGATCCGAGATGCCGCGACAGTGCACGGCATCACCGGTCGGACTGACACCGTCACGGGTCGGTCATGACAAATGTCAGGGAGTCGAGCGCGGCCGGGCTAGAACGCCCACCCCATGACTGGAGCACGGTCGGTGGAGAACGCGAGATCGACCGTGTGCAGCGCGTCGGCGTCGCGACTCGTCAACCGCTCGGCCGCCGCGAACCGCGTCGCCCGGTGCTGCCCGAAGTACATCGAGCTGAGCACGTCGATCTTCATCGTGACGTCGGGTGCGGCTTCGGTGCGGGTGACGGACGCCTGCCCTGCCGTGATCGTGACGTCGAACGTTCCGCCCGCGTCGAGGAACGGGTCGTCGACCTCGATGACGAACTGCGCGTCGACGCCGTACGTTCGGGCCTCGAGCGCAGCCTTGACGTCCATGATGCGGCACCACAACGCGTCGTGATGGTCGGTGACCTTCGGGAGACGATTGCTCGTCAGCAGGAAGGGCAGTGCCTCGTCGGGGGCCTGGTTGACCTCGATGGAGTCGACGAGATCGACGCCTGCGAGCACCTGCCACAGTTCGGCGTACGCGGCGTCGGTGACGGCGATGAACTCCTGGACGACGATCTTGCTCTCGCTCTCGCTGCGCCGGTACGCGGCGTAGCCGTCCGGGTGAACGATGAAGAACAGTTCCGTCAGACCCTGCCTGCGGTTCTCGCGGTCGGCGAAGAAGCGCTCCCACCGGATCGGCGGCTTCGGCTGTGCGCCCGCGGTACGACGCTGCCAACGGTGGTAGATCTCGGGAAGAAGGTTCGACGCCTCCGCGGACTCGACGAGCCGCACCCCGGTCACCGGACGCACGCCCGAGTGGAACTGTGCGAACCGTCGGTCGATCACGACGCGATGTTCCTCGGTGACGGGTCCGTAGCCGAAGCGGCCGTAGATCGTGGCTTCGCTGGCGGTCAGCAGCGACAGTGGCGCACCCGCGTCCTGCAGCTTGCGGTGCTGCTTCGTGAACATGCGACGCAGAATCCCGCGCCTGCGATGCGTCGGCGCGACCGACACCCACGACACACCGGATGCCTCGACCTGAGCGCCGCCCGGCACCGTCACCGACATCGGGAAGTGCATCGCGACGCCGACGGGAGTCTCACCGTGCCAGGCCATCACGACGTGTTCGGAACTCGTCAGGATCTGGGTTTCGGCGAGGTCCTCGGAGTTCTGGTGCTCACCGAACGCGTGCGCGTCGAGGAGAGCTACGGCACCCCAGTCGTCGTCGGTAGCGGTTCTGATCGTTATCGCGTCATCGGTACTCATCACAGTCGAGCTTTTCACACGATGCCAAGATGGACACGTGGTACACGTAATCGACATCGATGACTCAGCCGATCCCCGTCTCGACGACTTCCGCGATCTCAACTCCTCCGACCGTCGCCCGGATCTGCCCGACGGAAAGGGACTGGTCATCGCCGAGGGTGTGCTCGTGGCCGAGCGGCTGCTGTCGTCGAGGTTCGCGCCGATCAGTCTGCTCGGTGTCGATCGTCGCCTGACCGAACTCGGGTCGCGTCTCGACGATGTCGACGTGCCGTTCTATCGCACGACCGCCGACGTGATGGCAGACGCGGTCGGGTTCCATCTCAATCGCGGAGTGCTCGCCGCGGCTCATCGGCCGCCCGAGCTCGACCTCGCCGACGTACTGAAGGGTGCGCGCACGGTCGTCGTCCTCGAAGGCGTCAACGACCACGAGAATCTCGGTTCGATGTTTCGCAACGCGGCGGGACTCGGTGCCGACGCCGTGTTGTTCGGTGCCGCGTGTGCCGATCCGCTGTACCGACGCGCGGTGCGGGTGTCGATGGGTCACGTTCTGCGCGTTCCGTTCGCGCGTGTGCCCGACTGGCCGCGTGGCCTGAACATATTGCGGGAGGCCGGTTTTCAGACCATCTCGCTGACGCCGAACCCGTCGGCGATCTCGCTCGCGGAAGCGATGACGGGGGAGAAGGTGGCGCTGATGCTCGGAGCCGAAGGCCCCGGTCTCACCGAACATGCCATGCGCGCCAGCGATGTTCGCGCACGCATTCCGATGGCACCGGGCACCGATTCGCTCAACGTGGCCACCGCGGCGGCCATGGCGTTGTACGAGCGAGTACGCCTGCAATGAGGCCGGTGAGGAACAACAGCATCCTCTACACCGGCATACCCGTGGCGGCATTCGCCGCGGTACTCGTCGGAACCGCGCTCACGGCGTTCGGGCTCGAACTCGCCGCCATCAACAGTGCGCTCGCGCTCGGAATCAACGTCGTCGTGGTCGGCGGCGCCGCTCCGACGATCCTGCGGTGGAGGCACAAGCCGACCGTGCGGTGGCTCGTCCACGGTGCAGTCGTGGGCGCCGTGGTCAGCTTCGTGGCGCTGGGGATTTCCGTCGCCACCAGCGCTTGAACGACCGTTCCGACGCGGGCGCCGGGCGAGGTGCAGCGGTCGGCTCTTCACCGGGGGTGTACAGCGAGAATCCGCTCACCGGTAGGGAGTTCGGGTCGAACTCCTCCCCGCGGGGTGCGCCGGTGTAGCGGAAGCCGAGCCAGTGCGCATTGGCGGCCTCGGCGAATTCCTGCGGATGGAACGGCAGCGACTGCGGATCCGGCATGACGCCCGGCGGATAGACGAGCGGGTGCTCGCCTGCCCAGAACGGGCGTTCCCACACCAGCGGCAGACCGATGTCCTCGTAGATGTAGATCGGTGTCGCGCTGAACGAGCGTCGCAGCGATCCGCGCTCCCAGTAGGCGAACGCGCCCCACGCCGTCTCCGGGTCGGTCGCGATCAGATAGGTCTTCTCCGACGCGAGCGGACGCGACCAGTGCTCGGACAGCGATGCAGGAGACGCGTCGGCGATGCGGGTGCTGCACACGACCGTCACGCCGGGATAGCTGCCGACGGCGACCTCGTCGACCCCCACCGACGCCGACTTGGAGATGGGCGCCTGCTGTGTCGGCACGGCGACCTTGTCGGCGAACAGGCTGCCGACGAGCGCCGTCGCCGCGTCGTGATGGGACGAAGTGGTCTGGCGCAGAACCGAAATCGGATCCGGCGTGTCGACGTACCAGATGGTCGATGCCTTGGCCCCCACTGCCTGCACCCTCCCCGATGTCAGCTGTGCTCGTGTATCAGCTGTGGCCGCTGGAGCGGACACCTAGCAGGACATCCTCCCACGACGGCATCGCGGGCTTGCCCTTCTTGTCCTTCTTCGGTGCGGATGCTTCGTGCTTCGGTTCCGGAGTGCTCGACTCCGGCTGGTGCTCGGCTGCTTCGAGTTCGCTGTCCGACGTCGTTCCGTAGTACTCGTCGAACGACTGCTGGGCGTCCTCGGCGGGTGCGGGCTCCAAGGCGCGGACCGGAGCGAGACCACGCAGCTGACGTCCGAAGTCGGGATCGATCAGTTCCGACGCCGCATCGTCGAGCGCGGTGATGGTGCCGCCGTGGCCGTCGGGCATGAAGTGCCAGTGGGCCTTGTTGGTGGTGCGGCCTGCCTGCCACTTCAGTTGGGCGACCCACTTGTTGTCGTCGTCGCGCCATGCGTCCCATGTGGCGTCGTCGAGGCTGTGCCCACGTGCGCGGAAGGCTTGCGTGACAACCTCGGACAGCGTCTGGACGGCGGGACCGTCGGGGCGCATCGGGTGGCCCTCCTGCGCCATCGCGGCGGCCTGGGAACGCTCGAGCAAGACGGGATGGGCGAAGATCTCGACCCGGCTCAGTGCCATCCCGGAATCACTTGCAACCTGTTCGACGCTGGCACCCGCGCGAATTCGAGCCTGGATCTCCTTGGGCCTGAGCAAACTGTCCATTTCGATCTCAATCTGTCCTAGTCGAGCGATGTCACCGCGTGAGGCAGCGCGGAGCTTGTCGTCGGCCGGAAGCCGGAATTTGTCGCCGGTTTTGGGATCCGAACAGATCACGTACTGCCCATCGGGTTCGAGACCGACCACGCGTAGATCTCGCACCTTGACCTCCTCATCGCGCCGACTCGCGATATCGTCCGCTCTCGACTGTAATCCACTCGTGATCTCGGTCGGATGTCCGACACGCGTAGGTTCTCCGGTGTCACAGACTAGTCATCGATGCCGACGGCTGCACGGGTTCGGCCACGACGGTGCGAGACCGATTGTCGATCAACGGTTTTCCATCGCGTCGCAGGTAGAAGGCGCCCAGAGCCAGTCCGATCGACAGTGCCGCAGCGTGTCCGAACGCGGTGAACGACGGGTCCGTCACCACCGACGCGGCGACGAGCGACACCCACCCGCACGCCCACGTCGTCCTCCACGGTCCGCTCAGGTAGCGAATCATCGAGCCGGCGACTGCGGCCGCGGCATAGCTGACGCCGACGTCGACGGCCACCGCCAGAGAATCGGCGAGCCAGTCCGCGCGGATTCCGACGAACAGGCCGAGCGCGACGAGTGCCGTCGCACCGACGTGTCCGGCGACGAACGTCAGCAGGAACCGGGTCGAACCCGACAGCCACTCGGCGACGGCGAACAGGACGGCGACCGATCCGAGCCACAGCCAGTCGGTCTCACCGTCGGTGAGAAAGGCACTCGCGACGAGGGTGCCGACATGGCCGTCGCCGAGATTGTGGAGGTTGGTGCTGGCCTCGAACAGAACGTGCCACTGGGTGTGTGGGCGGAGATGGGAGAGGAGCGCGGTGGCGGTCAGGGCGAGCGCGAAGTACCCGAGGGTGACCTTCAGTCGAAGAAGGGATGCCAGAACACGCACGGGCGCTCCCTCCGAGATAGTTGCGACTGCCAACTATTTTAGCTCTCGAAGAAAGCGCCCGCCTGTGAGCTCGCTGCTAGCTCAGTGTGGATACGACGTAGTCGATGCTCTTGGTGAGTGCCGTGACGTCGTCCGGTTCGATGGCCGGGAACATGCCGACGCGCAGCTGGTTCCGTCCGAGCTTGCGGTACGGCTCGGTGTCGACGACGCCGTTCGCACGCAGGATCTTCGCGACCTGAGCCGCGTCGATCTTCTCGTCGAAGTCGATGGTGCCGACGACCTGGCTGCGATGTGCGGGGTTCTCGACGAACGGCGTCGCGAACTCGCTCTGCTCGGCCCACGTGTAGAGGCGCGACGACGAGTCGGCCGTGCGACCCGTGGCCCAGTCGAGGCCGCCGTTGCCGTTCAACCACTCGATCTGGTCTGCGAACAGCAGCAGCGTCGCGAGCGCGGGGGTGTTGTACGTCTGGTCCTTGCTGCTGTTGTCGATCGCGATCGGCAGCGACAGGAAGTCCGGAGTCCAGCGGCCCGACGACTGGATCTCGCTGACGCGCTCGAGCGCAGCCGGGCTCATCAGTGCGATCCACAGGCCACCGTCGGCGGCGAAGCACTTCTGCGGGGCGAAGTAGTAGACGTCGGAGTCGGCGACGTTCACCGGCAGACCGCCCGCACCGGACGTCGCGTCGATCGCGATGAGTGCGTTCTCCGAACCGGAAGGACGGCTGACGGGGATGGCAACACCGGTCGACGTCTCGTTGTGTGCCCAGCCGATGAGGTCGACGGACGGGTCCGACGTCGGCTCGGGGGCGCTGCCCGGATCGGCCTTGACGACGATCGGATCGCCGATGAACGGGTTGTTCTTGGCGACCGACGCGAACTTCGAGCTGAACTCGCCGTTGGTCAGGTGCAGCGACTTCTCACGGATCAAGCCGAACGCGGCCGCGTCCCAGAACGCCGTCGTACCGCCGTTGCCGAGGACGACCTCGTAGCCGTCGGGCAGCGAGAACAGATCGCGCAGACCTGCGCGCACCCGTGCGACGACGTCCTTGACGGGCTTCTGGCGGTGGCTGGTACCGAACACGGAGGCGCCGAAGTCGACCAGGGACTGCAGCTGCTCGGGCCGAACCTTGGACGGGCCGCAGCCGAAACGTCCGTCGGCGGGCAGAAGGTCAGCGGGAATGATCGGCAAGTCGGCCATGTGAGCAGCGCATCCTAAGTTTCGGGGAAAATGGGCGTTGTTGGAATATGGCGTGTACAGGTTAGTCGATGGGTCGGGTCGACTGTTCGCCGCTTCCTCGTCCGCGCAGGTTGCAGCAGCTGCGCGGGTTGCAACGTGCGCGCTTGCTGGAAGGTGCGCGGTCGAGGTTCGCGATGTGCGATCGGTGTGTGCTCGCTTCTGCCTGCGCAGGTTGCAGCGGCTGCGCGGTTGCAACGTGCGCGCTTGCTGGAAGGTGCGCGGTGATGGTGGCACGCTTCTGCCCGCGCAGGTTGCAGCAGTTGCGCGGGTTGCAACGTGCGCGCTTGCTGGAAGGTGCGCGGTCATGCCGGCTCGCTTCTGCCCGCGCAGGTTGCAGCAGTTGCGCGGGTTGCAACGTGCGCGCTTGCTGGAAGGTGCGCGGGCGGCGTTCGGGGCGTCCGATCGCTGTGCGCTCGCTTCTTGCCGCGCAGGTTGCAGCAGCTGCGCGGGTTGCAACGTGCGCGCTTGCTGGAAAGTGCGCGGTCATGCCGGCTCGCTTCTTGCCGCGCAGGTTGCCGCAGTTGCGCGGGTTGCAACGTGCGCGCTGGCTGGAAGGTGCGCGGTCGAGGTTCGCGATGTGCGATCGGTGTGCGCTCGCTTCTGCCCGCGCAGGTTGCGGTAGTCGCGCGGGTTGCAACGTGCGCGCTTGCTGGAACCTGCGCGGTCATGCCGGCTCGTCGAACGACGCGGGGCCAGGCAGCGTCGCCGCCAGGTCGAGCGCTTCCTGCAGCCGCGCCAAGAACTCGTCCGGGTGATCGAGGTCGTACCACGTCACCCGTAACACGACCCATCCGATTCGTCGGATCTCGTCCTCGCGAACTTTCTCCGCGAAGACGACGTCGCCCGGGTCCTGACCTGGTTTCGCGTGCTTCGTGTACTTGACCTTCCCGTCGAATTCGAGCGCAACTCCGATGGCGTACCCCAGGTCGAGTCGTCCGACGAAGCGACCGCGCTTGTTGCGAACTTCGATCTGAAGAAGTGGGGGAGGCATCTTCGCGCGGTGCAGCAAAACACGAGTTCGCGATTCCCCGACGCTCTCGCTCCGCGCGTCACAGAACGCCAGGGTGCGTCGCGCCTTCACCGCGGCTCGTTTGCCCGACCGTGCCAGCGCTTCCTCGATTCCCGCGACAGTTGCCGAGCCTGCCCGTAGTGCAGCATCGCCGACGCACACGCCGGCCTCGAACGGGAGCAGTCTCAGCAGATCGGCAACAGTGCGATCGGCCGACGTCACCGCAATTCCGTCGACCACGGTCACGTCGGCTTCGGTCAGGGTGTTCGCGTGCACGTGGCGAGTCTTCGTGGTTCGACCGCCGGACTCTCGGTCGACGGTGAAGTGGACCTTCCCCAGGTCCGGGGCGAACATCGCGAAGCCGTGCACGACGGCCGCGGACTGGTGGCTCACGACGAGTGCGCTGGTCGCTGCGGCGAGATGTGCTCGGACATTGAGCAGGTGCCGCTCCTCCGGCCGCAGATCCTTCAGCGTCGTCGTCGGAACGAACGCGCCTCGCCGAAGGGGCGTGATCGAACCGTCGGCCTTCGCGATACGAATGTCACTGTCCGACGATCCGTCTCGAACCATGTCGCGACGCAGCAGCAGCGGGTCTTTCTCCGGGTACATGCGACTTATGGTGGCCCAGCCACACCTGGCCGACGGTCGGGTGAGCGGTCGCCTGTGGATAAAGCGAACCTGTGGAATTCGGCAGCGAACCGTCATATCCGCGCAGGTTGCAGCGGCTGCGCGGGTTGCACCGTGCGCGCTTGCTGGAAGGTGTGCGGTCGAGGTTCGCGATGTGCGATCGGTGTGTGCTCGGTTCTGCCGCGCAGGTTGCAGCGGCTGCGCGGGTTGCAACGTGCGCGCCTGCTGGAAGGTGCGCGGACGGCGTTCGGGGCGTCCGATTGCTGTGCGCTCAATGCAACCCGCGCAGGTTGCAGCGGCTGCGCGGGTTGCAACGTGCGCGCTTGCTGGAAGGTGCGCGGGCGGCGTTCGGGGCGTCCGTTTGCTGTGCGCTCGCTCCTCCCCGCGCAGGTTGCAGCGGCTGCGCGGGTTGCAACGTGCGCGCTTGCTGGAAGGTGCGCGGGCGGCGTTCGGGGCGTCCGATCGCTGTGCGCTCGCATCTACCCGCGCAGGTTGCAGCAGCTGCGCAGGTTGCAACGTGCGCGCCTGCTGGAAGGTGCGCGGACCGCGTTCGGGGACGTCCGATCGCACCTGCGCAGAACGACCGCCCTAGACGATCTGCCCCCACCCGTCGACGGATTCGGGGGAGCGCGGTGCAGGTCCGGTGTAGATGGCCGCCGGGCGCACGAGCTTGCCGAGTCGCTTCTGCTCGAGGATGTGCGCACACCATCCCGCGGTGCGGCCGCAGGTGAACATGGCGGGCATCATGTGCGCGGGTACCTCGGCGAAGTCGAGGATGACCGCGGCCCAGAATTCGACGTTGGTCTCGATCGCGCGATCGGGGCGGCGCTCACGCAGCTCGGCCAGCGCCGCCTGCTCCAATGCGGCGGCGACCTCGTAGCGCGGTGCGTTCAAGCGCTTGGCCGTCGCACGCAACACGCGGGCGCGGGGATCCTCGGCTCGGTAGACGCGGTGCCCGAAGCCCATGAGCTTTTCCTTGCGGTCCAGGATGCCCTTGACCAGCGCGCGGGCGTCGCCCTGCTTCTCGACCTCTTCGATCATCGGCAGCACTCGTGCGGGCGCGCCGCCGTGGAGTGGGCCGGACATCGCGCCGATCGCACCGGACAGCGAGGCGGCGACGTCGGCGCCGGTCGAGGCGATGACGCGAGCGGTGAACGTCGACGCGTTCAGGCCGTGCTCGGCCGCGGAGACCCAGTAGGCGTCGATGGCTTCGACGTGCGCGGGGTCGGGGTCGCCCTTCCATCGCGTCATGAAGCGTGCGGTGACGGTCTCGCACAGGTCGATCTTCTTCTGCGGGACCGCGGGCTGATGGATGCCGCGTGCGGACTGGGCGACGTAGGACAGTGCCATGACGGACGCGCGGGCGAGCTGTTCGCGGGCGGTGGCGTCGTCGATGTCGAGCAGCGGCTGGTATCCCCAGATCGGGGCCAGCATCGCCAGGCCTGCCTGGACGTCGACGCGGACGTCGCCGGTGTGCACGGGAAGTGGGAACGGTTCGGCAGGCGGGAGGCCGGGGCCGAAGCGGCCGTCGACGAGCAGTGCCCACACGTTGCCGAACGTGACCCGCTTGGCGACGAGATCTTCGATGTCGACGCCGCGGTAACGCAGTGCGCCGCCGTCCTTGTCCGGCTCGGCGATGTCGGTGGTGAACGCGACGACGCCCTCGAGGCCGCTGACGAAATCTTCGGGTACCTGTTGAACAGCCATGACGTTAGGACTCTCCTTGTGGCCTTGCGGCTCGCGTTCGAGCTTGCCTGGTCAGCACTGTAACCCGTCGTACCCGGGAGTAACGTTCGGGTACGTGCAGAATGAGCAGAAGCCTCTGGCGGACATGAGGGTCGACTACCGCCAGGACACCGATCTCGACGCTGATCAGCTGGTCGACGGCTGGTTTCCGGTGGCCCGCGCGTGGCTTTCCGACGCGATTGCCGCCGAGATTCCCGAGCCCAACGCGATGGTGTTGGCGACCGTCGACGAGGCGGGTCGTCCGTCGACGCGCACGGTCCTCTGCAAGGACCTCGAGCGGGACGGTGTCGTCTTCTACACGAACTACGACTCCGACAAGGCCACTCACCTGACGCGGACACCGTATGCATCGGTGACGTTCCCGTGGATCGGGATAGCGCGCCAGTTGTCCATCAGAGGGTCTGTGGAGAAAGTGTCGGCGGAGACGACGGCCGAGTACTTCGCGACGCGTCCGCGCGGATCGCAGCTCGGCGCGTGGGCGTCGGCGCAATCTCGACCCATCGGCTCGCGCGCGGAGCTCGAACAGGCGCTCGCCGACGTCACGACGCGGTTCGACGGCGAAGAGGTTCCGGTACCGCCGAATTGGGGTGGTTTCCGGCTGATTCCCGACACCGTCGAGTTCTGGCAGGGTCGAACCAGCCGTCTGCACAACAGGATTCGCGTCACCGTCGCGAACGCGGTGGTGGAGCGGCTTCAGCCGTGACGGAAGCGCTGAAGAAGAAGAGCAAGCTTCGCGGAGTACTCGCCGACACGACACCACTGCAGAACAAGGCCTACCGACGCCTGTGGGTGGCGAACATCGTCACCGTCATCGGTGCGCAGCTCAGTATCGTCGCTGTGCCGCAACAGATCTTCGAGATCACCCGCAGTTCGGCATACGTCGGTCTGACGGGTGTCTTCGGCCTCGTACCGTTGATCGTGTTCGGGTTGTGGGGCGGGGCGCTCGCCGACGTCATGGATCGCCGCACGCTGTTGACCATCACGACCGTCGGCTTGATCTCGACGTCGACCCTGCTGTGGTTGCAGGCGTTCGCAGATCTGAACAACGTGTGGGTCGTGTTGTGCCTGTTGGCCGTTCAGCAGGCGTTCTTCGCGGTGAATCAGCCGACGCGCAGCGCGATCATTCCCCGGTTACTGCCCGGAGCGCAGTTGCCTGCGGCGAACTCGTTGAACATGACGGTGATGAACTTCGGGGCCATCGCCGGTCCGCTGATCGCGGGCACGATGATTCCGCTCGCGGGTCTGCAGACGCTGTATCTGGTCGACTCGATCGCCCTGTTCGCGACGCTGTGGGCCGTGATCCGATTGCCGCGTATCCCACCGGCGGAGGCCGGGCGGAGAGCCGGATTACGTTCGGTCGTCGAGGGTTTCACGTACCTTGCGACGCAGAAGGTGTTGCTCGCGTCGTTCGTCGTCGACATCATCGCGATGGTCTTCGGGATGCCGCGCGCGCTGTTCCCGCAGATTGCGCACGACACGTTCGGTGATCCGGCGTCGGGCGGCCTGGTTCTCGGCTTGTTGTTCGCGGCGCTGTCGGCGGGTGCCGTTCTGGGCGGTGTGTTTTCGGGATGGCTCCCGCGCGTCGAGCGGCAGGGGCTTGCGGTGATCGTCTGCATCGTCGTGTGGGGACTGGCGATGGTGGGGTTCGGCGTCAGCGTCGGGATGGCGACGAGCGGCGGCGTCTCGGTCGCGCTGTGGATCGCCCTTGCCTTCCTCGCGCTCGGCGGTGGTGCGGACATGATCTCGGCTGCGTTCCGGTCGACGATGCTGCAGCAGGTCGCCACCGACGACATGCGCGGCCGTCTGCAAGGCGTGTTCATCGTGGTGGTGGCGGGTGGTCCGCGTATCGGCGACGTCCTGCACGGGGCGAGCGCCGCGATGGTCGGTACTGCGGCCGCGGCTGCAGGTGGCGGCGTTCTCGTCGTCGTCGGTGTGGTGATCGCAGCCGTCGCACTTCCGGCATTCATTCGATATCGAGTCACGAGGGTGGACAATGGACACCATGGCTGACGAACGGAATTACGTGCTGACGAGCGGTCGATACCGCGCCGAAGTCGCCTCGACCGGTGCCGGTCTGCGCTCGCTCGAGTTCGACGGCGCGCCCATGACCGAGACGTGGGAACTGGGGAAGAAGCCCCCGCTGTCGGCCGGTCTCGTGCTCGCGCCGTGGCCCAACCGCGTCGCCGACGGCAAGTTCTCGTTCGGCGGAGTCGACCACGAGCTCGACATCACCGAGCCTGCGCGAGGCAACGCCAGTCACGGGTTCGTCCGACGCGTCGACTGGACGCTCGTCGACCACTCCGATTCTCGCGTCGAACAGTCGGTCGACGTCGGTCTGCACAAGGGGTGGCCGTACCGGATCACGCTGACGGTGACCCACGAGCTGACTGACGACGGTCTGGTCGTGACGGCGTCGGCGACCAACGCCGGTGACGTCGACGCGCCGTTCGGAATGGGCTTCCACTCGTTCGTACGCGTCGGTGACGTGCCTCTGGACGAGTGCACGCTCGAGCTGTCCGCGGGCACACGGTTGCAGTTGGATCCGGATCGAATGCTGCCTCATGGTCCTTCCGTACCGACCGCGGGCACGGACTACGACTTCACCACCGCCAAGTCCCTGAAGGACGTCTGGCTCGACACGCCGTTCAGCGCCGAAGTTCCCGACGAGGACGGCAAGGCACGCCACGTATTGTCGGGTCCCGACGGCGCCGCCACGGTGTTGTGGACCGATCGCGAATTCGATTGGATTCAGGTGTTCACGGCCGACCCCAAGAACGACCAGGCCTATCCAGACCGTGGTCGGGCGCTCGCCATCGAACCGATGACGTGCCCGCCCGACGCGTTCAACTCGGGGATCGATCTACTGGTACTGGAGCCGGGCAAGTCCTGGACCGGTTCGTGGGGAATGGAGCATCGCGCCGCATGACGATTCTCGTGTGTGGAGAGGCACTGGTCGATCTGGTACCGGTGCACGAAGGACCGTTGCTGGCGCCGAAGCTCGGTGGTGGCCCGTTCAACGTCGCCGTCGCGATCGGACGCCTGGGTTCGAAGGTCGCATTCCTCTCGCGGGTGTCGACCGACCCGTTCGGCGACCAGATCTTGGAGAGTCTGCGCGGCGCAGGCGTCGACACGTCGTGGGTTCAGCGCGGCGAGGAGCCGACCACGCTGGCGATGACGACGCTCGCGTCGGACGGCAGTGCCCAGTACTCGTTCTACGCGGACGGCACCGCGGATCGTCTCGTCCAGGATCCGGGCGACATCCCGGACGACATCGACGTTCTGTCGTTCGGCACGTTGTCGCTTCTGTACCAGCCGGGTGCGTCGGTGTACGCGAACCTGCTGAAAAGAGCGCACGCCGCCGGCAAGCTGACGATGCTCGACCCGAACATCCGGCCTGCCGCCATCGACAGCACGAGCGGCGACATCACCGCCAACGAGTTCCGCACGCGATTCAGATCGTGGCTTCCCGACGTCGACATCCTGAAGGTCTCGGAGGACGATTCGCACTGGCTCGGGCTCGGAACCGAGGGGACGACGGTCGACGACTGGCTCGCCGCGGGCGTGTCGGCCGTCGTCATGACGCGCGGCGGCGACGGTCTGTCGGTGTTCCGGGCGTCGGAAGAAATCTCTGTTCCCGGCGTGGCCGTCGACGTGGTGGACACCATCGGCGCAGGTGACACCGTGCACGGGGCTTTACTACAGTTTTTGAATGAAGAGACCATTGTCACATCCAGCGCCGTTCGTGACATGGGTAGGGAAGATTGGGAGCGAGCACTGAGCTTCGCTGCTCGGGCAGCTGCCATCACGGTTTCTCGCCCGGGTGCCGACCCTCCGTGGGCGTCCGAGGCGCCGAGAGACTAGTTTCTCTATCGACGTAAAGAACTGTCCGATTTAAGTACGTGTCCGTTACATGAGTTCGAGAGGGACCATTCGTGCCCGCTGAGAATGACGCCAAAGCCACCCTCACCTACCCCGGTGGCGAATACAGCATGTCCATCGCCAAGGCCACCGAAGGCAACGATGGCATCGAACTGGGAAAGCTGCTGGCTACGACCGGTTACACGACTCTCGACGGTGGGTTCGTCAACACCGCCTCGACGAAGTCGGCCATCACCTACATCGACGGTGACAAGGGAATCCTTCGATACCGCGGGTACCCGATCGAACAACTGGCAGACAAGTCCAGCTTCATCGAGGTCAGCTACCTGCTGATCTACGGCGAGCTCCCCACCGAGGATCAGCTCGAGACGTTCACCGACAAGATCCGTCGGCACACCCTGCTGCACGAGGACCTCAAGCGGTTCTTCGACGGCTTCCCGCGCAACGCGCACCCGATGCCGGTGCTGTCCAGCGCTGTCAACGCGCTGTCGGCGTACTACCAGGATTCGCTGGACCCCAACGATCCCGCGCAGGTCGAGCTGTCCACGATCCGTCTGCTCGCCAAGTTGCCGACCATTGCGGCGTACGCGTACAAGAAGTCCGTCGGCCAGCCGTTCCTGTACCCCGACAACTCGAAGAGCCTCGTCGAGAACTTCCTGCGCCTGACGTTCGGCTTCCCGGCCGAGCCCTACGAGGTCGATCCCGAGATCGTCAAGGCCCTCGACATGCTGCTCATCCTGCATGCCGACCACGAGCAGAACTGCTCGACGTCGACGGTTCGTCTCGTCGGCTCGTCGGACGCCAACCTGTTCACGTCCATCTCGGGCGGCATCAACGCTCTGTGGGGCCCGCTGCACGGCGGCGCCAACCAGGCAGTTCTCGAGATGCTCGACAAGATCAAGGCCGAGGGCGGCGACGCCACCGACTTCCTGCGTCGAGTGAAGAACAAGGAAGACGGCGTGAAGCTCATGGGCTTCGGACACCGCGTCTACAAGAACTTCGATCCGCGCGCGACGTTGGTCAAGGAAACTGCGCACAACATCCTCGGCAAGCTGGGCAACGGTGACGAGCTCCTCGACATCGCCCTGAAGCTCGAGGAAACCGCGCTCACCGACGACTACTTCGTCGAGCGCAAGCTGTACCCGAACGTCGACTTCTACACCGGCCTGATCTACCGTGCGATGGGCTTCCCGCCGCGCATGTTCACGGTGTTGTTCGCGATGGGTCGCCTCCCGGGCTGGATCGCGCACTGGCGTGAGATGCACGAGGATGCGACGACGAAGATCGGCCGTCCGCGTCAGATCTACACCGGCTACACCGAGCGCGACTACAAGGATGTCGCTTCCCGGTAGAGCTACGACGAAGGCCGCCCACCCTGTCCGGGGTGGGCGGCCTTTTCCGTGGGTTTCGAAAGGTCAGAACTGGCGACGGTTGGCCAGCACCGGCAGCTTCTTCCGGACGCCGTCCAGGACCGCGGTGTCGATGTCGACGGTCAGCATGCCGGGCGTGGCGTCGAGCTCGCCCATGACCTCACCGATCGGGGAGCTGACGACCGAATGTCCGACGCCGAGGGGTGCGGTACCCGCGGTTTCCTCGGGCTCCGGCTGGTCGCAGGCTGCGACGAACGCCGTCGAGTCCAGCGCACGTGCGCGGGCGAGCAGCGACCACTGCTCGACCTTGCCCGGGCCCGATCCCCACGATGCCGCGACGACGATCAGTTCGGCTCCGAGGTCGCCGAGCTTCTGGAACAGCGCAGGGAAGCGGACGTCGTAGCAGGTGGCGAAGCCGACCTTCACGCCGTCGATGTCGACGACGAGCGGATCCTGACCGGGTGCGACGGTGTCGGACTCGGCGAACCCGAACGCGTCGAACAGGTGAATCTTGTCGTAGCCGGCGTCGACGCCGTTGCCGGTGACGAGCAGCGTGTTGGCGACGCGCTCGGAGTCGGCGGGGGTGAACATGCCCGCGACGATCGTGATGCCGTGACGCGCCGCGATCTCGCGGACGGAGTCGGCCCACGGCCCGTCGACGGGCTCGGCAATCTCGCGCAGGGGAAGGCCGAAGCGTCGCATCATGGCCTCGGGGAACACGACGAGCGACGACCCGGCCGCTTTCGCGGCCTCGGCATGGGTGTCGATGATCTTCAGATTCTCCGACGGGTCGGCCCCGCTGTTGACCTGGGCAAGGCTGATTCGGACGGTGGTGCTCATGGGAGAACTCCTGGTTTCATCTGGCGCCGGCAGGTATACATATCGTATGCAATCGCTGTCGGGTAGGGACAAGGCTTACGTCTTCGTGCGTGATCAGGTGCTCACGTCGCCCGCTGCGACCGGCACCTTCCTGAACGAACAGGATCTTGCGACGCGAATCGGCGTGTCTCGCACGCCTGTTCGCGAAGCCCTGCTGATGTTGCAGGCGGAAGGTCTGGTCGAGATGGTACCGAAGCGGGGCGCACACGTCCCGGCCATGTCGGGGCGTCAGATCAGTGAACTGATGGATCTGCGCGGTGTCCTCGAGCGGCACGCGGCGACGACGTCGCTGCGTGCCGGGAACGTTCCGGCTTCGGCGATGCGGTCGATTCTCGTCGAGCAGGAAGATCTCGCCGACAACCGAACCGACGACGCCGCAAAGGATTTCATCGATCTCGACGGAAAGTTCCATCAGATCCTCGTCGACGCGGCCGGTAGCGAGCTGCTGTCGCGGACGTATGCGGGACTTCGGGCCCGACAATTGCGCGTCGGGCT
The DNA here is from genome assembly GCF_011770055.1 of Rhodococcus sp. B10. NCBI lineage: Bacteria > Bacillati > Actinomycetota > Actinomycetes > Mycobacteriales > Nocardiaceae > Rhodococcus > Rhodococcus sp. B10. The sequence continues at coordinate 18,022 of NZ_JAAFYV010000019.1, read as the reverse complement.
GACTGCTCTGTTCTCGGCGGCCGATCGTCAGCGCAACGTGTGCACCGAGCACGAGGCCATCGTCACCGCGTTGGAAGGCGGCGACGAGGGCCTCGTGCAGCGAGCGATCGACGATCATCTCGAGGTCACACTGCAGATCCTGCTGCGGGCGTAGCGTTCGCGATCACGTCGTGGTCCTCTTCCTCGGCACGATCGGGGTTGCGGCCCAAGGCGAGCCCGAGGACGGTGAGTGCGCCGACGACGGCGATGTAGCCGACGATGAGGACCCAGCTGTCGGTCTTGTCGAGCAGGAACACGAAGATCAGCGGTGCCATCGCGCCACCGAAGACGCCTGCGATCGTGTAGGCGAGCGAGCTACCGGTCGAGCGCAGACGTACCGTGAACTGCTCGGTGACGAACGCAGCCTGCGGTCCGTACATGAACGAGTGGAACGCGAGTCCGACGACGACGCCGAGAATCAGCAGCGGCAGCGAGCTGCCGCCGATCATCAGGAAGAAGATCGCACTCCACACGACGCCACCGACCGCCGCGACTCCGTAGACGAGGCGACGGTTGATGCGGTCGGAGATCGCACCTGCCAGCGGAATGAGTCCGAGCTGGAACGCAGAGCCGATGAGGATGGCGGTCAACACCTCGCTGCGGGCGAACCCGAGCTTCTGGACGCCGTAGGTGATGGAGAAGACGGTGAACAGCGCGTAGATGACGTCGGGAGCGATGCGCGAGAGGATCGCGGCGACGAGCGGACGCAGCTGCGTCTTGAAGACCTCGCTGATCGGAGCTTCCGAACGGTCGCCGCTTTCCTGCAGGGCCTTGAAGACCGGGGTGTCCTCGAGCTTCAGGCGGATCCACAGACCGAAGCCGACGAGTACTGCCGAGAACAGGAACGCGATACGCCAGCCCCAGGATTCGAACTGGTCCTCGGTCAGAGCGATGGTCAGTGCGGCGAGGGCGCCGTTGGCGAGCAGGTTGCCTGCGGGCGGGCCGATCTGCGCAGCCGACGACCAGAAGCCGCGCTGCCGCGGGTTGCCGTACTCGCTGGACAGCAGCACGGCGCCACCCCACTCACCGCCGACGGCGACGCCCTGAGCGAAGCGCATCGTGACGAGCAGGATCGGCGCGACGATGCCGATCGTGTCGTAGCTGGGGATGAGACCGATCAGGAACGTCGTGACGCCGATCAGCAGCAGCGTGATCACGAGTAGTTGCTTGCGTCCGATGACGTCGCCGAGGCGACCGAAGACGAATCCGCCGATCGGACGGGCGATGTAGCCGACCGCGTAGGTCGAGAACGCGAGCAGGGTTCCGGTCAGCGGATCGCTGTCCGGAAAGAAGATGATGGGGAACACCAAGGCGGCGGCAGCCGAGTAGACGGCAAAGTCGTACCACTCCAATGCCGTCCCGGTCAGGCTCGCGGCGAATGCCCTCGCCAGGCCTTTCTTGTCGACTGTCTGCGCAGTCATGGCAACTCCTTCGCTGTGCTTGGAATCACGCGGATCCGTTGAACGGTCTCCATACTTGCTGTATACAAGACGTATGCGCAAGCTTTTCGGCGTATTGGAAACAAAAAAGTAACGGGAAGAGGTCCTTAGGCTCATGCTCACTTTCACGCTGCCCGACGGCACGACCGAAACCGTCGAACCACTGAATCTTCTCAACGCGGGATACGCGGGCCGCAACCAGGAAGAGGTCGCGCACCACATCGCCGAGCTGGCCGAACTGGGTGTTCCTGCGCCGACGGTCACCCCCGCGATGTACCCGATTTCGCCGTACCTGGCGCAGCAGACCGACACCGTTCACGTGCAGCACGGCCGCACGTCCGGCGAGGCCGAGTGGGCACTCGTGATTCTCGGCGACTCCGAGGACGACGTCCTGCTGACGGTCGCCTGCGATCACACCGACCGTGACCTCGAGGTCCACAGCGTCGCATGGAGCAAGAACGCGTCTCCCGACGTCCTCGGCCTGGGCGCATGGCGTTTGTCCGATGTCGCCGACCGCATCGACGACATCACCCTGAAGGCATGGGTCGGCGATACCCCGATTCAGACCGGATCACTCGGCGATCTGCTGGCTCCGAAGTACTGGCTCGACGTTCTGCGGGAGCGCGGCCTGTTCAAGCGCGGCACCATCCTGATCTCCGGCACGATCTCGATGCACCCCGGCGTCGACCAGTTCGCCGACACGTGGAAGGTCGAGATGACCGACCCCGCTACCGGCAACGAGCTGACCTGCGCATACGACGTGATTCGCATGGCTGACCCGATCGGCTGACCTGCACGACGTAGGGTGGGTTCCGTGACGAAGCCAATTATCGAGTTTCAGGCCGGCCCTCCGCCCACCGACCTCGTCGTCGTCGACTTGGTCGAGGGTGACGGCGCGGAAGCGGTCGCCGGCGGCAATGTCGAGGTCCACTACGTCGGCGTCGAGTTCGACAGTGGAGAGGAGTTCGACTCGTCGTGGAACCGCGGCGAATCGATCCAGTTCCCGCTGCAGGGTCTCATCCAGGGATGGCAGGACGGCATCCCCGGCATGAAGGTCGGCGGACGGCGTCAGCTGACCATTCCGCCGGAGCTGGCGTACGGTCCTGCAGGTGCAGGCCACCGTCTGTCCGGCAAGACCCTCGTGTTCGTGATCGATCTGCTCGACGTCAAATAAGTGCGCTTCGCGCCCGTGCGCGGATAGTCGGTCCAGAGGCCGACTATCCGCGCACGGGTGGCGCAGCCGCACTCAGTTCCATCACCAACCTGGCCCCGCCGAGCGGGCTGTCGGTGAAATAGGCTGTGCCGCCGTGTAATTGAGCCTGCTGTTCGACGAGGGCGAGTCCGAGACCAGACCCGCCCTTCGCGGCGGCCGCTCCCCGGTAGAACCGCTCGAAGACCGCGTCGCGTTCGTCGACGGGCACGCCGGTTCCATCGTCGTCGACGGTGAGTACGACGCGACCCTCGTCGCGGCGAATCGCGAGAACGAGGTTCTTCGCGTCGCCGTGGCGAATGGCGTTGACGATCGCGTTGTCGACGGCCAGACGCAGGCCCGCAGGAAAGCCGCGCATCGTCACCGACGGTTCGGACTCGATCCGCACCGTCAGATCGGGGTGTTGACGCATCGCGTCCTGCGCTGCGACGTCGCAGATGTCCACGATGTCGGTGTCGACGCGGTCGCTGTCGTCCTGCAGTTCACCCGACGCCAACTTCTCCAGAGCGCCGAGCGTCGTCTCGACGCGACCCTGGGTTCGGTCCAGATCACCGAGAATCTCCTGCTGCTGCGCGCGTTCCAGATCGAGGGTCCGCAGCACTTCGATGTCGGTGCGCATCGCGGTCAGCGGCGTACGAAGTTCGTGTGCGGAGACCGCAGCGAAGTCACGGGCGGTCGCGAGCGCGTCGTTGGTGCGTTCCTGCGCGTCGTTGACGCGCTGCAACATCCCGCCGATGGCCGTCGCCAATTCGTCGGCCTCCTTGACGCCGGTCTTCGTGTCCGGAGGTAACGGCGGCTGCGCGCTCACCTGACGGGTCAACGTCACGAGAGGTTTCACCGCTCGACCACCGAAGATCCACCCCAGACCCGTCGAGACGGCAATTGCCCCGAGTCCGATGAACAGGACGAGGCGCTGCTGCTCGTCGGTCACCTGCTGCGCCTCGATCGCAGGCACTCCGATGGCGATGGACAGATCGATCAGCGACGTCGTGGTCGTGGTGTACACGCGGAATCTCTGGCCGCCGACGTCGACGGTCTGCGAACCTTCGGGCAGGTCGGGCAGTTGGATCGGGGTGGATGCACGGATGGTGTCACCGGTGCGGATGGTGACTGCGAACGCCGACGACAGCTGGTTCAGGAACGTTTCGAGCACTGCGGTGTTCGGAACCAGTGCCTGGGACGCGGTCGTCAGCCGTTCGTCGAGCTGATTGACGTTGTTGCGCGAGATGGCCACCGACGTGACGACCGCGAGCGACGCGACGACGATGGTCGCGCCGAGCGCCGTGGCGGCCGCGACACGCAGGCGCAGCGACAGCCTCACGACGCGTCCCTGAGCACGAATCCGACGCCTCGAACCGTGTGCAGGACGCGGTATGCGCCGTCGACCTCCATCTTTCGGCGCAGGTATCCGACGAAGACGTCGACGACGTTGGTGTCGGCGACGAAGTCGTAACCCCACACCAGCTCGAGCAACCGCTCACGCGTCAGAACGACTCCTTTGTTCCGTGCGAGCACCGCGAGCAGTTCGAATTCACGTTTGGTGAGGTCGAGCTCCCGGCCCTGGCTGTGGGCCCGGTAGCCGGGGATGTCCACCGACAGCGGCCCGACGACGATCTCCGACGACGAACCGCCACCCGACGGCTCAGCCACCGGCGCGACCGCGCGTCGTCGCAACATCGCTTTGACGCGGGCGACGAGTTCGGCGAGGACGAACGGTTTGGTGAGGTAGTCGTCAGCCCCGTTCTCGAGGCCGGAGATGCGGTCGTCGACGGACGAGCGTGCGCTGAGTACGCAGATGGGGACGTCGTTGCCCATCGCGCGCAGCGCCTTGACGACGCTCGCTCCGTCGAGGACGGGCATGTTGATGTCGAGGACGACGACGTCGGGTGACTGGCTGGCGACGACGCTCAGAGCGGCGGCGCCGTCGACCGCGGTGATGACCGTGAAACCGGACAGGCGCAATCCGCGCTGCAGTGACGACAGAACGTCCTCGTCGTCGTCGACGACGAGGACGGTCGCGGTGCTCTCGGTCGCTGCGTGGTTGCTCGGTGCTGTCTCGGACACAGCCCCATTGTGCCTAGGCAGCCCAACTGTCGACGGTCTTCTGCCGTTCCTCGGGCGTTTGTGCGAAGAACTCCTCCAGGGCGCTACGACGCGTCGCGTCGGTGTCGAGCGACCAGGCGACCGTCGGCGCCTGCGAGTACAGGGCCTCGTAGTACTTCTCGAAACTGCAGGTGCTGTTCACCAGAGACTGCGCTCCCGGGAACCTCGGCGTGGTCTTCATGATGTGCTCCTTTCCTTCTCGTTCGTGCGTGTTTCCCAAGCTAGGGGGCGATTCTGCGGCGACTGTGAAGCAAGAGTGGCGTTTCTCTGAGAAACCGGCGGGTATGTATCGGGCCATGTCTGTCATGTGGTTTCGACGCGATCTCCGACTCGACGATCTGCCCGCTCTCGGTGCCGCGTCGGAGTCGGGTGACCCGGTCCTCGGCCTCTTCGTGCTCGACGACGCACTGCTGAAGCCGTCGGGTGGTCCTCGTCGCGACTTCCTGTTCCGAAGCCTGTCCGCGCTCGACGAGCAGTTGGACGGACGTCTGCTCGTCGTCAAGGGCGATCCGGCGACGGTGGTGCCGAAGGTCGCGAAAGCCGCCGACGCCGACGAGGTCCACATCAGCGCCGACTACGGCCCGTACGGGCGGGAGCGGGACGAACGCGTCGGGAAGCGGGTGTCGTTGCACGCGACCGGCTCTCCGTACGCCATCGCGCCGGGGCGAGTGACCAAGGACAACGGCGAGCCGTATCGCGTGTTCTCGCCGTACTTCCGGCAGTGGATGAACCACGGTTGGCGCGGGCCGGCCGAGACGTCGGAGAAGACCGCGACGTGGCTCGACCCGTCGGACGTGACAGGCCTACCGCGACGAGCGAAGATACCGACCGAGAAGGATGCGTCGGAGGCGCCCGCGGGGGAGAAGGCGGCGCTCGACGAGTGGAAGGAGTTTCTGGGTCGGATCGAGGGTTACGACGACGAGCGCAACCGCCCGGATCTCGATTCGACGAGCCGCATGTCGGTGTACTTGAAGTACGGCAACATTCATCCGCGCACGATTCTGAAGGACCTGTCGACACTGCGCAACGAGGGAAGTGCCGCGTATCGACGGCAGATCGCGTGGCGAGACTTCTACGCGGACATCCTGTTTCAGCGACCGGACAGCGCGCGAGAGAACTACGACAAGAAGTTCGACGGTATCGATGTCGACTCCGGCAAGCACGCCGACATCATGTTCGAGGCGTGGAAGGAGGGCCGCACGGGCTTCCCGATCGTCGACGCCGGAATGCGTCAGCTCGCGTCCGAGAAGTGGATGCACAACCGGGTGCGGATGATTGTCGCGTCGTTCCTCGTCAAGGATCTACACCTGCCGTGGTGGCGCGGCGCCCGGTACTTCATGAACCAGCTCGTCGACGGCGACCTGGCCAACAATCAGCACGGATGGCAGTGGACCGCGGGCACGGGAACGGATGCGTCACCGTACTTTCGCGTGTTCAACCCGATCACGCAAGGCGAGAAGTTCGACCCCGCAGGCGATTACGTGCGTCGCTGGGTACCGGAGTTGCGCGGCATCGAGGGCAAGGCGGTGCACGCCCTGAAAGGCGGTCGGCCCAAGGAGTATCCGGAGCCGATCGTCGATCACGGGCACGAACGTCAGGTGGCGATCGCGCGGTTCAACTCGCTACCTCCGCGGGAGTGAAGCCTGCGGAACGACCCAATTATCGCCGGGAGTGAAGCCTGCGGAACGACCCGATCAACGCCGCCGTGACAGCCCGACTCCGACGAGGCAGACGACTCCACCGAGGACGGCGAGGTAGTGCGGGACCTCGCCGAGGAGCGCCCAGGCCATGAGAATCGTCAGCGGCGGGACGGCGTACGTGGTGACGCCCAGTCGGCCGGCGTTCATACGTGACAACGCGAAAGCCCACGTACTGAACGCGAGTGCCGTCGGGACGAGGCCGAGGTAGATCAGTCCGCCGGTGGCGCCTGTCGATGCGTGGCTCAGGTCACCCAGAAGCGCGGGTAGGAACGGCAGAGTGCACAGCGCGCCGATCGCGCAGGCCATCCACGTCACCTGCAGGCCGGGAATCGTGCGGAGCACCGGCTTCTGGCTCAGTACGCCGATCGCGTACGTGACGGCCGAGACGAGGCACAGCGCGATTCCGAGGGCGTCGGCGTCGGTCCTGGTGGTGTCGGTCGTCGTGACGGCGGTGACGACGCCGACCATGACGGCACCACCGAACGCGACGGCGGCACCGATGACGAGCCATTTCGGAAAGCCCTCGCCGAGCAGCAGTCCGGCGAACAGGGCCACCAGGATCGGGCCGATCTGGATGAACATCGATGTCGTGCCCGCGTCGACCCGTTGCTCGGCGGCGTTCAGCGCGACGTTGTAGATCGCGAACCAGAACACTCCGACGCTGAGGATCTGCAGCCACTGTGTTCTGCTCGGCCGCACCCATGTCCTCCGAACGAGCAGGACGAGTCCGAGCGCGACCGTGCCGATGAGCAGACGCCCGAGCGCGAGAGGTCCCGCGCCGAACGACGTTCCGACGCCGCGGATCGCGACGAAGGCCGACGCCCACGACAGCACGGTGATCGTGACGGCGCCGAGAGCGAGGAGGTCGGGTTTCGGGCGGGTGTCGAGCTCGGTCATAAGGAGAAACAGTAGGCGACGCCGTCACCCGTGCGTGCGAATGTGTAGAGGGGTATACATTCCCACTCACGAGCGGCGAAGCCGCTCCGCCAACGCGTCGAGCACCGCCGGATCCTCGATGGTCGACGGCACCCCGTACTCCTCACCCGCGACGATCTGACGCATCGTCTTGCGCAGAATCTTGCCCGACCGAGTCTTCGGCAGCGCCCCGACGACGGTGACGTCACGAAACGTGGCGAGTGCACCGATCTGATCGCGCACCATCGCGACCAGTTCGTCGCGCAGCTGGTCTTCCTCGATCGTTTCACCTGCTTTCAGCACGACGTATCCACTGGGGCGCTGGCCCTTCAGGTCGTCGTGGATGCCGATGACGGCGCATTCGGCCACGGCCGGGTGACTCGCGACGACGGCTTCCATCGAACCCGTCGACAGTCGATGTCCCGCGACGTTGATGACGTCGTCGCTACGACCGAGCACGAACACGTACCCGTCGGCATCGATGTATCCGGAGTCGCCGGTGAGGTAGAAGCCGGGGAAGGTGTCGAGATAGGAACGCTGGAACCGTGATTCGTCGTTCCACAGGCCCACCAACGTGCCGGGCGGTAGCGGCAGTTTCACGACGACGTTGCCTTCGGTGCCGGCCTCGACGGGAGTGCCCGTCGCGTCGAGAATCTCGACCTGGAAGCCGGGAACGGGGACGGTCGCGGACCCGGGTTTGATCGGAAAAGGTTCCAGCCCACGTAGATTGGCGCAGATGGCCCAGCCGGTCTCGGTCTGCCACCAATGGTCGACGACGGGACGATTCAGCGTGCGGCTGATCCACTCGTACGTATCGGGGTCGAGGCGCTCGCCGGCGACGAACAGCGTCTCGAGCGACGACACGTCGTACTTCTCGAGTTCCGACGCGTGCGGATCGACCTTGCGGATCGCGCGCAGAGCCGTCGGCGCCGTGAACAGCGCTCGCACACCGTGATCGGCGATGACGCGCCAGAACGCACCCGCGTCGGGAGTTCCGACGGGTTTGCCCTCGTACAGAACCGTGGTCGCACCGGCGAGCAGCGGGCCGTAGACGATGTACGAATGTCCGACGACCCATCCGACGTCCGACGCCGTCCACATCGCCTGGCCTGCTCCGACGTCGTAGATGTGGCGCATCGACCACGTCAGTGCGACGGCGTGGCCCCCGTTGTCGCGCACGACGCCCTTCGGCTTACCCGTCGTTCCCGACGTGTACAGGATGTACAGCGGATCGGTGGATTGCACCGAAACCGGTTCGGCGGCAGACGCGTCGGCGATCTCGGTGTCCCAGTCGAGCCAGGCGTGGTCGGCGGGAATCTCGTCGCGTTTTTTGACGATGACCGTCGTCGGAGAGGACAGAGACAGGGCCTTCTCGACGATCGGAAGATATTCGACGGTACGTCCCGGCTCCAGACCGCCCGACGCGGTGACGATCAGCTTCGGCTTCGCGTCGTCGATACGCGCGGCGAGTTCCTTGGCAGCGAATCCACCGAACACGACCGAGTGCACGGCACCGATCCGCGCGCACGCCAGCATCGCGACGACGGCCTCGGGGATCATCGGAAGGTAGAGCACCACCCGATCGCCGCGAGTGACGCCGTGTTTCGCCAGAACACCCGCGAACGTGGCCACCGAGTCCAGTAACTCCGCGTACGTGTAGGAACGCTGGGTGCCGACCATCGCCGAGTCGTAGATCAACGCCGTCCGATCACCGTGACCGGCCTGAACGTGGCGGTCGAGCGCGTTGAAGCAGGTGTTCAGCCGACCGTCGGGGAACCAGCCCGCGCCGTCGTACGCCCTGCTCGGCGGCGCGTCCCACGTGACGCTCTCGGCCGCATCCAGCCAGAACCCTTCGCGATCGGTGATGCTGCTGTCGAAGCTCTTTCGGTACTCGCCGCTCATGAAAACCACACTAGTTGCGGATACGCGCAATTGAGTGCACATTGTCAGGCCGAACTGGCGGGATCCCGTCCACATGGCCCGATAATGTGCACTCAGTCGCGGGCTATCCACAGGACGAAAATTGCCCCTACCACCGGGGGTCTCCATAGGCGACGGTTGTTCGTCATGGGGGTATCGACAGCGGCACAGCTGATTGCGTCAGGGATGAGTCGAAGTGCGATTTCCCGACGCGTGAAGTCCGGGGAACTTATACGTCTGCTTCCGGAGATCTATGCGACCGAGAAGCCGGACTACATGGATCTGTGCCGGGCCGTCGCGTTGTGGAAGCCGAAGGCGGTGGTCAGCCACACGACCGCAGCGTGGCTCTGGGGGCTGATCGACTACGAACCGCAGCGCGTCGAAGTCACGATCGATCCGTCGGGCCGATCACGTGCCCCCGATTGGGTGCGTATCTATCGCCGGACGCTGCCCACCGTTGCGACCTACGGAGGATTTCGGATCGTCGCGATCGAGCAGGCATTCGTCGATGTCGCTGCGGTTCTCCCGAAGCCCGAACTGGAGAAGTTCTTCGACGCTGCGATCGGCGCACGGATTCCGTGGCGACGAGTCGCGGAGATCTGCGATATTTCTGCCGGCATGAAGGGCATGGCGGCTCTTCGAGAACAGCTTCGACGCTGCTGCCCTGGCACCCGCTCCGAACCGGAGCGAATCGTCGCGCGTGCCTTGACCGCCCGAAATTTTCGGATGGCGATCAACGCGAGGGTGGGTCCGTTCTACGGTGACCTCGTCGACTTCCGTGCCCGCGTCATCGTCGAGATCGACGGGCGCGAGTTCCACAGCGATCCGGCGACATTCAACAACGATCGCCGACGGCAGAACGCTGTGGTCCTCGAAGGATGGTTGGTGCTGCGGTATTCGGCCGCGACGGTGCTTGCCGACCTCGACCGCGTCGTCGAGGAGATCATTACCGTGGTGCGGCGGCGTCGGAAGTCGATCAATTCGTCCAGTCGTACTCTCCCGCGCAACTGAGTGCACATTGTCGGGCCGAACTGGCGGGATCCCGCCCGAATCGCGTCAACACTGTGCAGCCAGTCGCGGCTGGTCCGTAAGGGTTTCGTCAAAACTCTGGTAACCGCGGCGAACCCGACGAACACTCGACGACGTGACCCTTTTCGAACAACTTCCCTCCCTCCGAGCCGCGTGCCCGTCCCGATTCGACATGGCGATCTGGCCGTCGGCGACGCATTTTCACCTGGGGCGCCTGATGGTCGACGGCGTGTGCGTCGAGGATCTCGCCGACTGCGACGGAACTCCGACACGGCTGGGTGGCGTCGTCGTCACGCGGGTGAGGTCGGTACTCGCCGGAACAGTGCGTGTCGACGCGGCCGCGTGCGACTGTGTCGCAGCCGAGGTCGCCAATCGACATTCGGTGGCAGGACGGGAGTTCTTCGCGTTCGGCGACGGCAAGGTCGCATTGCCGTCGGACGTTCGGGCCGGCGACCTGCTAGCTCTGATCCCGAACTCCGAGCCGCCGGTACCTTTCCATACGCAGCGAGACGCGGTCCGGCCCGCCGGTCGCGATCTCACGTAGCTCGCGGGCGATCGCACCGGCGACGCGTGTCGAGAACTCGACGGGTTCGTCTGCCGCGTCCGGGTTCTCGGGGACGATGGCGTCGACGATCCCGTCACGCAACAGGTCTACCGACCGAATGCCCTGTGCCTCCGCCATATCGGGGGCGTGGGCGGTGTCTCGGTGGACGATCGCACTGGCACCTTCGGGCGGCAGCGGCGCGAGCCACGCGTTCTGCGCACACAGCGTTCGGTCTGCAGGCAGCAGGGCGAGAGCGCCGCCTCCCGTCCCCTGTCCGAGCAGCACCGAGACGGTCGGTGTGTTCACGGTGACGAGATCGCTGATGCACCGCGCGATCTCGGGTGCGAGACCACCTTCCTCGGCCTCTTTCGACAGTGCGGCACCGAACGTGTCGATGACGAGTACCAGCGGAATGCCCAGTTCCTCGGCCAAGCGCATTCCCCGACGCGCTTCTCGGAGTGCGGCCGGCCCCATGGTTGCGGTGACGCTGTGACTGCTGCGGTCGTTGCCGAACACCACGCACGAGACTCCGCGGAACCTGCACAGCGACAACAGAATAGTGGTGTCCGACTCGCCCTGGCCGGTGCCGCTCAACGGAACCTGTTCGGTCGCAGCATGTTCCAGAAGCTCCCGGACGCCCGGCCTGTCTTCGCGTCGGGATGCCTCGACGGAATGCCACGCGGAGTGCTCCGGAATGTCGGCCGGGGCGGGCTCCAACTCGGCGGGAATCTCGGTCTCACCAGTGACGACGCGTAGGGCACGTACGAGCAAGTGGCGGAGGCTGTCGATCGGCACGACCCCGTCGATGACGCCGTGGTGGTACAGATTCTCGGCGGTCTGGACGCCGTCGGGAAATGGCTTGTCGTACAACGCCTGATACACGCGAGGTCCGAGAAAACCGATCAGGGCGCCCGGCTCCGCGAACGTGACGTGCGCCAGCGATCCCCAGGACGCGAACACACCACCGGTCGTCGGATTGCGGAGGTACACGAGGTACGGCAGTCCGGCCTTCTTGTGCACGGTGACGGCGCCTGCGATCTTCACCATCTGGACGAACGCGAGCGTCCCCTCCTGCATACGCGTTCCGCCCGACGTGGGAGACGCGATCAACGGCAGTCCCTCGGCCGTCGCCCGTTCGATGGCGGTGACGATCCGTTCCGCGGCGGCCACGCCGATGGATCCGGCGAGAAAGGCGAATTCGCAGGCGACGACGGCCACCGGTCTGCCGTCGATCATGCCGCGCCCGGTCAGAACCGACTCGTCGACGCCGCTCCTCTCCCGCGCCCTGTCGAGGTCCGCCGCGTAGGCCGGGCCGGGAGAGACGTCGATCGGCGGGGAATCCCACGACACGAACGATCCGCCGTCGAGAATGGCATCGAGAATCTCGGCGGCGGACGTTCGCGTGCTCATGGAACTGGAGCTTAGCGGGCGAATGCTTCCTTCCACGTGACGGTCTTACCGATCCGCAGGATCGAGCGCTGGTAGATCTTCGCGGCGACGACGGCCAGGGCTGCGGTGGTGGCAGCCATGATGAGCACCGTGCCGACGACCTGATAGACCGGCGCCACACCGGCCGCGATGCGCAGCGGCATCATGACGGCGGAGAACGGGGGAATCCAGCTCAATACGTTGCTGAGCGTGCTCTCGGGATCTCCGACGGAGTAGAACGCGGAGAAGAACATTGCCATGATCAGCAGCAGCAACGGCATGGTCGTCGAATTGACGTCCTCCTGCCGCGAGACCATCGAACCGCCTGCCGCGTACAGCACCGCGAAGAACGCGAAACCGAGGACGAACCAGCCCAGGGTGCTGGCGAAGACCGTGATGGCCGTTCCGGTGACGGTGAGAGTGCCGGTGGCGAGTCCCGCTCCGACACCCGCTGCCCCGTACAACGCGAGTTGCAGAATGCCGACCGCGCCGATCCCGATGATCTTGCCCCACAACAACTGCAGCGGCCGAACCGTCGACAGCAGCAGTTCGACGACACGCGACGACTTCTCCTCGACGACGCCCATCGCGACGTACATTCCGAATCCGATGATCTGCGCGTACAGCACGAACACCGCGGCGAGTGACAGCGCAACACGTTGTCCCGCTTCGGGATCGGGAGGATCGATCGCCTCGACCGTCACGGTCGCCTGCGACACTGCTGCTGCCAACGCGTTCTGGTCGACGCCTTGCTCGGCGAGAGCGGTGTCAGTCGCCTGCGTCTGCACACTTCCTTCGACGACGGCGCGGAGCGTTCCCTCGAGCTCCGAATCGGTGATCGCCGTGTAGGCGCCCGCGCTGCCCGGTACGAGAGCGACTGCGACATCACCGGATTCGACGTCGGCGCGCGCGGTGTCGGCGTCGGAGATTTCGCGAACCTCGACCGGGCTGCCGACGGCGGTGCCGGTCTGCTCCAGGATGGACGCGATCGAAGAATCGCCGACGACGCCGACGACGTCACGTTCCTCGTCGTCGCCTCCGGAGAAGATCGAGTAGGCGATGATGCCGCCGATGATGACGGCAAGAATGATGACGTTGCTGATGACGAAGCTCTTCTTCATCACCTGAACGGTGAACTCGCGCTTGGCGATCAATCCGATGGCGCGACTCGAACTCATCTGTTGGCTCATGCCACTGCCTCTCGGAACAGGTCGCTCAACGACGGTTTACGGAAGGAGAATTCGTGCACGGGTCCGGTGGCCAGCGCTGCGCGGAGGATGGCTTGGTCGTCGGCGCCGCTCTTGACGCTCAGGATGGTGCGCCCGTCGGAATGACCGATCGGCGTGACGCCTGCAATGGCGTCGGCCCAGCCTTCCTGGGCGCCCGGTGCGTGTACGAGAAGTTGCGCGTCACCTGCCCCTCGAAGCTCGTCGACGGTGCCGACGGCTTTCATCGAACCGCCGGAGATGATGCCGACCCGATCGCACAGCCGCTGCACGAGATCCAACTGATGGCTCGAAAAGATGACGGGCACACCGGACGACGCCTTCTCTCGCAGCACGTCGCTCATGACGTCGACGGCGACGGGATCGAGGCCCGAGAACGGTTCGTCCAGAACGAGTACCGCGGGGTCGTGCACGAGTGCGGCGGCGAGTTGAACGCGCTGTTGGTTGCCGAGACTGAGCGCGTCGACCGTGTCGTTCAATCGCTCGGAGATGCCGAGTCGTTCGGTCCATCGCGCGACCGCGGCCTTCGCGTCGGCCGACGACAGTCCGTGCAATTCGGCCAGATACGCTAGCTGCGGCCCGACCTTCATCTTCGGGTAGAGCCCGCGTTCCTCCGGCATGTAGCCGATGGTTCGGCGGACGTCGAGGTCGACGGGATTGCCGCCCAGGAGAACTCGCCCGGAGTCGGCCGACAGCACGCCGAGGACGATGCGCATCGTGGTGGTCTTGCCCGCTCCGTTGCTGCCGACGAAGCCGAAGAGCTCGCCCGGCCGAACGTCGAAGGTCAGGGAATCCAGGGCGATCTTGTCGCCGTACCTTTTCGAGATGTCGTCGATCGTGAGGGTGCTCATGGTGCCTCTTTCAGAGATCTTCGGGATCGGGGTCGGGGGTTATCCAGGCAAGAATGATTGCGGGAGAGCAGATTCCGGTCAGGAGGGCAACCAGGGTCCAGAGGCCGCCCGCGTAGGCGAGGCGGTCGTTGTCGAGGGCGGTGGACAGGAAGACGAGCGCGATGACGGCGGTGAGAACGGTACCTTGGGTGACCGTCAGGCCGATGGAGCGAGCTTCGTTGCGCTGCTCCACTTCCCACTCGTCGAGTGCTCCCACGGGTGCGTCGCTGTGACGGCCGGACACGGTCTGCAGGATCGTCCACAGGACGAGGAACGCTGCAGTGGCCGGGAGCCACGCAAGGGGCGCCCACTTCCAGAACAGGGTGGAGATCGACAGAACGAGAAGAACGAACAGGGTGGCCAGAACGGCGACGGCCAGAACGCGTCGGCGATGCTGTGTGCGCCAACCCGGCAACCAGTGGCGCGTCTTGGCGTCGTTCTCCAGGAAGCGCCGCGTTCGATAGGTCTGGTAGCGGCTGAGGATGTTCGTGTCCGGGGTACTCATGGTTCCCTTCTGAACAGTTCGGCGGAGAGTGGTCCGAGCTCCGTGCGCGAGAAGACGGCCTCGATGGGGAGGTCGAAGACGTCGCAGATGCGCATGGCCAGGTCGAGACTCGGGTAGTGGTCACCTCGTTCGAGCGCCCCCACGGTCTGTGGGTTGACGTCGACGAGTTCGGCCAGTTGCGCGCGGCTCATCTTGCGTTCGGCTCGCAGAACTCCCACCCGGTTGTAAATCGGGAGCGTGGTCGCACGCTTGGGGCTCATAGAACGAAGTGTTGTATAAACCCAACGATCTGTCAACCGTTGACGACGCTCCACCGCATCGGTGGACCGCGGCAACCGTCTATCGGATGCCACGGTCCATCGATGCCGACGGGAGAGTCACACCTCCGTCAACCGACCGCCGTCCATGACCCAGCGTCGCGTCGCGCGGACGGTGTCGAGCATGCGGCGGTCGTGCGTGACCAGCAGCAACGTGCCCTCGAAGTTCTCCATCGCCCGTTCGAGTTGCTCGATCGCGGGCAGGTCGAGGTGATTGGTCGGCTCGTCCAGCACGAGCAAATTCACGCCACGCGCTTGCAGCAGGGCCAAGGCCGCGCGAGTGCGCTCACCCGGAGACAGAGAATCGGCGGCCCGCAGCGCGTCGTCGCCCCGCAGTCCGAATTTTGCGAGCAACGTACGCACATCGGCGTCAGGCCAGTCCGGAACTGCGGCACTCAATGACTCGGCCACGGTCGCAGCCCCGGTGAACAGCCCTCGCGCCTGGTCGATTTCACCGACCGCGACGCCGGAGCCCAGCGACGCGGTTCCCTCGTCGGGCACCAGTTTGCCGAGGAGTACCGACAACAACGTGGTCTTTCCCGAACCGTTCGCGCCGGTGATCAGCACACGGTCACCGAATTCGATCTGCGTCGTGACGGGTCCGAATGTGAAGTCCGGCCGACGCACGACTGCCCCACCGAGCACCGAGACGACGGTGCCGCTGCGGGGTGCCGCGGCGATTTCCATCCGCAGTTCCCACTCCTTGCGGGGCTCCTCGACGACCTCGAGCCGTTCGATACGGCGTTGTGTCTGACGCGCTTTCGCGGCCTGTTTCTCGGTGGATTCCGCGCGTGTCTTGCGGCTGATCTTGTCGTTGTCCGTTGCCTTGCGACGCGCATTCCGGACGCCGGATTCCATCCAGTTCCGCTGCATTTGCGCGCGGGACTCCAACGATGCCTTCGTGTCGGCGTAGTCGTCGTACTTCTCCCGTGCATGCTGTCGCGCGATTTCCCGTTCGGTGAGGTAGGACTCGTAGCTGCCGTCGTACACGTCGATGCGGCGCTGACCCCGATCCAACTCGACGATGCCGGTGACCGTCCGCGCGAGGAATTCACGATCGTGACTGACGACGACGATCGCCGCTCGCGTTTCCACGACGAACCGTTCCAGCTGCTCGAGCCCGGCCAGATCGAGATCGTTGGTCGGCTCGTCGAGCAGAAGAATGTCGTACCGGGCGAGCAGAATGGCGGCGAGCCCTGCCCGCGCGGCCTGACCACCGGACAACGACGTCATCAGAGCAGAACCGTCGACCGCGAGACCGAGGTCGGCAAGCACCTTTTCGGTCCGTTCGGCCAGGTCGGCGCCGCCGAGCGCCAGCCACTTCTCCAGCGCGGGCGTGTAGAGGTCCTCGCCCGAGCCCGAACCGAGCGCCTCGGCCGCGTCGTTCATCGCCTGTTCGGCCGCCGTGACTCCGGTGCGGCGGCCGATGAACTGGACGACGGTTTCTCCTGCCCGACGGTCCGGCTCCTGCGCGAGATATCCGACGGTGGCGTCGGGCGGGCTCGTGTATATCTCACCCTCGAACTCGGCTGTTCCGACGCCCGCGAGCAGCGTCAACAACGTCGACTTACCTGCACCGTTCGCGCCGACGAGGCCGATGACGTCGCCCTCGGTGACCGTGAGGTCGAGCCCGGCGAACAGGGTGCGGTCGCCGTGGAAGGCAGACAGGTCGTCGATGCGAAGCGTTGCAGTCACACCCGCCATTATCGCGTGCAGGGAACAGAGAAACCCCCTCGGGAGTTGGCATTCGTATGACGTTTTCACCGAAAACCAGTTCTGTTCCGACGATCGTGCTGAACGACGGGCATGCGATTCCCCAGCTCGGCTTCGGCGTGTGGCAGGTTCCCGACGACGGCGCATACGACGCGGTCGCGGAGGCACTGAAGGTCGGCTACCGTAGCATCGACACCGCGAAGGTGTACGAGAACGAAGCCGGCACCGGTAAGGCGATCGCGGAATCCGGCATCGCACGCGACGAGCTGTTCGTCACGACCAAGTTGTGGAACGACGATCAGGGCTACGACTCCACGCTGACCGCCTTCGACGCCAGCATGGACCGTCTGGGACTCGACTACCTGGACCTGTACCTCATTCACTGGCAGCAGCTCGACCGTGACAAGTACATCGACACGTTCAAGGCGTTCCAGAAGCTGAAGGCCGACGGTCGGATCGGATCCATCGGCGTCTCCAACTTCACCATCCCGACGCTCGAGAAACTGATCGACGCGGTCGGCGAGGTTCCGGCCGTCAACCAGATCGAGCTGCACCCGCGGTTCAATCAGGAAGAGCTGCGCGCGTTCCACACGTCGAAGGGCATCGCGACCGAGGCGTGGAGCCCGCTCGGTTCCGGCACGATCCTGGACGACCCGGCCTTCAAGTCGATCGCCGACGCGCATGGCGTCACCCCAGCCCAGGTCATCCTGCGGTGGCACATTCAGCTCGGCAACGTGGTGATTCCGAAGTCGGTGACGCCGGCGCGCATCGCGAGCAACTTCGACGTCTTCGGTTTCGAGCTGTCGAGCGACGAGATTAAGCAGATCAACGCGCTGGACACCCCGGACGGCCGCACCGGCCCTGATCCGGACGTGTTCGCGGCATAGCCACCCGTGCGTGCATAGTTGGGCAGGAGTCCGTGTGCTGTCTACATAGATGTGAGACACGATGTCTACATAGATGTGAGAGTCGATTCTAGGCGGCGGGGGCGTGGAGTTGTCCTTGGTATCGCTTGTCGCGGTCGAGGTGTAGGTGTCCTAGAAC
>NZ_JAAFYV010000018.1:0-100118 GCF_011770055.1 Rhodococcus sp. B10 | reverse complement strand
GAGGCGCGCACCCGTTCTGGCCATGGAATCTTCCCTAGCCGATTCAGGTGCCCCACACCTACGACGCCAGCAAGCGTGTCTCACATGTCCGTAGACATACGACTCTCATATGTCTATGGACTGGACATGGGCAGGAGTCCGACTATGCACGCACAGGCGCGGAGCGCCTATTCTTTCCGGCATGGCTCCACTGTCGGGGAAGACGATCGCGCTGACCGCCGAACGGCGGGCGGACGAGTTCGCCGCGCTGCTCGAACGCCGCGGCGCGCGGACCGTGCACGTCCCCGCGATTCACGTTCTCCCTCTTCTCGACGACTCGGATCTCCGTGAGAAGACCGCCGACTTCATCGAACGCCCTCCCGAACTGACGGTCATCAGTACCGGTATCGGTTTCCGCGGCTGGCTCGACGCGGCCGAGGGCTGGGACAACCGTGAGGAACTTCTGGCGGCCCTCGGGTCCACGCGCATCATCGCGCGAGGCCCCAAGGCACGCGGCGCCATTCGCGGCGCCGGTCTCCGCGAGATCTGGTCGCCGACGACCGAGGCATCCCAGGAAGTCGCCGATCATCTCGCAGCGGAAGGCGTTGCGGGCGTCGACGTCGCCGTCCAGTTGCACGGCACCATCACCGAGTGGGAGCCGACGATCCACCTCAGCGAGGCTCTGGGCAGACTCGGCGCCGACGTTCGCGCTATCCCCGTCTATCGCTGGATTCGGCCGGTCGATCAGCAGCCGCTGATCGACCTTCTGACCGAGATCCTGAACCACGACGTCGACGCCGTCACCTTCACCAGCGCCCCGGCCGTCGCATCGATGTTGTCGACGGCCAAGGACAACGGACTTCTCGACGAATTCCTCACTGCGCTACGGGGTCCCGTCGTCGCGATCTGCGTCGGACCGGTCACCTCGGCGCCGTTGGACGCTCTCGATGTTCCGACGCGTATGCCGGAGCGGGCTCGGTTGGGTGCTCTTGCGAAGTATGTGGTCGAGCAGCTGGGTGCGGGACCGCAGCCTGCGGAGTGACCCGGGTTCGCGGACTCATAGGCGTCCACCAATTCCATTGTCCGAGAAGCGTCATCGTCGCCGGGACGAGCACCATGCGTACCACGGTGGCGTCGAGGAACACCGCCGTCGCGAGTCCGACGCCCATCATCTTGACCGTCACGTCGGCGTCCATCGCGAAGCCGAGGAACACCGCGACCATGATCGCTGCCGCGCTGGTGATGACGCGTCCGGTCGAGGCGACGCCGTCGACGACCGAGGAATGAGCGTCTCCGGAGCGCAGCCACAGTTCACGGACGCGCGAGAGCAGAAAGACCTCGTAGTCCATCGAGAGTCCGAACAGAATCGTGAACATCAGAATCGGTACCCAGCTCGACACCGGTACTGCGTGCGGAAGCCCCAACAGTTCTGTGCCCCAGCCCCATTGGAAGATTGCGACCATGACGCCGTATGCCGCGGCCACCGACAGTAGATTCATCGCCGCGGCTTTCAGTGATACGACGATCGAACGGAACACCGCGGTCAGCAACACGACCGACAGAGCCACGACGAACGCGACGACGAGCCAGATCCGGTCGGCGAGTTTGTCGGTGATGTCCGCGAAGATCGGGGTCACACCGGTGACGACGACGCCGTCGCCTGCGACGTCGGAGCGTAGCCGGTCGAGCAATTCGGTGGTCGCTTCGTCGGCGGGTCCCGTCGTCGGCTCGATCACGACGATCGCCGTGTCTCCCACTGCGTTGACCATCGGCGGCATCACCGTGGCGATTCCCGGCTCGTCGGCCAATCGCATTGTCAGGGAGTCGATGTCGACCGTTGTCAGATCGACGGCCAGCGTGAACGGCCCGTTGGCGCCTGGACCGTATTCGGCGTCGATCAGGTCGTAGGCCACTCGGGTCGTGTTCGACGTCGGCTGCGTTCCTGCGTTCTGCGGCCACAGTCGCATGTCGAGCACGGGTGCGGCCAGGATAGCCATCAGTACCAGTGCCGATACTGCCCACGCCACCGGTCTGCGACACACCATGCGTGCCCACCGCTCGGTTCGGGACGGGCCCACCGTGGACCGCACCTTTCTGCCCAGAACGCGCGGGCCGGCAAGCGCGCACAGTGCAGGCACCAGAGTGACCGACGTCAGCATCACGGCGCCGACGACGGCCAGCGTCGCATACCCCATCGACGCGTAGACGGGCACGCCGGCGAGGCGCAGGCCGAGCAGGCACAGCAGAACCGTCGTACCGGCGAACACGACGGAGACGCCTGCCGTCGAATTGGCCTGTGCTGCAGACTCCGTCCGGGAGAGGCCCGATCGAAGACCGTCGGCGAAACGGGTGACGAGCAGCAACGCGTAATCGATGCCGACGCCGATGCCGACCATCGTCGCGATCGTCGGGGCCATGGGGCCGATCTCGGTGACGGCCGACAGCAACGCGATGATTCCCGTTCCGATCCCGACTCCGACGATCGCCACCGCGATCGGGAGCCCCGCCGCGACGACCGATCCGAACGCCACCAACAGAATGGCCAGCGCGACGACGATGCCGACTGCTTCGGCGACGCCACTCGGAGCGCTGATGTTCTCGGCCACCTGCCCGCCGAGTTCGACCTGCACGCCCTCGCGTTCGAGCGGTGCCGTCGCCGTCCGCAGTGCATCGATGCCCTCGGTCCCGGCGAAGTCGGTCACCGGAACGGAGTACTGGACGGCGATCAGCGCGGTGTCGCCGTCCGAGGACATCCGCGGGGGCGCTACCGTTCCGACGCCGTCGAGATCGCGGAGTCGACTGCCGAGGCCGGCCAGATCGGCCTGGTCGAGACCGTCGGGATCGTGGACGACGACGCGGGCGTCGGTTCCTGCCATGTCCGGAAACCGTTCGGCCAGCAGGTCGCTGCCCGCGACGGATTCGAGTCCGTCGACGTGATAGTCGTCCTGCATCTGGCCGCCGAACGCGCCTGCAGCGGCGAGCGTGGACACCAGCAGTACGACCCAGACCGTGATCGTTCGCCAAGGGTGTGCGGCGCACAGTGCGCCGAGTCTTCCGAGCAGAGTGCTCATGATGGTGCTCCTTCGGGTGTGGTGTGCACACACTGGCCGGAGCGACTTGGAGGGTTCTTGCAGCTTTCTGAAACGGTGTCAGAAGAACGCGCTCAGAGCGGACCCGACGTCGCGGTACGTGCGGACCATGCGGATCCGTCCGTGCCCGAGACGCGCCAGATCGCGTCCCAGATCGAGGTCGTTCTCACCGGACGTGTCGAGCAGGACGTCGAGACGCGGGATCGACGCGGCGATGTACCGCGGGTCGGGTCCGGCGTTGTGGACGCAGTCGGACAGCAGCACGACACGCGCATCACGCGACGACGTCCCGCGCAGCAGTCCGGCCGCGGTGTCGAGGGCGAACTGCACGTTGGTGAGCCCCTGAGCCGGAATGCGCAGAATGGTGTCGAGAATGCCGAGCGGCGTCATCGGATCGCCGAAGCGCGTGAGGACGGCGGCGTCGGACCAGAATGCGACGACCGCCAGGTTGTCCTGGTTCAACTCGCCCGCCAACGCGCCGACGGTCGCCGCGGCCGTCCTGACCCGCTCACCCTTCATCGATCCGGAGATGTCGACGACGAGCACGATCGAGCGCTTGGTGTGCAGACGTTCCCGCACGACGATGTCGTCGTCCTCGGGCAGCGGATTCGCCGCCAGGATGTCGAGGGTGCAATCCATGTCGATCTCGTCGGACCCGCCGCGGTAGCGCAACGACGTCAGATCGCCGATGCCGCGCCGAGCCCGCGCGTCGCGGCGTGGCCGTCGCACCGCCAGACGGGCAGCGATCTTACGGGCCCGAGCACGGGTGGCCGCGTCGGCCGACGACTCCTCCTCGGTCGCGTCGCGCAGCGGAATCACCTCCGCCGTCTCGTCGGTGAAACCGGGTGCCGACGGGTTGTTCTCGCCCGTCGCCTTACCTGCCCGGCTCCGGCCGTCGACGACGAGGACGGCGCCGCTGACGCCGGGCTTGAACAAGGACGGGGATTCGTCGAGTTGTTTCGGCTTGCGGCGCAGTGGTTTCAGCGATCCGGGCGTCGTCCTGCTCCCCGGCCTGCGCACCGGGGAATCGGCCGCGACGGCTCTTCAACCAGGCGCGGCCGCAGCAGGATTCAGGACGAAGTGGTCCTCCCAGAGTCGACGCAGGATCGTCTCCGGTGTCGCATCGGCGGTTTCGTCGACGTGGATTCGGCCGGACAGGGCCACGAGGACGGCGTCGAGCATCAGTGCCTGGTAGTCCTGCGGCAGGTCGCGCGGTGGCGCGATATCGGTGACGACGGGTATCGCGACCGACCGGAGATCGGCCAGCTGCCCAGCGACGAGCGTCAGGTCGATCGCCCCGCGGACACTGCTGCCCTGCGTGATGTCGTCCTGTTCTCGGGTCGCGCGGGTGATCGCGACGGCGTCGGCAATCAGTCGTGGCGAGTCGGATTCCGTTCGGAGTGCGACGATTCCACGTTCCGCTTCGGCGTCCTGATAGTCGATCGCGAGTCGGCAGAGGCGGTCGTGCACGCTCGTGGACAGGCGCGTCGTTCCGACGTTGTCGTACGGATTCATCGACGCGATGACGCGGAACGTGGGCAACGCATGCACCGTCCCGACGCGCGGGATCGTGATGCGACGCTCGGCCATCGCCGTCAGAAGAGTGTTCAGCGTGTCCTCGGGCGCCCGGTTGAACTCCTCGACGTACAGGAATCCGCCGGAGCGCATTGCCTCGACGAGGGGACCTGGTACGAAGTTGTCCTCGCTGTAATCCTCCCGCAGAACGCGAGCGGGGTTGTGGTGTCCGACGATTCGCGCAGGCGTCAAGTCTGCATTGCCCTCGACGAAGAGCAGCGGAATGCCCCACTCGGCGGTGATCGCACCGAGAAGCGTGCTCTTGCTGGTGCCGGGCGGACCTTCGATGAGCATGTCCCGCCCGGCCGCCACTGCGGCGAGCACCAGATCCAGTTCGTAATCACGACCGACGAGATTCGCCGCGATACGGCGGCGAATCTCGGCGATCGACATCAGCGACGTCATTTGATCGTGTACCCGGCGTCCACGGGAAGTGTTGCGCCGGTGATGTATCGAGCCTCGTCGGACACCAGGAACGCGATGGCGTTGGAGATGTCGATCGGCTCGACCCACGGAATCGGCAACGTGTTCGTCGTCGCGAAGATCGGTTCTGCCTTCTCGCGGGTCGGATTCGGATCGTCGGGTGCGAACAATCCCCACGTCTTGCGGTTCTGGATCATCACCGTGTCGACGCCGGTCGGGTGCACGGTGTTGACACGAATGCTGTGCTGCCCGAATTCGTTCGCGAGTGTGCGCATGATGCCCACGACGCCGTGCTTGGTGGCGGTGTAGTGCACGGTGTTCGGTGTGCCCTTGAGACCCGCGGTCGACGATGTCAGCACGATCGACCCTCCGCGGCCGCCGGCGATGAGATGAGGGAGTGCAACCCTGCACGTGTTCCAGACTCCGGTGAGGTTGACGTCGATCATGTTCCGCCAGGCGTCGTCGGTGATGTCGAGAGCGGGCGCGATCTCGAACACGCCCGCGTTGCCGAGGACGATGTCGAGGCGGCCGAGTTCGGCAACCCCGTCGTCGACGGCTTTCTTCAACGCGACGCTGTCCCGCACATCGGCTTTCGTCGCGACGATCCGACGGTCCAGTGCCTCGACCTGCTTCACGGTGTCTTCGAGATCCGATTCCGTTGCAGCCGGGTACATCTCGATGGTGTCGACGGGGCCGCACAGGTCGACGGCGATGATGTCGGCGCCTTCCTGGGCGAGTCTGAGGGCGTGGCTGCGGCCCTGGCTGCGCGCTGCCCCAGTGATGAAGGCGACCTTGCCTTCGAGTTTGCCGGTCATTTGATCACCGATCCTGCATCGACGGGAAGTTGGACGCCGGTGATGTACCGGCCCTCGTCGGAGACGAGAAATGCAATGGCGTTGGAGATGTCGACAGGTTCGACCCACTCGATCGGCAGTGCGTTCAGCGTCTTGAACGCCTCGGCCGCGTCGTCCTTCTGCGGATTCGGGTTGTCGGGGAGAAACGTCTTGTACGTCTGTTCGTTGTGAATCATATCGGTGTTCACCGACGTCGGATGCACCGAGTTGACCCGAATGTTGTACGGCGCGAACTCGTTTGCGAAGGTCTTCACCAGGCCGACGACGCCGTGCTTCGCGGCGACGTAGTGCGCGAGGTTGCCCAGGCCCTTGATGCCCGCCGTCGACGACGTCAGCACGATCGCGCCTCCGCGTCCGCCGGCCTTCAAGTGTGGCAACGCCGCGCGGACCGTCTTGAACACGCCGGTGAGATTGATGTCGATCATGTCGTCCCACATCTCGTCGGTCAGTTCGTCGACCGGCGCGAAGCTGGCAATGCCGGCGTTGGCGAGGACGATGTCGAGTCGGCCGAGCTCTGCGACGCCGTCGTCGACGGCCTTCTTCAGTGCCGCGGTGTCGCGGACGTCGGCTTTCGTGGCGACGATGCGACGATCGAGCGCTTCGACTTCCTTGACCGTCTGTGCAAGATCCTCCTCGGTGGCGAGCGGGAACCCCACGGTTCCGACCTGCTCGCAGAGGTCGATCGCGATGATGTCCGCGCCCTCCTGGGCGAGTTTGACGGCGTGGCTGCGGCCTTGTCCGCGGGCGGCGCCGGTGATGAACGCTACTTTCCCGTCGAGCTTTCCCATGGTCGAACTTCCTTGTTCGGTTGGTGAAAACAGTACGAGCGCAAAACGATTGGCCCACCGGGGCGCTGTGCGTTTCGCGGCAGGATGTCCGAATTGGAGGACATGAGAAGAAACGTATCTGACACCGAGTGCAGAAGTGGGCGATTTGGTCGAAATTTCTATCTGGTACTCAGGGTGTCAAGTAAGTAGGTGTCGTTCGCACCCTTTGCGAGCGCGCACCTTCCAGCGTGCGCGCAGGTTGCAACGTGCGCAGCTGCTGAAACCTGCGCGGAGCGGAGCGGGTGGGCGGCCACTTCCCCTGCCGCGCACCTTCCAGCGAGTGCGCAGGTTGCAACGTGCGCAGCTGCTGAAACCTGCGCGGAGCGGAACTGGTGGGCGGCCACTTCCCCTGCCGCGCACCTTCCAGCGAGCGCGCAGGTTGCAACGTGCGCAGTTGCTGAAACCTGCGCGGAGCGGACCGGGGTGGGCGGGCACTTCCCCTGCCGCGCACCTTCCAGCGTGTGCGCAGGTTGCAACGTGCGCAGCTGCTGAAACCTGCGCGGAGCGGGATGGCTCGGACCCGCCAGAATCAGCTCAAGGTCTCCAGTAACTCCGATACCGCTGCTCTGCCCGCGCGGTTCGCGCCGATCGTGCTGGCCGACGGCCCGTAGCCGAGCAGATGCACGCGGTGATCCTTCGCGACGCGGGTGGCGAGCCGCCCGTCCATGACGATGCCGCCGCCGTGGCCGCGCAACCTCAGCGGCGCCAAATGGTCCAGCGCACTGCGGAATCCGGTGGCCCACAGGATGACGTCGGCGCGCACGAAGGATCCGTCGTCCCACCGGACGCCGTCGGGCTCGACCGAGGTGAACATCGGCCGCCGCACCAGAACTCCGCGATCGCGCGCTGCCTTCAACCTGTCGGTCAGCAGCAGACCCGTCACCGAGACGACCGAGCCCGGCGGCAGGCCTGCGCGCACGCGTTCCTCGACCATCGCCACGGCCGCACGTCCGGCTTCGGGACCGAAGTCGCTGTCACGAAACTCGGGTTCCCGACGCGTCACCCATGTGGTCGAGGTGACGAGTGAGATCTCGTCGAGCAATTGCACGGCCGAGATGCCGCCGCCGACGACGATGACGTGCTTACCCGCGAACTCGTCGGCCGTCTTGTAATCCCTGGTGTGCAGCTGTCGTCCGCGGAAGGTCTCGGCGCCGCGGTAGCGGGGGATGAACGGCTTCTCCCACGTGCCGGTCGCGTTGATCAGGCCGCGCGCCGACAGTACGACGTCCCCGGCCTCGACGCGGAAGCGCGGTTCGCGGTCGCAGACGACCGTGACGGTGACGGGCCGTCGTACCTGCAGGTCGAACTTCTCTTCGTAGATCCGGTAGTACCGGGGCACCGCTTCGGCGGCGACGACGCCGTCGGGGGCCTCACCGGTCAGCGTGTCCGCGAATTCCATGCCGGGGAGGTCGTGGACGCGATTGACCGTGCTCAGCGTCAACGACGGCCAGCGGTACTGCCATGCGCCGCCGGGTTCGGGGGATCGATCGAGCACGACGAACCCGTCGCCGGGCGCCAGCCCCGCCCGACGCAGGTGATATCCCGCAGAAAGGCCGGCCTGCCCGGCGCCGATGACGGCCACGTCTGTCTCGATCACGGTTCCCAGTAGATCAGCCCGTCGAGCGCAGTCGTTCGTACCCATGAGTAACGTCTGCACTCATGATCGGACAGACACGGGACGGCGCTGTCGTCACCCTCGAACTTCAGCGTCCCGAGCGGCGCAATGCACTGAACACCGAGCTGTGCACGGCCTTGCGGGCCGGCATCGAGGACGCGGTCGCGACGGATGCGCGGGTCGTCGTCCTCACCGGGCAGGGGTCCAGCTTCTGTGCGGGCGCCGACCTCAGCGGTGACGATTTCGCCGCGGACTTCCCGCGAGCACTGGAGCTGCTGCTCCGGTCGGTCGACGGCGCACCGATCCCGATCGTCGCGGCCGTCAACGGACCGGCCGTCGGCGCGGGCACTCAGTTGGCGATAGCCAGCGACCTCCGCGTCGTCGCGGACGGTGCGTACTTCGAGATCCCGTCGACACGCCTCGGTATCGCCGTCAACAACTGGACGATCAAGCGACTCGCCTCACTGGCCGGGTCGAGTGCCGCGCGCACGATCCTCATGGGAGGGGAGCGGCTCGACGCCGAGCGTGCCTTCTACAGCGGTTTGGCGAACAAGCGTGGCGACCTTGCCGACGCTCAGGAGTGGGCTGCGTCGATCACCGAGCTCGCCCCGCTCGCCCTTCGCCACCTCAAGCTGGTCTTCAACGACGACGGAACGCACGAGGAGGCCACCCAGGAGCAGCTCGAAGCGTTCGGGGCGGCGTGGACGAGCGAGGACATGAAGGAAGCGCGACGCGCACGCAAGGAGAAGCGCGCTCCGAAATTCCTGGGCCGATGAACGTCCGGCGTGGGAAGTAGTAGGCTCCTCATTACCGTTAGTTGAAAGTTGCCAAATCCGTTCTGTCCCTTTGGCGTAACTCTGCACCGCTGTTTACGCGACGGCCTTGCCGTGGATGCGTTCGGGTCATGTGCAGGTCCCCGTTCTCCCCGTACGTTTGCGCCGCACCCGACCGGGTGCGTACGTACTTTCACCGGGAGACGGGGAACATGAGAATCGGTAAATTCGCAGCCACGTCGGCATTGGTCGTCGCGGCCATGACGACCGCAATGGGAACGTCCTACGCGGACCCGGCTCCGGCTCCGGCGCCGGTCGGGTGGAACGTCACGCAGAGCGGCAACCAGGTCATCGTCGACACGTCTGCCGGAAGTCTCAGCAACGAAGACGATCACCTGGTCGTCCGCGACGCCAGCGGCGCCTTGGTCGACTCCGTGCCGCTGTCCCTCGCCGTCGACGGCTTCGCTCACCCCGTCGCCGCGGACATCGACGGCAATCACGCCGTTCTGACGGCCGACGTCACCCCTGCCGCTGCCACCCCCGTGTCGACGCAGCTTCCCGGTCTGCAACAGGTCGACCTGCCTGCCGCCGTCGCAGGCGTCAAGGACAATCTGAGTCTGACGGCTTCCGTCGGTGGATTCCTCGGTGCCGCAACGGGTCTCGTCGGCGGATGCCTCCTCGGTGCCGTCGCCGCCGGCGTCGTCTCCGCACCGGCGGCGCTGTTGTTCGGCGCAGGTCCGATCGCCGGATGCATCGGTGGTGCACTGCTGCTCGGCTCCACGGCGTCGCTCGCCGGAACCGCTGTCGGTGGCCTCGGTGCCGTCGCCGCCAATGCCCAGCAGTTCATCACCCTGCTGAACGCGCCGCCTGCCAAGAAGTAGCCAGCGATCGCCGCTACGTCTTGCTCTGACCGAGTCCGGGAGAGCAGGATGTAGCGGTGAGTGGGGGCGAACACGAGGATCCGCGGCTCCAATACGAGGGCAAGGGCGGCGAGCGGCACGAGGTGACACTGTCGCCGGATCGCAGCCGCCTCACCGTCGGTAGATCACCACACGCCGACATCGCGTTTCCCGAGGATCACGAGGTATCGCGTCTGCACGCGGCCATCGAATGGATGGGCACGCACTGGACCGTCGTCGACGACGGTCTTTCCCGCAACGGCACGTTCGTCAACGGAGACCGATTGACGGGCCGACGCAGTCTGCGTCAGGGCGACACCATCCGCATCGGCAGCTCGTTGCTCACGTTCCACGACTTCTCCGGACTCGGCGACGAGGCGACGCGTATTGCCGCCGAGATGCCGAACACCCGCTCGCTCACCGACACTCAACGGTCGGTCCTCGTCGCACTGTGCCGGCCGTACAAGCACAACGCGACGTTCGCCAACCCGTCGTCGAACCAGCAGATCGCGACCGAGATCTTTCTCAGCGTCGACGCCGTCAAAACGCACCTGCGAGTGTTGTTCGCGAAGTTCGGCGTCGAGGACCTTCCGCAGAATCAGAAGCGCGTGCGACTCGCCGAACGCGCGCTGCAGAGCGGCGTCATCTCACAGCGCGATCTCTAGCGTCCTGGTATCGGCGATCGCGCGCTCGACGAGCGTCGCCACCGCGTCGGCAACTTCGCGTGCACGTTCGAGGACGACCATGTGACCGGCCTTCTCGACGGTGACCAGGCGCGCTGCCGGGAGATGACGTGAGATCGCCTCCGAATGCCGCATCGGGGTCATGACGTCGTCGGACCCGCAGAGCACGAACGTCGGGACGACTGCCAGAGCGGCGATGGACTTCGACTCGTCGAAATCGTGCAGCGACTTCAGGAACGCGGCCATCGTGACGACCGACGTGTCGTTCAGCATCGCGGTGGCCACCGCAACGACCCGTGGACTGACGCGCCGGGACCCGCAGCCTGCTGCCCGGACGATCGGGGCGCAGATTCCCCTGCTGAGACGCTTGGAACGCCCCATGGCCGACGGTGCGTGACGCACCGCGGACTGGAACATCGACACCAGCGGATGGGCCAGATAGGCCCCGAGACCATCGTCCGCCAGGCCCGACGCGGCGGTGGCGACGAGGCCGACGCCGACCAGCCGATCACCGAGTTCGCCGAGTTGCTGACGCGCGTACGCCATGACCGTCATGCCGCCCATCGAATGTCCGACGACCACGTAACGGCCCGTCGGAACCGTGGTTCTGACGACGGCGGCGAGGTCGCGGCCGAGTTGTTCGATCGTGTACGTGGATGCGTCGGCGCTGCCGGACGCGCCGTGGCCGCGGTGGTCGTAGGAGACCATGCGGATGTCGTCGCCCCACGTCGCGGCGAGCTCATCCTGAACGTCGGTCCACGATTCCTTGGCGAGACAGTGACCGTGCACGAAGATCACCGTCATCGGTGCATTCGGATCGCCCGATTCGCGGACGGCAAGGGCTGTGCCGTCGTCCGCGACCACTGTGCTCCGTCCCTGCGTCCGCTGCCTCATGGGTCCTCCGATGTCCGGTGGTGTGTACGGGGTTTCGCCTGTACCGCTCAATGCGTTACGTCCCACTACTGTCGTCGACCTGCACGCGTCGTCGAACCCTCCCGACGACTGACGAAAGATCACCCCCGGGGTGCACTTGTTCACCCTGGGGTGGGTAGTGACCAAACCGGAATCGCCGCAGTATCGAATCAACGACAGGGGAGTTCGGCAGGGAGGACGTGAGCGATGACCGTGGTAGACATCGTGGACACACTCGAGGCGCGCGTGCCGCAGGCAGTGGCCGGCGACAAGGACGCATTGGGAGACGTGATCGCTCTGGTGCGGCCACACCTCGAGCGTTACTGCACAACGCGTTCCGGCAACCTCGACGTGTCCGCGGACGACGTGGTGCAGGAAGTCTGTCTGGCGCTCGTGACGGCGGTGCCGACGTATCGTGATTACGGCAAACCGTTCATGGCCTTCGTCTACGGCATCGCATCGCACAAACTGGCCGACGCGGGCCGCAAAACCGCTCTGCGACGGGCATATTCACTCGAACTCGTGACCGACGAACCGAGTACCGACGACGGTCCGGAACAGCACGCGCTGAATTCCGAATTGCACAGCGACGCCACAGCGTTGATGAACACACTTGCCCCGAGACTGCGCAAGATCGTTCTGATGCGCGTCGTGTGGGGACTGACGGCCCCCGAAACCGGTCGGGCGCTCGGAATGAGCGCGGGCGCGGTGCGGGTCGCCCAGCATCGGGCGATGAATCAACTCCGCGCGGAAATGGCGATGAGCGCGTAGTCCGTGCGCGCGAATGTACAGCCGGCTGTACATTCGCACGCACGAGGCGCGTCAGCGGCCTTCGAACCTCGGCTCCCGCCGGTCCAGCATCGCGTTCACCGCTTCGGAGTGGTCCGACGTCGTGTGCGCGATCGCCTGATACGCCGCGGACAGTTCCAGCAGCGACTCGAGGCTCTGGTGCTGACCTTCGCGCAGGAGTTTCTTCGTCATCCGCAACACCTGCGGCGGGTTGACGGCCACACGTGCCGCCAGCGCGTGCGCCGCGGGGAGCAAGTCGTCGGGGTCGACCACCTGCGACACCATGCCCCACTCGAGCGCCGTCGACGCGTCGATCGCCTCACCGGTGAACGCCATCTCGCTCGCCCGAGCCATGCCGACGGCCCGTGGCAGCAGCCATGCACCGCCGTCGCCGGGAATGATGCCGACCTTGACGAAGCTCTCCGCGAACTTCGCCGTCGTCGACGCGATACGCAGATCGCACATCAGCGCCAGGTCGCACCCCGCCCCGACGGCCGGACCGTTGACGGCGGCGATGGTCGGAATCTCGCAGTGGTACAACGCTTTCGGAATGCGCTGGATGCCGTGACGGTAGCCCTGCCGCAGTTCGGCCGGGCTGCCGCCGAACATTCCTTCCTTGTCCCGCATGTGCTTGACGTTGCCTCCGGACGAGAACGCGGACCCGGCGCCGGTCAGAATCGCCACTCGCACACTGGGGTCGCGGTTCACGTCCCGAACGGCGTCCTCGAGCGCGTCGATCGTCTCGATCTCCGAGATCGGGTTCCGCGCTTCGGGATAGTTCAAGGTCCATACGACGACGTCGTCGCTGCGTTCGATCAGTACCGGGTCCGTCACGTCCAAGGCCTCCATTCGATGGTCGGTGCCTACAGTGCAACACGCTCCGGCTCGGCGACCGAGCTTGCTCGCACGATCGACGCGCGTGTCGCGGCCGTCGTCGTGCGGTGCCCGACGGCCATGAACACGCCACCCAGCGCGACCCACGCGA
Source organism: Rhodococcus sp. B10 (assembly GCF_011770055.1). Taxonomy (NCBI): domain Bacteria; kingdom Bacillati; phylum Actinomycetota; class Actinomycetes; order Mycobacteriales; family Nocardiaceae; genus Rhodococcus; species Rhodococcus sp. B10. Next base: position 86,715 of record NZ_JAAFYV010000018.1, on the reverse strand, counting down.
TCAGCACCCACCACGCCTGAGCGGTCGATGCCTCGGGAAAGTAGGACAGCGTCCGCATCAGGGTCGACCCGGCGCCCGGCGGCAAGAACTGTCCGATGGCACCCCACGGCGCCGGCAGGAACTGGGCGGGTTGCGTCGCCCCGGCGATCTGATTTCCGACGAACATCATCAGTACCGCGACGACGCCGATGCCCGCCGGCCCGATGATCGACGTCAGACCGACGATCGGGGCACTGACGGCCAGAACCGCGAGGGCTGCCGCGGCCACGTCGAGAAGCACGGGTCCGTGAAGAATGCCGAACCAACCCTGGGTGATGGCCACGACGACAACACCTGCCCCGACGCCGTAGACCGCGGTGGCGAGGAGCCGTCGCCACACGCCCCTGGTGGTCATCGAGATGACGACACCGCCGATGATGCCGCCGATTACCAGCGGGAACGCCATTGCCGACAGGCCGGCGCCTCGCGCGTCGGTCGACGCCAGCGGCACGACGTCGGTGACCTGAGCATTCATCGCCGACGCAACCCCGGTGAGCATCTGACCGACGACCGCGCCGTTGGCGGAGGCCGTCAGAACCTCCGGGGTCGGGCCGAGAACGACTGCGCCGTACACGTCGCGCGATTCGATCCGCTGCACGGCGTCGTCACGGCTCGCCGCGGTCGTGACGTCGAACTGCTCCGACAATCGGCTGGTCACAGCGGGTGAGTCGCCGACGACAGCGACAGGAATCTCGTGGACCTTCGACGTGACGGACGGCCACAGGAAGGCGAGGACGACGACGGCCAGGGCTGCCGAGCCGACGAGTGCGACGGCGACGGCGCGTGGCCAGGTGGTGAGCTTCATGGTTCGACTCCTAAAAAAACGAATAATCGTTCTTTTATGCTGAGGCGGTGAGGGCGAGTTGTCAAGAACGAGCATTCGTTTTTAATATGGCCCGGTGCCCAAAGTGAGCGAGGACCATCGCGTCGAGCGTCGACGTCAGATCATCGATGCGGCGATGACGTGCTTCGCGCGATCGGGGTTCGAGGGCACGTCGATGGCGGACATCATCACCGAATCAGGGCTGTCGGCCGGCGCGATCTACAGCTACTTCAAGAACAAGCAGGAGCTGATCCTGCAGGTGACGCGTGACGTCCTGAGGAGCCGGTCCGAGGACCTCGACGGGCTGGAGAAGCAGGATCCGTTGCCTCCGCCGCAGGCTGTCATCCGCATGTTCCTGGCGGGGATGACACGCGACATCGGGAACCCGAGCATCCTGGTGCAGATCTGGGCGGCGGCGGCAGCAGAGCCGCGCGAGACGTCGACGGTGATTCCGGTCGTGGTGGAACTGCGTGGGCTGTACGAGCGCTATCTGCGAGTGTGGTTCGCGCAGAAGGGTTTCGAGGACTCCGATGATCGTGCGCGGGCGGTCGCGCCCCTCGTCGTCGGGCTGTGTCAGGGGTACATCCTGCAGTCGGCGCTGTTACCCGACTTCGACGGCGAGCACTATCTGGCCGCGTTGGACGAGCTCGGGTTCGCCTAGCACGTGCACGGAAATACATAGCCCCCTATGTATTTCCGTGCACGTGCAGCGAAGCTGCCTACACCGTCCGCGTCAACCGGTCGGCCAGCAGACGCGAAAACTTCGCGGGATCCTTCAACTCGGTGCCCTCGGCGAGAAGTGCCGTGGCGTAGAGCAATTCTGCGGTCTCGGCCAACGACGGGTCGTCGCTGCGGTCCTCGCGTGCCTTCTTCAAGCCCGTCACCAGGTCGTGTGTCGGGTTGAGTTCGAGGATGCGCTTGGACGTCGGAATGAACTGTCCCGACGCCTTGTACATCTTCTCGAGCTGCGGGGAGAAGCTGAACTCGTCGCCGACGACGCACGCGGGCGACGTCGTGAGACGTGACGACAGGCGAACCTCCTTGACGTCCTCGGACAAGGTTTCGCTCATCCACTTCAGGAGCTCTTCGAACTCCTTGTCCTGCTCCTCGCGCTTGGCTTCGGCTTCCTTCTTCTCCTCCTCGGTGTCGAGGTCGACCTCGCCCTTGGAGATGGACTGGAATGCCTTGCCGTCGAAGTCGGGAACGTTGCCGACCCAGACCTCGTCGACCGAATCGGTCAGCAGCAGAACTTCGAGGCCACGAGCCTTGAACGCCTCCATGTGCGGCGAGCTCTCGATCTGCTGACGGGATTCGCCCGTCATGTAGTAGATCTGCTCCTGGCCGTCCTTCATCCGGTCGACGTACTCGGCGAGCGTCGTGAGGCCCGACTCGGAGTGAGTCGACTCGAACGACGACACCTGCAGCAGCGTCTCGCGGTTGTCGGAGTCGGAGATCAGGCCTTCCTTCAGCGCCCGACCGAACTGCGACCAGAACGTCTGGTACTTCTCGGCGTTCTCGCTCTGCAGTTCCTTGATCGTCGACAGGACCTTGCGCGTCAGACGTCGACGGATCGCGCGAATCTGCCTGTCCTGCTGCAGGATTTCACGTGAAACATTCAGCGAGAGATCCTGTGCGTCGACGACACCCTTGACGAACCGCAGGTACTCGGGCATCAACTCTTCGCAGTCGTCCATGATGAAGACGCGCTTGACGTACAGGTGCACGCCCGTCTTGCCCTCGCGCATGAACAGATCGAACGGCGCCTGCGACGGAATGAACAGCAGCGCTTGGTATTCGAACGTTCCCTCGGCCTTGAACGGGATGACCTCGAGCGGTTCGTCCCATGCGTGGCTGACGTGCTTGTAGAACTCCTTGTACTCGTCGTCGGACACCTCGTCCTTGGGGCGAGTCCACAGTGCCTTCTGCGAGTTGATCGTCTGCGTCTCGATCGTGGTGGTGTCCTCGGCGCCCTCTTCGGTTGCCTTGACGGTCTTCTCGACGTCGATGCGAATGGGCCACGCGATGAAGTCGGAGTACTTCTTGACGAGCTGCTTGATCTTCGATTCCGACGCGTAGTCGTGGAGGTGGTCCTCCTCGTCGGCCGGCTTGAGATGCAGCGTCACGGACGTGCCCTGCGGGGCGTCGTCGACGTCGGAGATCTCGTACGTGCCTGCGCCGTCGGACTCCCAGCGCGTCGCGGTGCTCTCCCCGGCCTTGCGCGTCAGCAGGGTGACCTTGTCGGCGACCATGAACGTCGAGTAGAAGCCGATGCCGAACTGACCGATCAACTCTTCCGACGCGGCCGCGTCCTTGGCTTCCTTCAGCTTCTTGCGAACCTCGGCGGTACCGGACTTGGCGAGCGTGCCGATGAGGTCGATGACCTCGTCGCGGGTCATGCCGATGCCGTTGTCGCGGATCGTCAGGACTCGCGCCTCCTTGTCGATCTCCACCTCGAGGTGGAGATCGGAGACGTCGACGTCGAGGTCCTTGTTTCGGTACGACTCGAGCCGCAGCTTGTCGAGTGCGTCGGACCCGTTCGAGATGATCTCGCGAAGGAAGCTGTCCTTGTTCGAGTAGATGGAGTGAACCATCAGGTCCAAGAGCTGACGCGTCTCGGCCTGAAACTCACGCTGTTCGGTGGTCATGACTGGGTGCGATCTCCTTTCAGAGCAAAAACGACATCGAGAATTCTACTTCCGTACCGGGGCGCCGAGCTGCGGGAGATGGCCGTTACGCCGAGGGAGAACACGACGGGAACATCGGTCCACGTCAGCGACCACAGGCGACGCGATCGACGCGGTGACCACGCCCTCGATCGCAGCAGTTCACCTATCGTGGCTTCGGTGACGAGCAAATCGATCGTGCCTCTTGCTGTGGGTGTCGCGGCTGCTGCCTGGGTGACGCGTGCCGCGTGGGGTCTGCCCGCGCAGATCGGTGCCACCGCAGCGAAGATCGCGCCGTACGCCGCGAACTCCGCGCGCTACCGCGACCGCCGGTTCCACAACAGCGAGCCGAGCTCGAGCTTCACCGGCGGCAGCGGCGAGTCTCTCCTGGTGTCGTTCCTCAAGCGTCGATCTGACGGCAAGCCGCAGCGACCGGTCCCGTTGGCGCCGACGATCGCGCCGGTCGACGCCGGGGAAACGGCCGTCACCTGGTACGGGCATTCGTCGGTGCTGATCGAGCTCGACGGTCGACGGATCCTCGCCGATCCGGTGTGGAGCAACCGTGTGTCGCCGTCGCGCACGCTCGGTCCGGCTCGGCTGCATCCGACGCCTCTGCCGCTGCGCGCGCTTCCGAAGGTCGACGCCATCGTCATCTCGCACGATCACTACGACCATCTGGACAAGGCGACCATCCAGCGGCTTGCGAGTCTGCAGGACGCGCCGTTCGTCGTACCGATCGGCATCGGCGCGCACCTGCGGCACTGGCGGATCCCGGAGGACAGGATCGTCGAACTCGACTGGGACGAGCAGACCCAGATCGACGGTCTGACCATCACGTGCACCGAGGCCAGGCACTTCTCCGGTCGAGGACTCAGGCGCGACCCGACGCAGTGGGCGTCCTGGGCGTTCGCCGGGCCGGAGCATCGCGTCTTCTTCGGTGGTGACACCGGATACACGGTCAAGTTCGCCGAGATCGGTGCCCAGTACGGCCCCTTCGATCTGACGCTGCTGCCGGTCGGTGCCTACGACCCGCGCTGGGCCGATATTCACATGAACCCCGAGGAAGCGGTCCGCGCGCATGAGGACCTGAACGGTGGTGTTCTCGTGCCGGTCCACTGGGCTACCTTCAACCTCGCCTTCCATCCGTGGTCGGAGCCGATTGTTCGGTTGAAGGCCGCGGCGAACGAGGCAGGAATCACGACGGCCGTGCCGATGCCGGGTCAGCGGGTCGACGTCGCTCACGGCGTCGCCGACGACCGTTGGTGGGCACGGCTCGGATGACGGCGAACGCATAGGCAGGAGTGGAGCCTGCAGGAACGACCCGATTAGGCTAACCCCCATGTCGATCGAGACGGACGAGCGCGAGGGCGGATTGACCGAAGCGCAGGTGGCGCAGCTTCGGTCCGAGGGGAAATCGAACGACGTCCCGGCTCGTGCGAGTCGGTCCGTCAAGGACATCGTTCGGGGCAACGTTTTCACCCGAATCAATGCGATCCTGGGTGTGTTGCTGCTGATCGTGTTGTCGACCGGGTCGATCGTCGACGGCATGTTCGGCCTGCTGATCATTGCGAACAGCGGCATCGGCATCATCCAGGAGATCCGCGCCAAGAAGACGCTGGACGAACTGGCGATCGTCGGCCAGAACAAGCCCGTCGTGCGACGCGACGGCGTGGCCCGCGAGGTCGCGCCCGACGAGGTCGTCCTCGGCGACGTCATCGAACTCGGACCGGGCGATCAGATCGTCGTCGACGGCGAGATCATCGAGACGGCCAGCCTGGAGGTCGACGAGTCCCTGCTCACCGGCGAGGCCGACGCTGTCCACAAAACCGATGGCGCACAAGTGCTTTCGGGAAGTTTCGTCGTCTCGGGCAGCGGCGCCTACCGGGCGACCAAAGTCGGACGCGACGCGTACGCCGCCCGGCTCGCCGAGGAAGCCAGCAAGTTCACGCTCGTGCATTCCGAACTGCGCAGCGGCATCGACAGGATCCTGAAGTTCATCACGTACCTGATGATTCCGGCCGGTGCGCTGATCATCTACAACCAGCTGTTCTCGAGCGGTCAGTCGCTCGGGCCCGCGCTCAACGGCATGGTGGCCGCGCTCGTGCCGATGGTGCCGGAAGGCCTCGTGCTGATGACGTCGATCGCGTTCGCGGTCGGTGTCGTTCGCCTCGGCCAGCGCAAGTGTCTCGTGCAGGAACTTCCCGCGATCGAGGGTCTCGCGCGCGTCGACGTCGTCTGCGCGGACAAGACCGGAACCCTCACCGAGAACGGTATGCGCCTGTCGGAGCTGCGTGTCGTCGAGGACGGCGACGGCGGCCTGCTGACGCAGGTGCTCGCTGCCCTCGCCCACGACGATCCGCGGCCGAACGCCAGCGTGCTCGCCATTGCCGAGGCCTTTCCCGACGATCCGAACTGGACCGAGACTGCCGTCGCACCCTTCTCGTCGGCGAAGAAGTGGAGCGGGCTGTCCTACGGGGACCACGGCAACTGGCTCCTCGGCGCCCCGGACGTACTGCTCGACGCGGACACTGTCATCGCGCGCCAGGCCGAGGATGCGGGCTCGTCCGGCCTGCGTGTCCTGCTGTTGGCCAGCAGTGACCTGCCCGTCGACGACGTCGACGCTCCCGGCGTCGTGACGCCTCGGGCCCTGGTGATCCTCGAGCAGAAGGTGCGTTCCGACGCCCGCGAGACCCTCGACTACTTCGCCAGCCAGTCCGTCTCGGTCAAGGTCATCTCCGGCGACAACGCGGTGTCGGTCGGCGCGGTCGCGGGCTCGCTCGGATTGGAGGGCAGCCCTGTCGACGCACGCACGCTGCCCGAGAACGACGACGAACTGGCCGACACCGTCGAAAGCGGCATCACCTTCGGACGCGTGCGTCCCGATCAGAAGCGGCAGATGGTCGGCGCGCTGCAGTCTCGGGGGCACACCGTCGCGATGACCGGCGACGGCGTCAACGACGTGCTCGCCCTCAAGGACGCCGACATCGGCGTCGCGATGGGATCGGGAAGCGCGGCAACGCGCGCGGTCGCACAGATCGTGTTGCTGGACAACAAGTTCGCCACGCTGCCGTATGTCGTCGGTGAAGGTCGACGCGTCATCGGCAACATCGAACGCGTCTCGAATCTGTTCCTCACCAAGACGGTGTACTCGGTTCTGCTCGCGTTTCTCATCGGGATCTCGGGTGTGCTGTCGCAGATCTTCCACTTCGAACCATTGCCGTATCCGTTCCTGCCGAGGCACGTCACGATCGCAGCGTGGTTCACCATCGGCATTCCGGCGTTCATCCTGTCGCTCGCGCCGAACAACGAACGCGCACGCACTGGATTCGTGGGCCGCGTCATGCGTCTGGCGGTGCCGTCGGGGTTGATCGTCGGTGTCGCGACGTTCGTGTCGTACCTGCTCGCGTACCAGGGGCCCGAGGCGTCGGAAACCCAGGTGACGCAAGCCAGTACGACGGCACTGATCACGTTGATCATGATCGCCGTCTGGGTACTCGCCGTCGTCGCGCGGCCGTATGTGTGGTGGAAGATTCTGTTGCTCGCCGGGTCGGTCGTCGGCTACCTGCTGCTGTTCACGATCCCGTTCTGCCGCACGTTCTTCAAGCTGGACCCGTCGAACATCGCCCTGACGACGACGGCACTCGTCATCGGCGCAATCGGCATCGTGGCAGTCGAAGCAGCCTGGTGGATCAGTGCGGCACTGCACGGAGAGAAGCGACGCCTGTTTGCAGGCGCGCCGGCCTGAGTAAGCTTTTCGGGGTCGGACACAACCACACGAGATGGAGCGATCATGGGTTTCGCAGACAATCTGAAGGGTCTCGTCGACAAGGGCAAGAAGGCCGCTGCCGAGAACTCGGACAAGATCGAGAGCGCCGTCGACAAGGCCGGTGACTTCATCGACAACAAGACCGGCGGCAAGTATTCCGACAAGGTCGACAAGGTTCAGGAAGCCGCGAAGAAGGCGATTCCGGAAAAGTAGGCGCGTAGCGCCCGTGCGTGAATAGTCGGCCCCTGGACACGGCCCCTGGGCCAACTATCCGCGCACGGGTGCGTTGGCGCACTATGTTCGTGTGGACGGACCGATTCTTCTCCTCGTGGTGATTGCCGCCGTCGCGGTTGCCGGTTTCGCGAAGCGTCTCGATCTGCAGGTTCCGCTCGTCCTGGTGACGGTCGGGTCCATCGCGTCGTTCGTACCCGGCGTCCCGCACATCACCCTCGCGCCGGATCTCATCCTCGGCGCGGTCCTGCCCCCGCTGCTGTACTCGGCTGCGCTCGACTTCTCGTTCGTCAGTTTCCGTAAGAACCTCGGCCACATTCTGCGGCTCGGCATCATCATGGTTGTCGTGACGACCTTCGCCGTCGGCTACTTCGCGAACTGGCTCGTCCCGGAACTGACCCTAGGTGCAGCCCTCGTGCTGGGCGCCGTCGTCGCACCTCCCGACGCGGTCGCGGCCGTCGCCGTCGGCCGAAAGCTCGGCCTGCCGTCGCGCATGATGGCGATCCTGACGGGTGAGAGTCTCGTCAACGACGCCGCCGCACTGACCCTGTTCACTCTCACGGTCGCGTCGGTCACCGGTAAGAAGATCGCCATCGACTCGCCCGTTCTGTTCTTCGCGTACGAGATCGTCGGCGGAGTTCTGATCGGGCTGATACTGGCGAGAATCGTGCGTTTCGTCCGATCCCGTATCCAGGACTCGGCCTTGGAAACCGTTCTCGGCCTCGTTCTTCCGTTCGCGGCGTACCTCGCCGCCGAGGAGATACACGCGTCGGGTGTGCTGGCCGTGGTGACGGCGGGGTTCGTGCTCGGACGCGTCACCGCCGACGTCCCGGTGACGACGCGAATCCAGGAGCGGCAGGTGTGGCCGACCCTGGACCTGCTGCTCGAGGCATTCGTGTTCGCGTACATGGGTCTTCAGCTGAAGTCGGTCATCGCAGAGGTCGAGCGGAACGGCCTGCCCGTGCTGCACATCTTCGCCTACTCGCTGCTGATTCTCGCGGTCGTCATCGCGGTGCGGCCGGCGTGGATCTTCGTCAACACCGGTCGACGGGCCGCAAGCCGAAAACTGGTGCGGCGGAACGGATCCTCCGGCACCGATGCCGTGGGTCTCACGTGGCGGCAGAACCTCGTGCTGTCCTGGGCCGGGATGCGCGGTGTCGTCACGCTCGCCGCGGCATCGGGTGTACCACTCGTGACGGTGACGGGCGATCCCTTCCCGGGCCGCGGCGTCATCCAGGCGGTCGCGTTCGTCGTTGCCGTCGGAACACTGTTGATCCAGGGTCTGACGCTGCCGATGCTGATCCGGCGCCTCGACGTCGCGGATCCGCTCGAGCAGCAGCAGACGGAAGAGCAGCATGCGTTGGCCCGCGCGATCTCTCGGGCAGCCGCCGAGACGTACCTGTCCGAGGTGGCCTCCGACGGCATCTCGGGGTCCGACAAGGAATCGGTCGACGCGGTGCTCGACCGAGTGCGACGCTCGGTCCGCGCCCGTCTCGAAGCCGACGCGGCCGAGGACCACGAGGAACGCAAGAAGTCGGCGAGTGCGACGTTCGACCGGTTGCGACGAAACGTGTTGGCGGCGCAGCGAACTGCGCTCGTGAAAGCGCGTGACTCCGGCGATCTCGACGACGAGGTGCTGCGGGAGGTTCTGGACGGTCTCGACGTCGAGGAGGCTGCCGCCGAGGCGCGAATCGAACGGCGTATTCGGTGACGCGGCTGGCAGCGGCGTTGGCCGTCGCGGTCTGCGTGCTGGCGGGTTGCGCTCAGCCACAGGCAGAGACGAAGCCACAGGCAGAAACGCAGCCGCATTCGGCAGTCGTGCCTGCAGCCCCGGTCGGCGACGAGCGGGGCGCAGTGGTCTCGTCGTTCGCCATGGGTCATGCGGACTTCGCGGTCCGTGTGCTCGGTGCGACGGCGACCCGCGTCGTCTACCGGTCCACGTCCGGGGACGGCACTACAGGTACCGAGGTGTCGGGCGTCGTGTTCACACCGAGCGGAGCGCCGCCCGCGGGTGGATGGCCCGTCGTGTCCGTCGCGCACGGAACCACGGGCGTCACCGACGAATGTGCACCGTCCCTGTATCCGAACCTGTTGGGCACCATCGGAACTGTCGCACCGTTCCTCGAACGCGGCATGGTCGTCGCCGTCACCGACTACGAGGGTATCGGCACCGACGGACCACACCCGTATCTCGATCCCGACGCCGCCGCGTACAACGTGATCGACATCGTGCGCGCGGCACGTGCGCTCGTGCCGGGAACTGGAACGCGATGGGGCGCCATCGGCAATTCACAAGGCGGACAGGCGGTCTGGGCTGCGGCGGAGCGCGCGGATTACGGTGACGGTCTCGATCTCGTCGGCGCGGTCGGTCTGTCGCCCGTGTTGGATCTGAGCCCGCTGTATCGAAGCGGTGCGACACCGACCCTTCCGCAGGCGTTGCTGACGCCGTTTCTGGTCGTCGGTGTGCAGTTTCGGCAGCCCGACGTCGACTCGTCTGAGTACATCCGCGGCGTCCTGAGCAGCGAACGCCGTGCACTCACCGCGTGCACGGATCTGCTCGGAGTGCAGAAGGCCGAAGCCGCAACGCGTCTGACGCCCGGCGATTCCGCGCCTGCCACCGAGGCGTCGCGACTGCGCATGGAGGAGTGGCTGACGTCCGTCGCGCTTCCGCGTGCGCGGTCGTCGGTTCCGTTGGCGGCGTTCGTGGGCGACCAGGATCAGTTGATCGACCCGAAGTGGACACAGGACGCCGTCGCCGAGGCATGCTCGTTGGGAGACGTCGTCGAACTTCGGCGGGACCCGGGACAAGGTCATTCCGACCAGGCTGCGATTCCGTACGGAGTGTCATGGCTGTCCGACCGTTTCGCGGGTGCGCCCGCGCCGAACACCTGCGCAGGAGGGTGAGGGCCGTGCTGGATCGACCGACGCAGCTCGACGCGGAGCGGCAGCCCGAGTGAACTCTGCGCCTCTCTGGCTCGCCGTCATCGCCGCGTGTGCGGTGGCGGCGATCGCGCTGATCAGCTTCCGTGGCCGTCGCGCGCTGACGACGCCCGAGGAACGAGCCGTGCATTCGACGCTCCACACCGCATCGCTGGCTGCGCGCCCGCTGCGGCAAGGGTTGGACGCGGAGTCCGCCGCCGAGGCGGCACCGCATCTGCGGGCCCTGACCGGCGGCGATGCGCTCGGTGTCGCCGACGCGGATGCGAGCCTGCTGACGTGGAACGGCCCCTACGACGAACTGGCGGGGCCGTTTCTGGAGGCGTCGTCACGTGCGATCGAGGGTGAGCGACGCGTCCTGCTGTCGTATCCGCTGGGGCCGGATCACGCGGTACGTGCTGTCATCGCGCAACCGCTGCTGATCGAGGACGTCGGCGTCGTCGGCGTTCTCGGAGCCGTGACGACGTCGGTGCCGGGGCCGGGCATGCTCGGCGCGATTTCGGAGGTCGCCCGGTACGCGTGCGGGCAGATAGAACTCGCCGAGCTCGACGCGTCACGCGCTCGATTGGATCGCGCCGAGGTACGCGCACTGCGAGCGCAGATCAGTCCGCACTTCATCTACAACGCACTCGGCACGATCGCGTCGTTCGTGCGGACCGACCCGGACCGGGCTCGCGAGCTGGTGCTCGAGTTCGCCGACTTCACGCGCTACTCGTTCCGGACGGCAGGCGAATTCACGGTGCTGGCCGACGAGCTGCGCAACATCGACCGCTACCTGACTCTCGAACGCGCCCGCTTCGGCGACACTCTGCAGGTGACGCTGCGGGTCGCGCCCGAGGTGTTGAGCGTGGTGCTGCCGTTCCTCGCGCTGCAACCGCTCGTCGAGAACGCGGTTCGACACGGGCTGGCCGGACGTTCGGGCGGCGGCACCATCACCATCGTCGCCGCCGACGAGGGGACCGACTGTCTGATCAGCGTCGAGGACGACGGCGTCGGCATGGATCCGGACATGTTGCGCTCGGGCTCGTTGAACGTGGAGGAAGGCGCGCACGTGGGGCTGTCCAACGTCGACGACCGATTGCGTGCAGCGTTCGGCAACGACTACGGACTCGTCGTCGACACCGCGCCGGGCGCCGGAACGAAGGTCAGCATGCGGGTACCGAAATTTCGAGCAGGTATTCGGGCATGACCGGCGCGTCTGGCACGATGACGTCCGTGGATACTGCGTCGTCGACAGGGCTCGTCGTGCTCGCGGTCGACGACGAGAAACCCGCGCTCGACGAGCTTGCCTTTCTGCTGAGCAGACAGGACTCGGTGGCCGAGGTCAGTACGGCCTCGGACGCCACCACTGCCTTGCGTCGGCTGCAACATCCCGCCGGACCCGGTGTGCCTGCTGTCGACGCCGTGTTCCTCGACATCAACATGCCCGGACTCGACGGCATGGAACTCGCAGGGATCCTGTCGAATTTCGCGCGCCCACCTGCCGTGGTGTTCGTGACCGCGCACGACGACCGTGCACTCGCGGCATTCGACCTCGGAGCGGTGGACTATCTGCTCAAACCGCTGCGCGAGGAGCGGCTCGCGGAATCGCTTCGCCGGATCGTGTCGGCGGGTAGACAGAGCGAACCGCAGGACGCCGTCGCCTCGGACGAGATCATTCCCGTCGAACTCGCCGGGACGACGACGCTCGTCCAACGCTCGAGCGTCGGATGGGTCGAAGCCGAGGGCGACTACGCCAGGCTGCACACCACGTCCGGCTCGCATCTGGTGCGTATCCCGATCTCTACGCTCGAAAGCCGTTGGGGGAGCAGTGGTTTCCTTCGGGTGCACCGATCTTTCCTGGTGTCGCTCGCGCTCGTGACCGGAATTCGCAGTGTCGGTTCGGGTTTGGTCGTGTGCCTGCGCGCCGACGGCGCACTGCCCGCCACCGAACTGCCGGTGAGCCGCCGTCACACCAGAGAACTCAAGGACCGACTGGTCCGCGGTCCGCTGCAGTCCTGGTCGAGCCGGTGACCGGGCCACGACGCCGGCCGAGGGAACGCGTCGTTCTCGCGGGCAGGCGCGGAGCACGCATGGTGCGCACCCGCGTCGAGGTCCAGGAGCAGACCGAGGTCGGCGACGCGATGGTCCGTGGTCTCGTACGTGCACAACTGATGCTGTCCGTCCGGTTGGCGCTGCTGACGTTGGCCGTGCTGTTCGCCATCCCGCTCGTGTCCCTCGTCGTTCCCGCGTTCGCCGACGCGACGCTGTTCGGAATTCGGCTGCCGTGGCTGGTGTTGGGTGTCGCGGTCTATCCGCTGCTGCTGGTCGTCGGGTGGGTGTACGTGCGTCAGGCCGACCGCAACGAACACGAGTTCGTCGACCTCGTGGACGACTAGATGGACACCGTGCCCTGGGTGACGGTTGCCGCGCTGCTGCTCGCAGCCGTCGCCACGGTCGCGATCGGTGTCTACGGCGTGAGACTGGCACGCACGACGTCGGACTTTCTGGTGGCGTCGCGCAGTGTCGGGCCGAGGTGGAACGCGGCGGCGATCTCCGGTGAATACCTCTCGGCTGCGTCGTTTCTCGGCGTCGCCGGTCTCATCGCGAAATACGGCGCGGACGCGCTGTGGTACCCGATCGGATTCACCGCGGGCTACCTCGGATTGCTGCTGTTCGTCGCCGCACCCTTGAGACGTAGCGGGGCGTACACGGTCCCGGATTTCGCCGAGTTCCGCCTCGGCTCACGGCGATTGCGGACACTGGCGATGTTCGTCGTCGTCATCATCTGCGCGCTGTATCTGGTGCCGCAGTTCCAGGGTGCGGGCCTGACACTGAACATCCTTCTCGGCGTTCCGAGTTGGGTCGGCGCGGCCGTCGTCGGTCTCATCGTCATCGCGAACGTCGTCGGGGGCGGGATGCGGTCGATCACGTTCGTGCAGGCGTTCCAGTACTGGCTGAAGCTCACGGCCGTCGCCGTTCCCGCCGTCGTGCTGGCCATGCACTTTCTCGCGGACGACCGTGTCGTCGGCAGTCCGGCGCCACCGACCGTCGATCGTGAGACGACCGTCGAGATCTCCACCGACGTTCTGGTGCAGGTGGATTCGCCGATCGAGGTGACCGCGCGGGGAACCGTCGACCAGGAGGCCGTGGACGGGCGTTTTGTTCTCGACCCCGGAACGCACGAACTCGGCGACGGTACGACGCTCGTTCTCGACGCGGACTCGCCGGTTCCCGTCGTCGCGGGGGCGCCGACGACGGATCGACAGTGGGCGCAACCGGGGTGGGGACTGGGCGGGACGCACCCGCTGTACCAGGTCTACTCGCTCATTCTCGCGACGTTCCTCGGTACTCTCGGCCTGCCCCACGTGCTGGTGCGGTTCTACACGAACCCCGACGGACGTGCCGCACGCATCACGTCGCTGACGGTGTTGGGTCTGCTCGGCGTGTTCTATCTGTTCCCGACGCTGCTCGGGGTGTTCGCTCGCCTCTACGTGCCGCAACTGTCGATCACCGGCACGTCCGACGCCGCGGTGTTGCTGCTGCCGGGGTCGGTCCTGTCGGGTGTCGGTGGCCAACTGCTCGCTGCCGTCGTCGCCGCGGGTGCGATCGCGGCGTTCCTGTCGACGTCGTCCGGCCTGCTCGTCAGTATTGCCGGCGTGCTCAGCACCGATGTGCTGCGCGGTCGGGTCCGCGACTTCCGTATCGCGGCCGTCCTCGCCGGCATCGTCCCGCTTGCTCTGTCTCTGGGTGTGGTGTCGCTGGATCTCTCGCGCACGGTCGGGTTGGTGTTCGCCGTGGCCGCGTCGACGTTGTGCCCGCTGCTCGTGCTCGGAATCTGGTGGCGCGGTTTGACGGCCGCGGGCGCCGCGGCGGGGCTGATCGGCGGCGGCGTCGTGTCCCTCACCGCGGCGACGCTGTCGGTGTTCGGAGTGTCCGACGCCGTGTGGTCCGGCTGGCCCGCAGCGATTCTCGGCTACCCGGCGGCGGTCAGTGTTCCGCTCGCGTTCGCGCTCATGATCCTGGTCAGCAAGGCCACGGCACGATCGGTGCCTGTCGACGTCGGACGCATCTTCACCCGGCTGCACGCGCCGGAACGTCTCGACATGGGCCGCGATCGCGAGCGCGAGCTGTAAGTCCGTTCGTCGTCGTTCGGCGACCGTTCGTCGCATCGACGGTCGGTTCACCGTGCGATCGCTGCCGCATCGTTCCTTTGTGATGTGGCTCTCATTACCGTCTCCTTCAGTTCCGAGTCACAGACCGTGACGGCCGAAAGAGGGAGCAACGACGGTGACCAAGCCGGATACAACACCCCCGGATGCGCAAGCGTTCGTGGAGATGCAAGCAAGCCCGGAGTTTCAGGAGCTGCGACGACGCCTGCGCAACTTCGTCTTTCCGATGACCGCGTTCTTTCTGATCTGGTACATCGTCTACGTGCTGCTCAGCAACTACGCGCACGACTTCATGTCCACCCCGGTGTGGGGCAACATCAACGTCGGCCTGCTGCTGGGGCTCGGTCAGTTCGTGACGACCTTCGCCATCACGGGCATCTACGTCCGATTCGCGAACCGTGAGCTCGATCCCCGCGCCGAAGCGCTTCGCAACGAAATGGAGGCTCGGTCGTGAACGTCCTGGCACAAGCCGCCGACACCACCGTCGGCGAACCGATCGTCAACATCGCGATCTTCGGTGCGTTCGTCGCCGTCACCATGTTCGTCGTCATTCGCGCGAGCAAGAAGAACGCGACGGCGTCGGAGTTCTTCACCGCGGGCGGCGGATTCTCCGGGCCGCAGAACGGCGTCGCGATCGCCGGTGACTATCTGTCCGCGGCCAGCTTCCTCGGCATCGCAGGTGCCATCGCGGTCTACGGGTACGACGGCTTCCTGTACTCCATCGGGTTCCTCGTCGCGTGGCTCGTCGCATTGCTTCTCGTCGCCGAATTGCTCCGCAACACAGGTAAATTCACGATGGCCGACGTGCTGAGCTTCCGTCTGAAGCAGCGTCCGGTCCGTACCGCGGCCGCGTTGTCGACGCTGACGGTGTCGTTGTTCTACCTGCTCGCGCAGATGGCAGGCGCGGGTGGACTCGTCGCACTGCTGCTCGACATCTCCGATCGCACCGGGCAATCCATCGTCATCGCCGTCGTCGGTGTGCTGATGATCGTCTACGTCCTCGTCGGCGGCATGAAGGGTACGACGTGGGTGCAGATCATCAAGGCTGTTCTGCTCATCGCAGGCGCGCTGTTCATGACGGTGCTCGTGCTCGCGAAGTTCGGATTCAACCTGTCCGACCTGCTCGGTAGCGCACAGGCGACCATCTCCGGCTCGGCCAGCGAGACCGTCGCTGCGACCAACGTGCTCGAGCCCGGTGCCCAGTACGGCGGCAGCAACATGTCCAAGCTGAACTTCCTGTCGCTCGGCATCGCACTCGTGCTCGGAACTGCCGGTCTCCCACACGTTCTCATGCGCTTCTACACCGTGCCCACCGCGAAGGAAGCCCGTCGCAGTGTCGTCTGGGCCATCGCTCTGATCGGTGCGTTCTACCTGTTCACCCTGGTTCTCGGCTACGGCGCCGCGGCCATCGTCGGACCGGATCGCATTCTCGCGTCGGCAGGCGGACAGAACTCGGCCGCACCGCTTCTCGCGTTCGAACTCGGCGGTGTCGTCCTGCTCGGCGTCATCTCTGCCGTCGCCTTCGCGACGATCCTCGCCGTCGTCGCGGGTCTGACGATTACCGCATCGGCGTCGTTCGCACACGACATCTACGCGTCCGTCATCAAGAAGGGCGACGTCGACGAGCGGAAGCAGGTCAAGGTCTCGCGGATCACCGCCGTCGTGATCGGTTTGCTCGCGATCGGCCTCGGCATCCTCGCGAACGGACAGAACATCGCGTTCCTCGTCGCACTGGCGTTCGCCGTCGCCGCAGCCGCGAATCTGCCGACCATCGTGTACTCGCTGTTCTGGCGTCGCTTCAACACCACCGGCGCGCTGTGCAGTATGTACGGTGGCCTGATCTCGACGCTCGTGCTCATCGTCTTCTCGCCCGCCGTGTCCGGGTCGAAGACGTCGATGATTCCCGGTTCGGACTTTGCCTGGTTCCCGCTGTCCAACCCGGGCATCGTGTCCATCCCGCTGGCCTTCTTGCTCGGCATCGTCGGCACCCTGTTGTCGAAGGACAACGAGGACAAGACCAAGCAGGCCGAGATGGAGGTGCGGTCGCTGACCGGCATCGGTGCCGAAAAGGCGTCGGTCCACTAGGAACTGTCACAAAACCACGACGCCCGTGTGAGTCATGCCTCACACGGGCGTCGTGGCATGTGTGGTTACTATCCCTGCGTGGCCAAGCTGAAGGTTTCCGTCAACGTTCCCCTCGACCCCGACACGACGTGGTCTCACGCGTCGGATCTCGCGGACTACGAGAAGTGGTTGTCCATCCACGAAGCATGGCGAGGCGAGCTCCCCGACCAGCTCGCTGCAGGCACCACGCTGGAGAGCGTGGCCACCGTGAAGGGCATGCGCAACCGGGTCCGCTGGACCATCGAGAGCTACGACCCACCGAAGAAGTTGAAGCTGAAAGGAAACGGAAAGGGCGGCGTCAAGATCTCGCTCGTGCTGTCGGTGTCCGAAGCCAAGGCCGGCGGATCGGACCTCGCGCTCGACATCGATCTCGGCGGAGCGCCGTTGTTCGGGCCCATCGGCTCGGGCGTCGCACGAGCCTTGAAGGGCGACATCGAGAGCTCGCTGAAGAAGTTCGAGACTCTGTACTCGTAGAACCCGTTACTATCGCCGCCAACCGCACAGCGGGAGTCATCGCAGTTCGGCTTCTGCTCACTACGGAGAGGTTCTGCAATGCCAGGCAAACACAGCGCGCCGTCCGCCGCGTCCGGCTCGACGGGATTGGTGAAGTACGGCGTTATCGCCGTCGTGGCGCTGCTCGTGGTCGGCGGCGGTGTGTTCGCAGCACAAAAGGCCTTCGGTTCCGATTGTTCCGATCCGGCCACGTACACCCTGGCAGCCGATCCTGCGATCGCGGACGTGGTGGCCGGCGTTCTGGCAGGCAAGTCGGCCGACGAACTCGGGTGCGGCAGCGTCGACGTCACCGCCCAGGATTCGGCCGACGCGTCGGCCGCGGTGTCGAAGGGTGCCGACGCGCCTGCTCTGTGGATTCCCGACTCGTCGCTGTGGGTCGGCAAGACCGTACGTGCGACGGGCGCCCTCGTCGACCTGGCCAGCCAGTCGGTGGCCAGTAGTCCGGCGGTCATCGCTGCCCGCAAGGACGAGGTTCCGTTTTTCGACACCTGGCTCACGGCACTGCAGTTGCGTGGCCTACGAATCGGTAATCCGCTCAGCAACACCGTGTCCGACGCGGCCATCCTCGGCGCGCTCGCCGAAGCCGGGTCCGACGCCGAGGCCGTCGACTCGGTGTCCGCTGCCCTCGTTCCCATCGCGCAGGCGCAGGCCGCGACGCGTGGGGAGGCGGACCCCGTCGTGCGTCTCGACGAGATGTCCTCCGACGGCGGCGTCGCCGTCGTGTCCGAACAGTCGCTGCTGACGTACGAGAAGGACACCGGCACCGAACTCGGTGCGACGACACCACCCACCGGCAGCTTCTTTCTCAACTTCCCGCTTGCCGTCACCGAGCCCGCGGGGGAGCGGCACGACGAGGCCAAGGAGGTCGGCCGCGCCGTCGCCGACGCCCTCGCTTCCGAGGCCGGTCTGTCGGCGCTGTCCGACGCAGGCTTCCGAGCTCCCGACGCGACCGCCCTGAGCGACGGCCGCGGTTTGGGTGATGTCACAACGTTGACCATCGCGGATCAACAGACCGCCGAGGACACGTTGCAGCGGTATCAGGTCCTGGCGCTGCCGTCGCGCACGCTCGTCATGGAAGACGTGTCCGGCTCGATGGGCTACAGCGCGGGCGCCGACACCCGGATCGGACTGACCGTCCAGGCCAGCGACACCGGCAACCGACTGTTCCCGGACAACGCAGCTCTCGGGCTCTGGGCGTTCTCGATCGGACTCGGCGGCGGCAACCAGGACTACCGCGAACTCGTGCCGATCCGGCGTCTCGACGAGAACGTGAACGGGACCTCGCAGCGTGAGGTCTTGCTGCAGCAGACGCGGACTCTGCCGAGCCTCGTCGGTGGCGGAACGGGCCTCTACGACACCACGTTGGCGGCGTTCCGGAAGGTCAAGGAAGGGTACGACCCCGACTACATCAACAGCGTCATCATCCTGACCGACGGAACGAACGAAGATCCCGACAGCATCTCCCTCGACGAACTGTTGTCGACGCTACGGGCGGAGCAGGACCCGACGAAGCCCGTCATCGTCGTCACGATCGGGATCACCGACGACGCCGACGCCGGCGTGCTGCAACAGATCTCGGCGGCCACCGGCGGAACCAGCTTCTTGGCGAGAAACCCAGCGGAAATCCCCAACGTCTTTGTGAATGCTCTCAAAAGCCGGTCCGGCCGCTGATTCAGCAGCTAGGTTGGTTTGCCGGATGCACAGAGACTCGTTTGGGGGCGAAGGAGAATGTCGGGGCGGCACGGAACTGGATCGCGCACACATCCTGCCCTGACGTGGGGTGCCATCGTCGTAGTCGCCGTGGTCGTGGTGGTCGGGGGGTACTTCGGAGTTCAGGCCGTCCGGGCCGGATCCGCCGGGTGCGACGGCACCCGGCAGGTCTCTCTCGCCGTCGATCCGACCATTGCGCCGGTGATCACCGACGTCCTCGCGCAGTCCGACGAGGTGTCGCGTGGCTGCACCGATTTCGAGGTCCGTGCCGAAGCTCCGAGCGACACGGCTGCGGAATTGGCGGGCGAGAACGCGAACCGTCCCGATCTGTGGATCCCGGATTCGACGCTGTGGCTGCTCAAGACGTTGCGATCCACGGGGGCGCTCCCGGAGCTGGCCAAGTCCTCGGTGGCCAACACGCTTCCAGTCGTTGTCTCTCAGGACGATTCGCTGCCCCCTGCCGTGACATGGCTTCAGGTTCTGCAGAAGCAGGGTCAGCGCATCGGCGATCCGCTCACCAGCAGTGCGTCGTTGGCGTCGATTCTCGGTGCGCTCGCCGAGTCCGAAGTCGCGATCACCGACGCCAACGCGGTGTCGGCGGCGCTCGTGCCGATGGCTCAGGACTTCGGGCGCATCGCCGACACACCTCACGAGGTAGCCGATCTGGTGAAGCAGGTCGCGACCGACGGCGGTACGAGTGTGTCGACGGAACAGAGTCTCGTCGCCTACAACGACGCGAATCCCGGTGCGCCGCTGACGGCGTCGGTGCCGCCGACGGGCAGCTACTTCCTGAACTTTCCGCTCGCCGTCACCGCCGCAGCCGGACCCGACTACGACAGAGCCAAGGACGCCGGCGCGTCGCTGTCGTCGGTGTTGTCGACGAAATCCGCCACGGATGCGTTGACGGCCGCCGGTTTTCGGCAGTCGAACGGCACGGCGTTGCCCGACGGCAAGGGCGTCGGATCGGCGGCATCGCTCGAACTGAAGAATCCGTTGGCGATCGAGACGACGCTCCGCGACTGGGCCGTGCTCGCCTTGCCCCTGCGCACGTTGGTCGTCGAGGACGTGTCGGGTTCGATGGCAGCGAAGTCCGGTGATTCGACGCGCATCGCGTTGACGGTCGATGCCAGCCTCGGTGCGAATTCGCTGTTCAGCGACCAGACCGAGATGGGTCTGTGGGCGTTCTCGATCGGCCTCGGCGGTGGCAACCAGGATTTCCGTGAACTGGTTCCCCTGGGCCCGGTGAGCAACATGGTCGACGGAGTGCCGCAGCGCGAAGCCATTCTGTCGGCCATTCGCACGCTGCCCTCGCTCGTCGGCGGTGGAACCGGTTTGTACGACACGACTCTCGCCGCCTTCCGCCGGGTGAAAGAAGGCTACGACCCGAACTATGTCAACAGCGTCATCATCCTCACCGACGGCGCGAACGAGGATGCGGGCAGCCCGAGCCTCGACGAACTGCTCGCCACGCTGCAGCGCGAGCAGGACCCGGTTCGTCCGATCGTGATCGTGACCGTGGGAATCACGACGGACGCGGATCCCGTTGCGTTGCAGAAGATTTCGGCTGCAACGGGCGGAACCAGCTACATCGCCGAGGATCCACGCGACATCCCCGAGGTCTTCGTCAAGGCACTCAATTCGCGCACCGAACGGGTCGGCGGGCAGTAGACGCGGCGCCGATCAGCCGAGCATCACCGTGAGCACGATGCCCAACGCACAGCACGCCGCGACCACGACGAGTGCAATGGCGTCGGCCATGCCGGGCCTGCTCGGGTACGCGGTGATCTGGCCGGTGCCACCGCGAGCGGTGATGGCCTCGCCCATCTCGGTGGCGCGCCGGATCGCGATCGACATCGTGGCGGTGACGAGGTCGACGATCGAGTTGTCGGCCGCGCTGTTGAGTACCGATTTCGGACGCAGTCGACGTGCCGCGTTCATGACCCGCATCTCCTCGATCAACAGCGGAAGCGATCGCAGGCACAGGGCGACGGTGGCTGCCCATTCGTCGACCGGCAACCGCATCTTCTTCAGCGGATAGCCCAGCACGGCGACTGCAGGCGCGATGTCGCTCATCGACGTCGTCCAGCCGAGCATCATCGACGCACCCAACAGCACGAATGCGAACGTCGTCGCACGCAGGAACAGCAGGATCGCGTCGAACCCGAGCGGCGCGTTGATCAGCGCGCCGATCACGAACAGGCCCCAGATCCAGATGGGTGGACGCGGTATCGCCGTCGGCGGCACGCGCGCGACGATTGCCGTGACGACCAGAAGTGCGACGATGACACCGATGGTCGGCCACGACGGTGCGACCACGAGCAGAATGCTCGGCAGCAGAACCGAGATCAGTTTCGTACCTGCCCACAGCCGGTGGATCGGCGACGTCCGCGGAACCTGCCGCAGCACAACGGTTGTCACGACGTCACTCCTCTTCTCGACAGGTCCTGTGCGATGCGGCCGTTGTCCAACACGATCGTTCGGTCGCAGATGCGGTCCATACCGTCGACGTCGTGGGAAATGACGACGATCGCGATGCCGCGTCGCCGGAGATTCCCGAGCACGCCGATGATCTCCGTTCGGCCCGGCGGATCGAGACCGGCGAGGGGTTCGTCGAGCACGAGCACGCGAGGTTTGTTGACGATCAATCCGGCGATGACGACCCGACGCATCTGCCCGCCGCTGAGTGCGTCGATGTCGCGCCCCGCCAGACGTCGATCCAGTCCGACGGCGTCCATCGCATACGCCACGTGCGCCGAGCCGACTTCGGGACCGCCCGCCGCTTCGATGTCCTCCGAGACGGTCCGGCGTTGCAGTTGCAGACGAGCATGCTGGAAAGCCAGGCCGACGGTTCCGACGTCCCGGGAGATCGGGGAGCCGTCGAACTCGGCCGTGCCGTGCGACGGCGTCGTCAGGCCCGCGAGAACCCATGCGAGCGTCGATTTCCCGGACCCGTTTCCGCCCAGAATCAAAATGCCGTCGCCGTGACGAACGGTGAGGTCGAGACCGTTCAAAGCCTTCTGCGACCACGGCGTACGCCGGTTGTACGTGTGCTCGACGCCGCGTAGTTCCATCAGCGGAGCCCCCGCACGGAACGGCGTGGGGTCGTCGTCCAGGAAGCGTGCACGCATCCAATCCTGGGCGTGCTCGACTTGTCTTCCTCCGTCGAGATGGATGACGCGATCGGCAGCTGTCGTCTCCGATTCCTGATGCGTCACGAGCACGACCGACATGCGGTGCCGCTTCGGGAGATCGGCGAGCAGCGCGACCAATCGGGCCCGGCCGTCCGCGTCGACCATCGTCGTTGCCTCGTCGGCGATCAGCAACGCGGGCCGTCTCGCCAAGGCTGCGGCCACGGCGAGCCGCTGCATCTCACCGCCGGAGAGAGATGCGGTTTCACGTGGACCCATTCCTGCCAGACCCACTTCGGCGAGCAGCGCGTCGACATCGGTATCGGAATCCGGCGCGAGACCCCACACGACATCGTCGGCGACGCGGCTGCCCAGGATCTGACTTTCCGGCCGCTGCAACACCACTGCCGTGCCGCCGACGCGTCCGAGACCCGCGATGCCGGGACGTTCGACGACGCCCGACGTCGGCACGCGGCCGGCCAGGATCCGTGCGAGGGTGGATTTTCCGGAGCCGTTGTGTCCGACGATCGTGACGAATTCGCCGTATCCGATCGTCAGGGCGATGCCCTGCAGCGCGTCCGAGTGTGCGCCGTCGTAGCGAAAGTGTATGTCGTGCAACCGAACCGGAAGGGGGCCGATGTCACCGTCGCCACCTGCGGGCAGATGATCGACGACGGGAATGGTGGCGAGGCGGTCCAGAACGGCGCCGAGGATCAGCCAGGTGAAGAATGCGCCGCCGACGGTGCTGACGCTCATCGTGCCGAGAATCCACCACCACCAGTTGTCGATCACCGCGCCTGCGCTCGATCGCACGACGTCGGCGGTCGACACGAGAGCATCGGCGCGGGCGAGCAGTCGGGCGATGCCCTCGATGGTGTTCTCGATCGTCCGGAGGAACAGCTCTCGAAGCGGCGTCAAGACCCACAGCGCGAGGACCGTCACCAGGCCGAGCGACGGGCCGATGATCGACGCGGTCCCCAGAACCGACAGCAGGCCGTGTCCTTTGCGTTTCGCGCGACCGACCAGCCCGCCGAGCAACGCCGACGTCGCAACAGTGATGGCCGTCGTGGTGCCTGCCGCGACGAACGCGACGAGTGTGCCCGCCACCGCGGCGGACACGAGCGCGCGCGTGCGGTGACGTTGCGCGACGACGGCCATCGGCACAGCTGCAACGATCTGCAGCGCCGTCGCAAGGGGGACCACCATCGCGACGACGGACAGCGCGACGGAGAAACTGCTCATGACCGCAGCCGTGGCCAGTTCTGCAGGCGTCAGGGCCTGCCTGTGGACACGGGGGTTCTTACTCACTTGTCCAGTGTGCCAGGAACCGACTTAAACTCTTGATCAGCGAAAACGAGAGAGGCGCACGAATTGGTCACCGTGAACGAAGAGAGCTGGGACACCCCAGTGGGCGCCCAGTTGCGTGCGGCTCAGCGAGCAGAATTGGATGCTCGCTACGGAAACAGCAACCACGAGCCGGGCAGTGCACCGTCGGCCGACGACATCGCGGTCTTCGTCGTCGCCCGCGACGAGAACGCCGTCGGCATCGGCTGCGGCGCATTGAGACTGCTCGGCGACGGTTCTGCCGAGATCAAACGGATGTACGTCATCCCCTTCGAGCGCGGAGGAGGCGCAGCCGTCGCCATCCTCCGCGAGCTCGAACGTCTGGCCCGTGACCGAGGAATCGAGGTACTCAAACTCGAAACGGGGTCGGGGCAGCCCGATGCGGTGAGGTTCTACGAACGCGAGGGATATTCGCGAATCGATTCGTACGGCCCGTACGTCGACGAGCCGACCTCACTCTGCTTCGCGCGGAGCTTGTAGAAACTCAGCGCGTCCGCTGGCTCGCGGCGGGCCCTGCAGGACGACGGCGACGGCGTCCGCCGCCTGCTGCGTGCTGACGGCCGTCGGCTCCGGCTGCTGTCGCACCTGCACCTGCACGCGGGTTGCCCGACGCGCTGCGGGAATTGCCGCCGCCGCGAGCAGCGGTGCTACGCGGATTGCTGCTGCGGCCGGAACCGTTGCGGGGCTTGGCCTGACGCGGCTGCTGCGTCGCGGCCTTGGGCGCCGGGGCGACGTAGGCTGCCTGCTCGCCGACGAGGCGTGCCACCTCGGGGGAGTCCGCGGTGACGCGGATGGGAGTGACCTTGATGTCGGCCTTGCGCAACAGGACTGCCGTGTCCTTGCGCTGTTCCGGGAGCACGACGGTGACGACGTCCCCCGCACTTCCGGCGCGCGCGGTACGACCCGAACGATGCAGGTACGCCTTGTGTTCGGCCGGCGGATCCACGTGCACGACCAGTGCGACGTCGTCGACGTGCACACCGCGGGCGGCGACGTCGGTGGCGACGAGAACCTTTGCGTCACCGGACGAGAACGCGAGCAGGTTGCGGTCACGCGCAGCCTGGGACAGGTTGCCGTGCAGGTCGACCGACGGGATTCCGGCCTCCGTCAACTGTTTCGCGAGCTTGCGGGCCTGATGCTTGGTACGCATGAACAGGATCCGGCGGCCGGTGCCCGACGCCAACGTGTGCACCAGCTTCTTCTTGGTCTCGACGCCGTCGACCTCGAACACGTTGTGCGTCATGGCGGCAACGGGGGAGGTGGCTTCGTCGACCGAGTGCGTCACCTGGTCGGTGAGGAATCGCTTCACGAGCTTGTCGACGCCGTTGTCCAGCGTCGCCGAGAACAGCAGGCGCTGTCCCTTCGCGGGCGTGGCGGACAGGATGCGGGTCACGCCGGGGAGGAATCCGAGGTCGGCCATGTGATCGGCCTCGTCGAGGACGGTGATCTGCACGTTCTCGAGGCTCACGTAGTGCTGCTTCATGAGGTCTTCGAGACGTCCGGGGCACGCGACGACGATGTCGACGCCTGCGGACAACGCCGCCACCTGACGGTTCTGCGAGACGCCACCGAAGATGGTGGTGACCTTCATCGAGTAGGCAGCGGCCAACGGCTCGATCGTTGCGGCGATCTGGGTGGCCAGCTCACGCGTCGGGGACAGAATGAGGCCACGTGGGCGGCCCGGCCTGCGGCGTCCTGTCGATCCTTCGGCGAGGCGGGCGACCATCGGGATGGAGAACGCCAGGGTCTTGCCGCTGCCGGTCTTGCCGCGGCCGAGCACGTCGCGTCCCGCGAGTGTGTCGGGGAGCGTGTCTGCCTGGATCGGGAAGGGCTCGGTCTTGCCCTGGGCGGAGAGAACTTCGGCGAGTGCAGTCGGGACACCGAACGAAGCGAACGTAGTCATAGAAAGTGGTGTGCCTTTCGGGCAAACTAGTGCACCCATGGGCGAATTCGCCCGCGAATGCAAGGTGGCGAGACTGCCGGTGGGCAGTATCGATCGCCGTAAGAAAAGCCTGTGCAGGGTGCACATGGACAACGCGGCCGGAGCCGGGCGGAAAGTCGAAGCATTCCACGACGTCTGACGAGCAGCTACGCGCGCCATCGTCGAGTGTAACGGGTGAGGCCTCGAAATCATTTCCCGAGTGATGCATCAGGCACTCACGCAGCC
Organism: Rhodococcus sp. B10; assembly: GCF_011770055.1. Lineage (NCBI taxonomy): Bacteria > Bacillati > Actinomycetota > Actinomycetes > Mycobacteriales > Nocardiaceae > Rhodococcus > Rhodococcus sp. B10. The sequence continues at coordinate 61,119 of NZ_JAAFYV010000018.1, read as the reverse complement.
GACAGACCGTCGTCGAGATCCTGCTCGACGAGCGACACATACACCCTGCCGACGGGCATCGGCGGTGCCTCCGAGGTGTACCGATGCCCGGTCGGAGTCTCGAAGTCGTACCCGTGCACCACGCCGTATCTACGCGGTCGTGGTGTCGACACCCAGCCTTCGGCTTCCTTCGCGTGGTTGCACGCCGCGCACAGACCCGCCCCGTTGTCCGCGCTCGTCTTTCCTCCCCGTGCATGGGGGCGTATGTGGTCGCGGTGACGAATCGGCGCGTCGCACCACGGTGTTCGGCAGGTTCGGTCACGGATGTCGATCAGCCTCGCCAACGCTGTCGGGAAGTGTCGCGATTTCGACTCCATCGCGGTGAGGGCGCCGGTCGCCGGCGTGGCGTAAAGCCTCCGCAATTCGACGTCGGTGTCGGACTCGCATGCTTCCTTCACGAGATGCCGCGCGATGGTCGCAGGGATGTCTCCGTAGCCGATGAGGTGCGCGGGCTTGGCCCCGTCCGACAGTAGTGAGTCGTCGGAGATGACCAGGTTCACCGACACCGGCGCACTGCTGGTCGCCGACGCGGCGCCTGTAATGCGCTCGTACGCAAGGTCGGCCATGATCTGGTCTCGCGTCCTGGGCTCTTTGCCGACGCCCACCATCGAGTCGGCGTCACGTTTCAAGGTGGCCCACATGGAGACAGCACGATCCATGGATGTCAGCGTGGTGAACTGGGCCATGAAGTCCGGCTGCGGTCGAGTAGCGGTGCGACGCTGCGAATATGCCTTCGCACGCTTCTTCACGACGGACGCCGGATCGAGCTCGGCAGCCAGTGCCCGCGCCTTCCCCTCGATTGCCTTGTCGCCGAGCCCCTTCAGCGTGTCGGGGTTCTCGCAGAGCCGCTTGTCGATCTCCCGTCGGTCGTCGGCGGCCAGGCACGCGGTCTCGCGGGCAATCATGGTGACGCGCCATTCGTTGAGTTCGCCTGCGAGCAGACGTCGGTAAGCATGGGGCATTTCATCGACCAGCGCGCGTGCGAGCCCGAGGAATCTGCCGCCCTTGCTGGGTGATTCGCGGCGAGCCAATCCGATCTGCGACGCAATTCCTTTGCGCCACTGCGATTTCGGCTTTCCGGATTCTTTGCGCTTCGTCTCGATGGTAGTTGCAACCGACACCGTCGCCGTAGCCTGCACGGCCGACGCTGCAGATTTCACGGTTTCGAGGGCGGAGATCAAATCGACGCCGGCCGCTGCGTCGGGCAGGTCGAGCCGCTGTTGCAGCCTCGACACGAACGCGAGCACTTCTGCCGCCCCCAGTGCGTCCTGCGCGTCGTCGATTGTTTCCACGAGATCCCCCAATCTCTTTCGAACACATGTTCGAGACTAGCGGACCGCCGTGAGCCGTGCAAGGGATCGCGACGTGCTAGTTGTCGATCAGGGTAAGGTGCTCGGGGCAGTAGAGCGTGACCGAATTGTCAACGAGGAACTGAGAATCCGCGGGAACCCACGACGCCGAATCTCCTGGCGGCGGGTAGTTCTCGAGGTAGCCTGCCAGCGAAGTCTCGACCGATGACGTCGATTCGCCCCGATCGAATGCTTGGCAGACCGATCTGGCCCAGTCGACCACGGGAACACCCGACGCGACGTATCTGTCGAACAGTCGACCGAAGTCCGCCGGGTCGGACGGAGTTCGTTCGGGCGGAGTGCTGGGAGAAGCGGCTGTCGTCTCGGTGGCCTCGACGCGCGCGCTCGCCGACGGTGCGGCGTCAGCTGATCGGTCGGGCGCACTGCATCCTGCGACGACCGCGCCGACGGCGCAGACCGCCAAAACTGACAGAACGCATGGTTTCATATGCCGCATAGTAGCCAGTGGCTTGGAAGGGCTTGGTGGTACGTGTGGTGCCCTCGGCAGGATTCGAACCTGCGACCTACCCTTTAGGAGAGGGTTGCTCTATCCCCTGAGCTACGAAGGCGCACGGTCAGGGTACCCGATGACTTCGAGAAAGAAGGAAGCCGCCCACACGATGTGTGGACGGCTCCCGAGGTGACAGTGTCCGCCAGTGCGCCTCTCGGCAGGTGGCCGCTCGCAGCGGCAAAGTGTTGGTACCCGGGGCATGGATCGAACACTGTCGAGGGGTGCAACTGCATGCCTTCTCGAATAATTCCCGCGATGGTTAGGCAGCCCCCTGCGAAGCCTCGAGCCGGCGCGCGACCAACGCCGCCTGTAGATGCCTGATGCCCGACGGTCGGGTCGGATCGAACCCGGTGAGCTGCGCGATCCTCTTCAACCGGTAGTCGACGGTGTTGGTGTGCAGGTGCAGCTGTCGGGCCGAGCGCTGACGGTTGAGGTCGTGTGAGATGTGGATCTCCAGCGTCTCGAGAAGTTCGGGGGACGCGTCGAGCGGTTCGAGGATCTGCCGGAGGTGACGTCGACCCGGTCCCGGACGTGTCAGCTGATATTCGAGAACCAGATCGTCCATGCGGTACAGCCCGGCGGGACGGTGAAGTTGATGTGCGAGCACGAGCAACTCGTGAACCTGGTCGGCGGCCGTGGGAATGTCGGCGATGGCCGACTGCTCGGCGGTGGCGGTCACCTGAACCTCGGCGGCGGTGCTGATCCGGTGGACGAGCGCCTCGACCCATTCCTCGTCGTGCACACCGGGAATGAGAACGGTGCCGCCCTCGGGGCTGAGCATCGACAGCGGCGTGCGACCGCAGATGGTCGCGAGTTCGGCTTGAACGCGACGTAGTTTCCGACGCGCGGCGACGGTCCGCTGGATGGCCGGGTCGTTCTCGTCGGGATGAGGAGGAACGGACAACGCGAGCACCAGGTAACTGTCGGCCAGCTCGATTCCGCTCTGACGCGCGAACGACACCGCGTTGTGTCCGCTGAGCAGCGACGACACGAGAGTGTGTGCCGCAGTGTGGTGCTCGCTGGCGACGGCTTGAAGTTCTTCGACGTAACTCTTCGATGCGGCGATCGACACCTTCTCCGACAGAAGTACGAACACTCGCGCTGCTTCGATGAGGCTGCGTGCATCGCCGTCGCCCGCTCGCTTGGACACGAGGTTCCAGCCGATCTGAATTCCCTCGTGATAGACGGTCAGCACAGATTCGAGTGGCACACCTTCACGCGCCCACTGGCTCGCCTTCGCACGAAGTTCGGCGAGGTCCGCGTCGTTCGGAGCGCGACGCTCGTCGAGCATCTGGACCGCGATGCTGATGCACTTGACCGTGAACTCGGTGACGTCGCCGTGCAGTTGCTCGCCAGGTAGCGAACCGCACGGCGTGTTGGCGGCGAAGTGGCCGACGAGCAGCCGGGCCACGGCACGGAAGTCGCGAAGTGGAGCGGAAGCGGGCTCGCCCGCGACCATGATTCCGAGGCTCGTCGTGTTGTGAACGGTCACAGATCAGCCCTTCGTGTGGGAACTTCAGCTCTGGCGGAAACAAAGTTACTGGTGCGTAGTATGGCGTACTTACCTAGTTGTCGTAGGCAAACTTCGACGAAATTCCAACGTTTTCGTACTTGGAGATTGTTTCGAGCCCTCTAGCGGACTAGATCATAGGTTGTTATCAACGCGTTATCCATAGGTTCGGCGAAGAAACTTGTGAGGACTCTCGAGGCCCGGCGATCCGGCCTTGCGACATTGCCTAAACCTTCGAAAACCGGTTCCCAGCGCCGTGATCCGGCGCCTACGTTTTCACGGTGCGGATCCGACGACGCCGACGCACCGACGGGGGCGATCACCATCGATTCAGGGGGTAGGCAGTGCGCGGACGGGTGACTCAACTGGCGTTGCTCCGAGAGCTGGAGCCTGTCATGGAGGCGAAACTCGGTGAGTGCTTCGGCAACTCGTCGACCTGGACGTCGTCGGACTACGTCGAACCCGAATCGTTCTGGAGCGCACAACGTTCCACGCTGACCGAAACCGCCAAGGCGGCACTGATCACGACGCTTCTGACGCACAACAACTATCGCTCGGTGGAGTCGCCTGCCATTCCTGGCGCGTGGACGTCGTGGACGTCCGCCTGGTCCGACGAGAAGGCGCGTCACGCGGCAGCGATAGAGAATTACCTCGTCGCTACGCGCAGCGTCGATCCCGTTGCGCTCGACCGCGCCCGGTTCCAGTGCATGACGGTGGGGATCGCGTCGTCGATGGAAGGTGACCACCTGCTTCGATCGATCGCGCACGCCACGATCGATGTCATGGCCACGATGGTCAGCCACCGCAACGCGGCCGTCGAATGTGCCGATCCGGTGGCGACGGCCCTGCTCGGCCGCGTCGTCGCCGACCAGGAACGTCAGGTCGAGTTCCTCCGCAGCATCGCGGCCGCGGCTTTCGACATCGTGCCCGCGCAGACAGCGTCGATCGTCACCGAGGTCATCATGAACTTCCAGATGCCGGGAAGCGGCCTTCCTGGGTTCGAGCGCAGTTCGATGCTGATCGAACGCGACGGCATCTACGACCTCCGACTCCACCTCGACGAGGTGGTCCTACCGGTCCTGAAGTTCTGGCGATTCTTCGAACGGACCGACCTCGACCTCGGTGCCCGCAGCACCAAGATCCTGGCCGAGTTCCTCGGCGATCTCGAGGCCCGAGCGGCATCGTTCGAAGCGAGAAGACTGCGCGCGTCCTAGGTCGGGCGCGCGACCAGAAAAGCCCCCGGGGGGTCCGAGGGTAGCGTGCCTCTCTCCGGTGTCGAGCCGGAGAGAGGCACCTTCGTCTATCCTGAGGCCGGACATCCGATCCCTACCGGAGGTGGTCCCGTGTCGGGCGCGCATACGATCGTGGTGGGCATCGATGGTTCCGAAAGCGCCGACCGCGCCGTCGTCTGGGCCGCGCTGACAGCTGCACCACGCGGTTGGACGTTGCGGATCGTCACCGCCGTCGATCCTCCTGCGCATCTGGCTGCAGACGACATCACCGAATACCGAGCGGTTGCCGATGCCCGTCTGGCATCGGCCGAAGTCCTCGCACGCGAAAGCGTCGACGAATCCGGGTTCGACATCGTCACCGCGGCGGTGGACGGCAAGGTCGCCGAGGTGTTGATGGCCGAGTCGCACGGTCGGGAAGCGATCGTCCTCGGTGCGAGTGGCCTGGGCGAGTCCGAGTCGGGAGTGCTCGGGTCTGCAGCTGTGGCGTTGTGCGCGCACGGTTCGTCGCCCGTCGTGGTGGTGCGAGGTCGCAGTATCGACGGCCGCCCGCCCACGCTCGGTCCCGTCGTCGTGGGTGTCGACGGTTCCGAGCAGAATCAGGCAGCAGTAGGCGTTGCGTTCGAGGAAGCCGCACAACGTAATTCGCCGCTGGTGGCCGTGCACGTCTGGTCCGACGTGAGTCTTGCTCAGGTGGCGGGCCCGCCGCGCGACTGGGAAACCATCGCCGCGTCGGAAGAAGTTCTGCTCGCCGAGAGTCTCGCGGGATGGCAGAACAAGTACCCGGACGTCGAGGTGCGACGCGTCGTCGCGCAGGACCGTCCGGTGCGCGTGCTCAGCCAGATGTCGGAGCAGGCGTCACTGATCGTCGTCGGACACCGCGGACGCGGCGGGTTCGCCGGCATGCTTCTCGGGTCGACGAGTTACGCGCTCGTCCACACCGCGGACTGCCCGGTCATGGTGGTGCGAGGACCCGGGGGCTAGACCGCCACCGTCAACAGGAACGCGACGTCTTCGATTGCTTCGACGCTGTGACGGGCGTCGGGAATGACGAGAAGGTCACCCGCGGAACCCTTCCAGGACTTCTCGCCGCTGGCGAGTTCGAGTTTGCCGCTGAGAACGAACACCGTGGATTCGCCGTTCAGATCGTGCTCGGCCATCTTGTTTCCCGCTGCGAGCGCGACGACGGTCTGCCGAAGATGCCGTTGGTGACCGCCGTAGACGGTCTGCGAGCTGCGGCCACTGGACGCCCCCACGGCCAGTTTGAGCTGTTGTCGGGCAAGGGCGGTGAGTGACTTCTTGTCCATGTGCCCAGTATGACCCCAATGTCCGTCCGGCAAGAGCGGAGTCGACGGAAGTCGGTGCGAATCAAGCGGTTCGGTAAGCCTTGCCGTACTGGACGAAGCGGTAGCGGATGCCGTCGTTGCTGCTCGTCTGCCACTCTCCGGGGGACGCCGTCCATTCGTCGGACACCTCGGGTGCGACGGTGTCACCCTCGATGTCGAGGTCGATGTCCGTCACCTGAAGCTCCGACGCGAAAGGCAGTGCAGCGCGGTAGATTTCGCCTCCGCCCATGATCCAGACAGTGTCGTCGACCAGTGACAGTGCGTCGTCGATGCTTCCGACCCCCTCGGCGCCGTCGGCCGACCAAGCGGGATCGCGCGTCACGACGATGTTCCGACGGCCGGGCAGGGGACGGAATTTCGGCGGTAGCGAGTCCCACGTCTTGCGGCCCATGACGACGGGGTGGCCCTGCGTCGTCGACCGAAAATGCTTCATGTCCTCGGGGACGTGCCACGGGATGGTCCCGCCGTCACCGATGACACCGCCGCGGGCCTGCGCCCAGATCATGCCGACGTGGCGAGCAGTCACACCGCCACCGGCGCCTTGATCGCCGGGTGGTGCTGGTAGTCCAGGATCTCGATGTCCTCGAATCGGTAGTCGAAGATCGAATCCCGGTGCGCCAGCTTCAGAGTCGGGTAGGCGAACGCCTCACGGGAGAGCTGTTCGGTGACCTGCTCGCGGTGGTTGTCGTAGATGTGGCAGTCACCGCCGGTCCAGATGAACTCGCCGACCTTCAGCCCGACCTGATCGGCGACCATGTGGGTGAGCAGCGCATAGCTCGCGATGTTGAACGGCACACCGAGGAACATGTCGGCACTGCGCTGGTACAGCTGGCACGACAGGGTGCCGTCGGCGACGTAGAACTGGAAGAACGCGTGGCACGGCGCGAGGGCCATCTGCGGGATGTCGGCGACGTTCCAGGCCGAGACGATCATGCGTCGTGAATCGGGATCGGTGCGCAGGGTCTCGATAACCTGACTGATCTGATCGATGTGCTCACCCGACGGCGTCGGCCACGACCGCCACTGCACGCCGTAGACGGGACCCAGTTCTCCGTTCGGACTCGCCCACTCGTTCCAGATGGTGACGCCGTGATCCTGCAGCCACTGCACGTTGGAGTCGCCGCGCAGGAACCACAGCAGTTCGTACACGATGGACTTCAGATGCACCTTCTTGGTGGTGATCAACGGAAATCCCCGAGACAGGTCGAAGCGCATCTGGTGGCCGAAGACACTGGTCGTGCCGGTGCCCGTGCGGTCGGACTTCGGGGTGCCGGTCTCGGACACGAGCCGCAAGAGATCCTCGTACGGGGTTGGAACCATCACGGTGAGCCAGTCTATATCCCGTGCACGAGCACGGCGGGCCCGCATAATGGGGCAATGCCTGAGCTACCCGAGGTCGAAGCGCTCGCCGGGTTCCTGCGCGAGCACGCAGTCGGTTCCGTCGTCGGTCGTGTCGACATCGCGGCGCTGAGTGTTCTGAAGACGTTCGATCCGCCGATCACCGTGCTGCAGGGGCGCGACGTCACCGATGCCGCGCGGTTCGGCAAGCACCTGGCGCTGCAGGCGGGTGACCTCTGGATGATCACCCATCTCTCGCGCGGCGGGTGGCTGCGCTGGACGGACAACCCCAGCGCCGCACCGCCGAAGCCCGGCAAGGGGCCGCTCGCGTTGCGGGTGCACTTCTTCACCCCGGAGGGTCTGACACCCGCGATCGACCTCACCGAGGCGGGCACGAAGAAGCGGCTCGCGGTCTGGGTGGTGCACGACCCGAGCGAGGTGCCGGGCATCGCCCGACTCGGACCGGACGCGCTGGCTGTCACCGAGCCCGAGTTCGCCGAAATTCTCGGCGGCACGACGGCCAGGTTGAAGACGTCGCTCGTCGACCAGGCTCTGATCGCCGGTATCGGCAACGCGTATTCCGACGAAATTCTGCACGTGGCGAAGTTGTCGCCGTTCGCGTCGTCGAGCAAGCTCGATGCGGAGTCCGTTGCCACGCTGTATCGGGCGATGCGCGACGTGCTGACCGATGCAGTCGCGCGCTCGGTGGGCCAGGACGCAGCCCGACTCAAGGGGGAGAAGCGGTCCGGCATGCGGGTACATGCCAGGACCGGCCTGCCGTGCCCGGTGTGCGGCGATCCGGTCCGCGAAGTCTCGTACGCCGAGCGTTCGTTCCAGTATTGCGCGACGTGTCAGACCGGCGGCAAGATCCTCGCCGACCGCCGGATGTCGCGCCTGCTCAAGTAGTGCTCGGCTCGGTCTTCAGGCTCGCGTAGCCGCGGTAGCCCTCCCATGCTCGACGACGGTCACGCCGCGGATCGCGCTGCACACGGGTGCGGGCGTCGAAGATCATCGTCTCGCGGCTCTGCTCGTCGTACTTCGGCCAGGGCGGAAGGGGCGCACCGGTTCTCGCGAACTCGAGCCACTGCGACTGCACACGTTCGGTGACGTCGGCGAAGGCCTTCCGGCCGCCCGGCAGCGTCATCGCTTTGCCGAACGCCGTGTTGCTGATGCCGAACACCGCGAACAATTCGAATCCGTGGGTGGCGTCGAGACCGAGCCACCGCATGATGCGCGGCGCGAAGTCGAAGCGGTAGCTGTAGGTCGGCGCGTACACCGAATGTGCTTCCGCCACTTCGAGCGACGGCTTCCAGAACGTGAAGTCGCCGCCGACGTCGATGGCAGCTGCCTCGGACGGGTAGCCCGGATAGGCTTCCAGCACAGCATCTTTGGCCGACGGGTCGGTCAACGAGAAGAGCTTGTCGATGCGCTCGGGGTTGGTGGGTAACGCGTCGAGCACCTTCGGGAACAGCGTGCCTTCGCGGGCATTCGTACCGATGATCAGGGGGACGCGATGCGCCGACCCGTCCTGGTACGCGTCGAGCGGATTCTTCGGTAGGTAGTCCCCGTCGACGACGGGCCCGAACGGATGCAGACCGGGAGTCGCCGACGCGACCGTGAGGGCTAATTTCGTTCCTGCTCGGCCGAGACGCGTGACGTCGGCGGTGTCGAGTGCGTGGGCAGGGTCGCCGTCGTGGCCCAGGAAGTCGAGGAACTGCGTGGCCCACTGCGTCGCGTTCGCGTGCGTGCCGACGAGACCGGGTGCCGAACTCTCCGCGATCGCCTGCGTGAAAAGCCCTTTCGCGGCGGGCGTCGCCAACAAGGTCGTGACGGCGTTTCCTCCGGCGGACTCCCCGAAGATCGTCACGTTGTTCGGATCTCCGCCGAACTGCGCGATGTTCCGCTGCACCCATTCGAGGGCTGCGACCTGATCTCGCAGACCCAGGTTGGAGTCGAATTGCCGTGCCTCGGTGGAGAACTGGGTCATGTCCAGATAGCCGAGCGCACCGAGCCGATAGTTGATCGACACGTAGACGATGCCGTGAGAGTCCTTCAGCGACCGTCGGACCAGTGAGCCGCCGCCGTACAGGGGCGTCGCCGACGTGCCGAGCGTGTACGCGCCGCCATGGATGAACACCATCACCGGCCGTGGCGTCGCACTGCGCCTGCCAGGGGCCAACACGTTGAGCGTCAGGCAGTCCTCGCTCGACGGCTGATACTTGCCGATCGAGAGCATCGTGCCGCGCTTGTGCTGCACCGACGCGTTACCCCACTCGGTCGCGTCGCGAACTCCTGTCCACGGCTCGACAGGCTGAGGCGCGCGCAGCCGACGTGGTCCGACGGGTGGCGCCGCGTAGGGGATGCCGCGCCAGGTGACGAGATCGCCCACGGTCTTGCCCTCGACGACGCCGTCCAGCGTGGCGATTCTGGTGTTGAAAGCCATGTCGGCGAGTGTACAAATTTCCCCACGCCGACGGTCGTGGACACTGAAGGTCATGGTGTTCGAATATCGAGCCGACATTCTCCAACTCCTGGTCTCACCTGCCCATGCGTATTTCGGTAGGTCGAAGGACGGGCCTGCCGACGACGTGAGTACCGACCTCGTCGAGCGGGTCGAGATCGTCGCGAACAAGGGCATTCGCGGCGACCGATTCTTCGGCGTCAAGGCCCATACCGAGGCCGCGGTGACGTTCTTGGCCGTCGAGGCGTGGGAAGCCGTCGGCGACGCGTTGGCGACGGAGATGCCCGACACAGCCGTGGCCAGGCGAAACATCGTCGTACGCGGTATCGAACTCGACCCGCTGCGCGGCGTCGAATTCGAGCTGGATTCCGGTGACGGCCCGGTTCGCTTCCGTGGCGGCAGACCGGCCCATCCGTGCGCCTGGATGGATTCGATGATCGTCGACGGTGCCCGAAAAGCGCTCATCGGGCGCGGCGGCCTGCGGGCGGAGCCGCTGACCGACGGGATGTTGCGGACTGGGCCGGTGATCGTGCGGTCGCCCGTCGAGCTGGACGCGTCGAAGGCAGCGGCGCAGGTGACAAGGGCCCAACCGCAGGTGGCGCAGCCATCCTTGCCCATGAAGTGAATCTGTGCCCATAATGTGGGTGATGGTGTGGCTCGTCACATCTACGCGCCTCGGATGGCGCCACTCACTACGTGGAAAGAACCCAAATGTCCGATATGTGGATCGTGATTCATACGGTGATCGCCGTACTCGCGGTGGTGATCTTCATCGTGCGCTTCCATTTCAACCCTGTGGTCTCGCTGGTGCTGGGCGCCGCCTACCTCGGGCTTGCGACGAAGCTCGGGGTGTCGACGACCGTCGAGACCATCACCGGAGGCTTCGGCGAGATCATGGCCGAGGTCGGTCTGCTGATCGGGTTCGGAGTGCTCATGGGGGCGGTGCTCCAGGAGATGAAGGCGATCCAACGCCTCGTCGGGACGCTGTTGAAGACGTTCGGCCCCAAGAGGCTGCCGTATGCGCTGTCCCTGACCATCGCGACCGTGCTGCAGTCGATCTTCCTCGACGTTCTGCTGGTCATCTCGGCGCCGCTCGCACGCAATCTCGCACCGAAGATCGGCAAGCTCGGCACCGCGCGCATGGCGACGGCGCTCGCGATCGGTCTCGAATGCGGCATCGTCTTCATGGTCCCCGGCGTCGCGGCGCTGGCCCTCGCCGGACTGCTCGGCGTACCGCTGGGGAAGATGATGATCTACGGCCTGATTCTGATCGTCCCCGTCGTGATCATCTCGATCGCTGTCATGACGTTCGCGTTCCGCCGCGGATGGTGGAACGAGGAGAAGGACGAGCAGGAGTTCATCTCCGTCGCGGTGGAAGAAGACGAGGATCCCGCCGACGAGCCGTTCGTTTCCGGCGGAGTCGCGCAGGCCGTACGCGCTGAGAAGCGCACGCGTCTCGTCGTGCTGTTGTCTCCTCTGCTTCTGGCGCTCGTGCTCATCGCGACCGGAGCACTACTCGAGGTAGCCGAAATCTCCATCCCCGTCGTCGAATTCGTTGCGAGTCCGGTGATCGCACTGCTCATCGGACTGGTCGGAACGTGCCTCGTCGCGCGCTACACCGTCGGCCAGAAGCGCGTCGAGAAGGCGTTGGCCCGTGGTTTCGCCGAGAGCGGCCAGATCCTGATCCTGACGGGCGTCGGTGGTTCGCTCGCCGCGATGATCAAGGAAGCCGGGCTCGGTGACATTCTCGGTCAGTACTTCACGGCGAGCACGGCGGCGCCTCTGCTGATGGTGTGGGTCATCGCCGCTGCGCTGCACATCGCCGTCGGCTCGGTGACGATCTCGGCCATCACCTCTGCAGGCATTCTCGCTCCCGTCGCGCCGCTGATCGGCCTCGACCCCGTGTTCATCGCGCTCGCGGCGGGCGCAGGATCGCTGTTCGCGGTGCACGTCACGAGCAACACGTTCTGGCTGCTGCAGTCGTTGATGGGACAGAGCACGAGGGGCACACTGAAGACGTGCTCGGTCGGCGTGTCCGTCGCCTCCGTCGTCGCCATCCTGCTGATCCTGCCCATGAGTCTGGTTCTCTGAGAGGGTAATTGACCATGAACGCACTCCCACTGAGCGGAGTTCGAGTACTCGAACTCGGTAACTACATCGCCGCACCGACCGCGGCCCGAATGCTGGCCGACTTCGGCGCCGAGGTTATCAAGGTGGAGCGTCCCGGTACCGGCGACGAACTCCGCAACTGGCGCCTCTACTCCGGCACGACGTCGATGCTGTACCGCACGATCAACCGCAACAAGAAGTCGATCGTGCTGGACCTGCGCACCGAGCAAGGCCGGCAGGACGTCATCGACCTCGCCGCGAAGTGCGACATCGTGCTCGAGAACTTCCGGCCGGGGACACTGGAGAAATGGGGGCTGTCGCCCGAGATTCTCAGCGAGAAGAACCCCGATCTGATCATCACCCGCATCTCGGCGTTCGGGCAGACCGGACCGATGTCGGAACGGCCGGGCTTCGCCGCGGTCGCCGAGTCCTACGGAGGATTCCGCAACCTCGTCGGCGATCCCGACCGGCCGCCGGTCCGCGTCGGCGTGTCCATCGGAGACTCGATCGCAGGCCTGTACGCCGCATTCGGTTGTGTCATGGCCCTTTTCCAGCGGCAGACAGCCAAGGACACGCTGTCGCTGGAGCAGCGCTCGATCGACGTCGCTCTCAACGAGTCGATTCTGTCGATGATGGAGTCGCTCATTCCCGACTATCTCGCGTACGGCGTCGAACGCGAACGCACCGGCGGCCGCATGGAAGGTATCGCGCCGTCGAACGCGTACATGTGCAACGACGGCAAGTCCGTCGTCGTAGCGGGCAACGGCGACGCCATCTTCCAGCGCTACATGAACACGATCGAACGTCCCGATCTCGGAGCCGATCCGGAACTGGCGACCAACGCAGGTCGCTGGAAGCGTCGTGACGAACTCGATGCGGCCATCAGCGCGTGGACCGGAATGCGTTCTCGTGACGAAGCTTTGAAGCAGCTCGACGCCGCAGGAGTGCCGTCGGGACCGATCTACACCGCGGCCGACGTCGTCGCCGACGAACAATACGCGGCACGAAACATGATCCAGCACTTCGAGGTCGACACCGGCGCGGACGAGCCGGCCGACGTGGGGTTCGTCGGGGTGGTGCCCGTCATCGGCGACCGCTCGCTCCCCATCCGATCGGTGGGCCCCGACCTCGGCGAGCACACCCGCGAAGTACTCTCGACCTTGCTCGGACGCACCGACGAAGAGATGGACGCCTGATGTTCCAGTTCACCCCCACCGCCGAACTCCGGGACGTCACGTTGCGTGACGGTCTGCAGCTGACCGGAAAACTACTGTCGACGGAAAGAAAGCTCGACGTCGCCAGAAGCCTGCTATCAGCCGGTGTTCCGTCGCTCGAGATCGGATCCATGGCACGCGGTGATCTGGTGCCGCCGATGGCGAACACGCTCGAGGTCATCGGCGAACTGACGGACGAGGAACTGGAGAAGTGCTGGGTCTGGGTGGCCACGCCCCGGCACATCGAGAAAGCCGCCGCGGCAGGGGCGCGCAAGTTCCAGTACTGCTTCTCGGCGTCGGATTCCCACAACAAGGCCAACATCGGCCGCCTCACCGAGGACAGTCTCGCGGCGATGCCCGACGCCGTGGAGATCACCCGCAGCGTCGACGGGCAGATCCAGCTGTGCATCGCGACGTCGTTCACCTGCCCGTTCGAAGGACAGGTGCCGCAGGAGCGTGTACTCGACATCGCCCGCGACGAGCGTACGCACGGGGCAACGGACATCGTCGTCTGCGACACCCTCGGGCAGGCCGTTCCGGCGCAGGTATCGTCGCTGATCACCCGCGTCGTCGACGAAACACCGCAGCGCCGCATCGTCTTTCACGGTCACGACACGTGGGGACTCGGTGTGGCAAACACCCTCGCTGCCATCACCGCGGGCGCCGCGATGGTCGACGGCTCACTCGGCGGCCTGGGCGGGTGCCCTTTCGCACCCGGTGCGAGCGGCAACACCTCGAGCGAGGACATTCTGTTCGCGACGCGACCCGACTGGTTCCAGCCCGATACTCTGGCCACCATGGTGGATTTGTCGGAGAAACTCCTCGCCGAACTGGGCGAGCCCATGCGCTCCAAGACCGTTCAGGGTGCGCATTCGTCAGCAGACAAGTTCGAGTGGGTGCTATGAGCCGCATCCTCGTCACCCACCCGATTCCCGCGCCCGGCATGGACATTCTCGCCGCGGCAGGCGAGGTGGAGGTCCTCGAACTCGGCCACGACGGCTTGGTGGAGCGATGCGCCTCCGGTGACTATTCGGTCGTCGTGTCGCAACTGCGCGACAAGTTCGACGCCGAGCTGCTGGCGTCGGCCAAGCTCGTCGGCATCTCGAACTATGCCGTCGGATTCGACAACATCGACGTCGCCGCGGCCACGGCGCGCGGCATCACCGTCGGGAACACGCCTGGGGTACTGACGGATTCGACCGCCGACATCGCGCTGTTGCTGATGCTGGCGACCGCGCGGCGTGCGATCGAGTCGGACAACCTCGTCCGTTCCGGCGGATTCACCGGGTGGAAGCCCGAATTCATGCTCGGCACCGACGTGTCCGGTCGTGTTCTCGGGCTCGCAGGGTTCGGCCGGATCGCACGGGCGACGGCGCGTCGAGCTCTCGGATTCGGCATGACCGTCAAGTTCTGCCCACGCCCGCCGTCGGACCGCGAGGTCAGCGACGAGGAATTGGGTGAGTTCGCCGGACGCGTCGAACACGTGTCGTGGGACGAGCTCGTCGCGACGAGCGACTTTCTGTCCCTGCACGTTCCGCTGAGCGAGTCGACGCATCACCTCGTCGACACACGGGTGCTGCACGCGATGAAGAACTCCGCGATCCTGATCAACACCGCGCGCGGGCCTGTCGTCGACGAGGCTGCGTTGGTGACGGCGTTGCGCGAGAGAGTCATCGCGGGTGCGGGCCTGGACGTGTACGAGCGGGAACCGGAGTTGGAACCGGGGCTCGCGGGATTACCGAACACGGTGTTGCTACCGCACGTCGGGAGCGCGACGGTGTCGGTGCGGTCGGAAATGGCCCGATTGTGCGCCGAGAACGCGGCAGCCATGGCGACCGGCTCGCTACCGCCGCATCCCGTCAACCCCGAAGCGTGGGGTCACGCCGGGTAGCGGCCACCGAGGGTTCGGGTGATCTGCTCGGCGTGCGAGACGAGCAGGTCCACCCATTCCTCGCACTGCGACAACGGCATTCGAAGTGTCGGGCCGCTGATGGTCACGGCACCGATGATGTCGGCGGCGGAGTCGAACACCGGTGCCGACAACCCCGACGCACCGGTCTCGCGTTCACCGGTCGTGATGGCGTAGCCGTCGGCGCGGGCCCGGTCGACCGCGGCGCGCAGCGTGTCCTTCTGCGTGATCGATTCGGCCGTCATCTGTTCGAGGGTGCCCGACAGGATGCGGTCCGCGAGTGCCGAATCGTAAGCGAGCAGCACACGGCTCGCCGATCCGACGTTCAGCGGAATCACCTTGCCGACGTACATGTCTCGGCGTAGTGCATGCTTCGTCTCGGCGATCGCGACGCACACGCGATAGTTCTGTTCCGGCCGGAAGAAGCAGGCGGTTTCGCCCGTGAGGTCTCGAACCTCCTTGAGTACGGGGTTCACGATGGAGAGGACGTCGAGATCCTTTGTGGCCGTTGCTGCCCAGTACGCCATCCGGACGCCGATGCGGATCCGATCTCCGGCGCGGTCGAGAAAACCCTGTGCGACGAGGTTGGTGACCAGGCGTTGCACCGTCGACGTCGGAATCCCGGTGCTCTGCTGGATCTCACCGAGCGTCAGCGACGGACGGTCGAACGAGAACGCGTCGAGAATCTCGGTGATCTTGCCCAACACCAACAGCGGCTGCTGCTTCGATCCGGTTTCCTGGCTCACGCGTCCAATCTACGTCCTGCGAGACTCGAGCAGCCGCAACCACACCTCGCTCACCGTCGGGTACGACGGGACCGCGTGCCACAGGTCGTCGAGAGTCACCTTGCCGACGACGGCAACCGTTGCGGCATGGACCAACTCGGCGACGCCGGGTCCGACGAACGTGGCTCCGACGACGATGTCCTTCGCCCGGTCCACCACCAGTTGCGCGTGCCCGGAGAAGTTGTCCTGCTGCAGCGACGACCCGGCCACCGCGATGTCGACGCCGAGGATCTCCACGTCGATGCCCGCGTCGCGCGCGTTCTTCTCGGTCTGCCCGACGGACGCGACCTCGAGCGCGGTGAATACGACCTGCGGGATCTGCCCGTGATCTGCCGTCGCCGAGAATCGCTTGCCGTCGAGCGGCGTGCCGTCGGCACGTGCCGCGATGACGTCGCCCGCGACGCGTCCCTGGTACTTGCCCATGTGAGTCAGCTGCGCGCGGCCGTTGACGTCGCCGACCGCGTAGAGCCACGGAATTCCAGGCACCTGCAGGTGGTCGTCGACCTCGACGGTGGCGCCGTCCTCCAACCCGACTGCCGACAGTCCGACATCGCCGCTCGTCGGCTTCCTGCCTGCAGCGACGACGATTTCGTCGACGGTGATCGTCTCGCCGCCCACGGTCAGTTCGGCAGGGCCGCCGTGGATCCTGCCGATGCCCGTGTCGTTCACGTCGGGGCGCGACACGTTCGTCACGTCCGCGTGGAACACGATCTTCGCGCCTCGCGCACGCAGTGCGTCCGCGACGAGTTCGCTCGCGAACGGCTCGGCGTTCGACAGCAACGACCCTCCACGCACGAGCATCGTCACCTCGGCACCGAGCGACAGCAACCATGTCGCGCTCTCGCTGGCGACGACCCCGCCGCCGATGACTGCGACGCGCGTCGGCACCTCGTGCATGTTGGTCGCGTCGCGCGAGGTCCACGGCAATGCCTCGCGCAGACCGGGAGTGCCGGGAATCGACGCCGTCGTACCGGTCGCGAGAACGACGGCATGTCGCGCGGTCAACGTACGGCCGTCGACATCGACGGTCTTCTCACCCGAGATGCGGCCGTGGCCACGTACGACGGAAATGCCCTCGGACTCGGCCCAGTCGACCTGCGACGAATCGTCGAGCGAATGCGTGAACGAGTCTCGACGCGCAAGGACGGCAGGCACGTCGAGCGGCTTGTCGCCGACCAACTCCAGGACGCCCGGCATGTTGCGCGCGGCGTCGAGCACCTGGCCCGGACGGAGCAGCGCCTTGCTGGGCATGCACGCCCAATACGAGCACTCGCCACCGACGAGTTCGTGCTCGACGATGACGGCAGTGCGGTCACTGCCGGCGATGGCGTAACTGGCCGCGTTCTCGCCGACGGGTCCGCCGCCGATGACGATGACGTCGAATTCGTCCGTGCTTGCTGAGGTCATTTCTCAAGAGTGACATAGGCTCGTCGGCCATGGGGCAGAGGAGACAGAAGATTCTGATCACCGGCGCGAGCTCGGGCCTGGGGGAGGAGATGGCCCGGCGGTTCGCCGCGAAGGGCCGTGATCTCGCATTGTGTGCGCGGCGACTCGACCGGCTGGACAGCCTGCGCGAAACATTGATCGCGCAGCACCCCGGCATCACGGTTGCCGTTCGAGCGCTCGACGTGACCGACCACGAAGCCGTCGTCGCCGTGTTCGGTGAGCTTCGAGACGAAGTGGGCGGACTCGACCGGGTCGTCGTCAACGCGGGCCTCGGCAAGGGCGCCAAGATCGGAAGCGGCCGCGCCGACGCGAACCTCGCCACTGCTCGAACCAATTTCATCGGTGCCCTGTCGCAGACCGAAGCAGCGCTCGAGATCTTTCGGGCGCAGAAGTTCGGACACCTGGTGCTCGTGTCGTCGATCAGCGCGGACCGCGGCCTCCCGGGACCGAAGGCCGTCTACTCCGCCAGCAAGGCAGGCGTCGCCGCACTCGGTGAAGCGCTGTCGGCGGAACTGGCAGGCACCGACATCGCCGTCACGACGCTGTTGCCCGGCTTCATCGCCACCGACATGTCCGCGAAAGCAGGCGACGCGTCGTCGATGACGGCAAGCCTGGACGCGGGCGTCACCGCAATGGTCGACGCCATCGAGAAGGAATCGCGACGCGTCGCCCTGCCCGGCCTGAAGTGGCAGGGCATCGACCTGGCCCTGCGCTTCCTGCCCAACGAGCTGACGAACCGCTTCGTGTAGTTACTGCAGGTAGTGCTCGACCTGTTCGACGCTGTTGACCTGGGCGTCGTCCGGGTTCTGTCCCGCATCGAGACGGGCGCGGCGCTGACGCAGCAGGTCCCAGCACTGGTCGAGCGCACGCTCGATCGATGCTAGTTGGGCCGTCTCGTCACTCGGGTCGATCTCGCCGGCTTCGGTCTGCGACCTCAGCTTGTGCTCGGTGGCGACCAACTGCTCGATCTTGCTGTAGATGTCGTGCTCGCTCATGAGTTCACGGTAGTCCTGCGTTGGCGATCCGTCGTCACGACGTGGCTGCCCCATGCCTTCCGGCGCCTGCGGCGAACGCCTGCGCACCGTTCAGCGCGTCGGCCGACATGGAGATGACGCCGTGTCGGAATTCGTTCACGAGGGCTGCATCCTCGACGAGCCCGTCCTGTTCGAGCAGAGACAGCCTGTCGCGTCGCATGCAGGTCTGCGGGAACGAGGCGAGCGCCCCGGCCAACTCTTCGGCTTCCCGACGCGCATGCCCGACGGGCACGACCCGGTTGGCCAGGCCGATCGCGAGCGCCTCGTCGGCGTCGACCGCGCGGCCGGTCAGAATGAGATCCATCGCACGTGATGCGCCGATGAGCCTCGGCAAGCGGACGGTTCCGCCGTCGATCAACGGAACGCCCCATCGGCGGCAGAACACGCCGAACGTCGCGTCGGCCTCGGCGACACGGAGATCGCACCACAGCGCGAGTTCGAGTCCTCCGGCGACGGCGTACCCGGACACCGCGGCGATGACCGGTTTGGACAGGTGCATGCGGGTCGGCCCCATCGGACCGTCGCCGTGTTCCGTTGCGTGATTGGATCGTTCGGTACCGAGCGCCTTGAGATCGGCGCCAGAGCAGAACGTCCCGCCTTCGCCCCAGAGAACCGCGACGGCCGCGTCGTCGTCGGCATCGAAGTCCTCGAACGCGGCGACGAGCTCGGCCGCCGTCGGACCGTCGACGGCATTCCTGGACTCGGGGCGCGACAGCACGATCGTCGTGACGGGCCCGGAGCGCTCGATCCTCACTGCCATGCAGTCGACGGTACCCAGCAGGCCTTGCTTGAAGCAATGAATCGGTGCTTCAATCCTTGACATGCCGTACCGCCGCACGGAGTCCGTGCAAGCCAGGCTCGACGCCGGCAGAGAGAAGCTGTTCGCGTCCGCCGTCGAGGTGCTGTCGACGCAGGGCTACAAGGGTCTGTCCATCGCTTCCGTCGCCGCAGCGGCCGGTGTCTCGGCGGGGAGTGTCTACACCCATTTCGAGAACAAGTCCGATCTGGTCGTCGCGATCTTCCGTGAAGTATGCGGCCGCGAGGTGCAGGCCGTCGCCGACGCGGGTGCGCGCGGCACCGTCGTCGAGCGGGTCACGGCCATCGTCGAGACGTTCGCCGGCCGCGCGATGAAGAACCGGACCATGGCCTACGCGCTGCTCGCCGAACCCGTCGATGCCGCCGTCGACGCCGAACGGCTCGTCTTCCGCCGAAGCTTCACCGACGCCATCGCCGGCGCGATCACCGCCGGCATCGCCGCGGGGGACGTGCCCGAACAGAACGCACAGCTGGCGGCGGCCGCACTCGTCGGTGCCGTCGGCGAAGTTCTGGTGGGGCCGCTGAGTCCGGATCGACCGCCGGGCCCTGACGTCGTCCCCGATCTCGTCGCATTCGCCCTCCGCTCGTTAGGAGTTCGTCCATGACATTTCCCGCCACGCACAGCGTGTTCAACCAGGTCCCCGATCTACTGCCCTACGACACGTCCGACGATGCGTCGCTGCTCGAAGGTCTCGCGCGCGAGGGAGCGCAGTGGGCGTACGACGATCTCCGCGAGCTCGGAGATCTGGCCGGCAGTGTCGAGGCGCAGGAGTGGGGGCGACTGGCCAACGAGCATCCACCCGTGCTTCACACGCACGATCGTTACGGCAACCGCATCGACGAGGTCGAGTTCCATCCGCACTGGCACAACCTGATGTCTGTGGCTGTCGCGGGCGGTTTGCATGCGACCCCGTGGCAATGCGACCGTTCCGGCGCCCACGTCGCACGGGCCGCGAAGTTCTACGCGTGGGGCCAGGCCGACGCCGGACACATGTGCCCGATCTCGATGACGTACGCGGCAGTGCCTGCACTGCGGCACAATTCGGAATTGGCGGCGTTGTACGAGCCGTTGTTGGCGTCGACGCACTACGACTTCGGACTCCGCGTGCCGACGCAGAAGCGAGGCCTCATCGCAGGGATGTCGATGACGGAGAAGCAGGGTGGCTCCGACGTACGCGCGAACACGACCACGGCGGTGCCGTCCTCGGACGGGACCTTTTCTATCGTCGGGCACAAGTGGTTCACGTCTGCCCCGATGTCCGACATGTTCCTGACGCTCGCGCAGGCACCCGGAGGGCTGTCGTGCTTCCTGCTGCCCCGCGTCCTTCCCGACGGTTCGCTCAATCGCATTGCACTGCAACGACTCAAGGACAAACTGGGGAACAAGTCCAACGCGTCGAGCGAGATCGAATACCAGGGTGCGACGGGATGGCTCGTCGGCGAGGAAGGACGCGGCGTCCCGACCATCATCGAGATGGTGAACATGACGCGGCTCGACTGTGTCATCGGCTCGGCGGCCGGTATTCGTGCGGGGACGATGCGGGCGGTGCACCACGCTCGGCATCGCGAGGCGTTCGGTGCAGCGTTGGTCGATCAGCCACTGATGCGGAACGTGCTGTCGGACTTGATCATCGAATCCGAAGCGGCAACCACCGTGATGATGCGGTTGGCCGGGGCGACCGACCGCGCCGCCTCGGGTGACACGCATGAGGCCGAACTGCGCCGAATCGCGTTGGCCGTCACCAAGTACTGGGTGTGCAAGCGGGCGCCGTCGCACGCAGCCGAGGCGCTCGAATGTCTCGGCGGCAACGGCTACGTCGAGGAATCGGGCATGCCCCGGCTGTACCGGGAGTCGCCGCTGATGTCCATCTGGGAAGGATCGGGCAACGTCGCGGCACTGGACTCCCTGCGCGCGCTGGCCAAGCAGCCCGACACCGTCGAGGCGTACTTCACCGAGGTCGGCCTTGCAGCAGGCGCGGACTCTCGACTCGACGACGCCATCGCCCGCGTCGGCAAGGAGCTGGCCGACCGGTCCGACATCGAATACCGCGCCCGACGCGTCGTCGAGTCGATGGCCCTGGTGCTGCAGGGGTCCCTGCTCGTGCGTCACGGGGATCCTGCGGTCGCCGACGCCTTCTGCGCCAGCAGGTTGGCGCAGGACTGGGGTGGGGCCTTCGGCACCTTGCCGACGGGGGTGGATACGGCAGCGGTGCTGGCAAGGGTGTGAGCGGGGCTGCTCCCGAGCGGCGTAGCTACTTCGCTCGACCCCGCTGATCCCGGTACCACCGGACCAACGCGTCGGTGGACGAGTCGGATTGCGCTGCAGGTGCTTCGGCGTCGGTCAAGACCGGTGTCAGTTCCAGCGCCTGCGTCTTGCCGAGTTCGACGCCCCACTGGTCGAACGGGTCGACGCCCCACACCATGCCCTCGACGAATACCTGGTGCTCGTACAGTGCGATGAGCTGGCCGACGACCGACGGCGTCAGCTTCGGAGCGAGAATCGACGTCGACGGACGATTGCCCGGCATCACCTTGTGCTGCACCACATCCGACGGTGTTCCTTCCGCGGCGATCTCGTCCGCGGTCTTGCCGAATGCGAGGACCTTGGTCTGCGCGAAGTAGTTGCTCATCAGCAGGTCGTGCATGCTGCCGCTGCCGTCGCGCGTCGGGAGATCGTCGGTGGGCTCGGCGAATCCGATGAAGTCTGCCGGGATCAGTCGCGTTCCCTGGTGCAGCAACTGGTAGAACGCATGCTGACCGTTGGTTCCTGGCTCACCCCAGAAGATTTCGCCGGTCGACGTCGTCACGGGTGATCCGTCGGCCTTGACGGACTTGCCGTTGGACTCCATCGTCAGCTGCTGCAGATACGCAGGGAAGCGCGCGAGATCGTTCGAATACGG
Source organism: Rhodococcus sp. B10 (assembly GCF_011770055.1). Taxonomy (NCBI): domain Bacteria; kingdom Bacillati; phylum Actinomycetota; class Actinomycetes; order Mycobacteriales; family Nocardiaceae; genus Rhodococcus; species Rhodococcus sp. B10. Next base: position 39,123 of record NZ_JAAFYV010000018.1, on the reverse strand, counting down.
CAGCACCGCACGGGTTTCCGCGCCGAAGAAGTTGTTGTACCAGAGTCCGATGAGGCCGAGCAGCACCGGCGCGTTCTCGGCAAGGGGAGCGGTACGGAAATGCTCGTCGACGCGGTGGAAGCCGTCCAGGAATTCTCCGAACGCCTCCTTTCCGATGACCGCCATGACCGACAGGCCGATCGCTGAGTCGACCGAGTATCGTCCGCCGACCCAGTCCCAGAATCCGAACATGTTGTCGGTGTCGATACCGAAATCGGCGACGCGTTCCGCGTTGGTCGACACTGCCACGAAATGCTTGGCGACGGCGTCCTCGCCGAGCGAGTCGACGAGCCAGCGTCGCGCAGCCGTTGCGTTGGTGAGCGTTTCGAGAGTCGAGAAGGTCTTCGACGCGATGATGAACAACGTCGTCGCCGGGTCGAGTCCGTCGAGCGCCCCGACGAGATCGGCAGGGTCGACGTTGGACACGAATTTCGCCGAGATGCCTGCGTCGGCGTAGTGGCGCAGTGCCTGATAGACCATGACGGGTCCGAGGTCGCTGCCGCCGATACCGATGTTGACGACGGTCTCGATCTTCTTGCCCGTCGCGCCGACCCATTCGCCGGAGCGGACACGATCGGTGAATTCGCCCATCCGCGTGAGGACTTCGTGAACATCGGCGACGACGTTCTGTCCGTCGACTTCCAACCGAGCGTCGGCGGGAAGGCGGAGCGCGGTGTGCAGAACTGCGCGATCTTCGGAGGTGTTGATGTGCTCGCCCGCGAACATCGCGTCGCGACGGCCTTCGATGTCGGCTGCGCGGGCGAGTTCGACGAGAAGAGACACTGTCTCGCGGTCGATTCGGTGCTTGCTGTAGTCGATGTGCAGATCGCCCGCGGTCAAGGTGAACTCGCGCCCGCGATCCGGGTCGTCGGCGAACAGAGTTCGCAGGTCGGTCTCGCCGATGGAGGAGTGATGCGCCTTCAGGTTCGTCCAGGCCTCGGTGCCCGTGATGTCACTGCTCATATCGACAAACCCTAGTGGGCAGACGGCCCGAGTGCGCGCCTTCTCGTTTGCTGTGCAGACAGCAAGGGCAGACTGAAGGTATGCACACCTCAAAGCTCATCGAATCGATTCCTGCGAAATTGTGGATCGGCGGCCTCGCGGTCGATGCCGAGAACGGTGCGACGTTCGAGGTCAAGGATCCTGCTACCGGCAAGCCTCTCACCCGGGTCGCCGACGCCAGTGCGAGCGACGCGATCAAGGCGCTCGACGCGGCCGCAGGCGCCCAGAAGTCCTGGGGCAAGACTCCCGCTCGTGAGCGCGGCGAGATCCTGCGCGCGGTGTTCGAGAAGATCACGGCACGCGCCGACGACATCGCGGCCGTCATGACGCTCGAGATGGGTAAGGCTCTTGCCGAATCGAAGGCCGAGGTCAAGTACGGTGCCGAATTCTTCCGATGGTTCGCGGAAGAGGCCGTTCGCGTCGACGGCCGCTACACCCCGGCGCCTGCGGGCAACGGACGCATCCTGGTCACCAAGATGCCCGTCGGACCGGTTCTCGCCATCACGCCGTGGAACTTCCCACTCGCGATGGGGACTCGGAAGATCGGACCCGCGCTGGCGTCTGGATCGACGATCATCGTCAAGCCCGCGAGCGAGACGCCCCTGACCATGCTGTTGCTCGCGCAGCTGTTCGCCGAGGCAGGACTGCCCGAGGGTGTCCTGTCCGTGCTGACGACGTCGAAGTCCAGCGCGGTCAGCGCACCCTTGTTGGAGGATCCGCGGCTGCGGAAGCTGACGTTCACCGGCTCGACGGAGGTGGGCCGCAAGCTCGTCGAGCAGTCTGCAGGCAGCTTGTTGCGGACGTCGATGGAGCTCGGTGGCAATGCGCCGTTCGTCGTGTTCGACGACGCGGACATCGACGCGGCCGTCGACGGTGCGATTCTCGCCAAGCTGCGCAACGGCGGCGAGGCGTGCACCGCTGCGAACCGTTTCCACGTCGCCAACAGCGTTCGCGAGGAATTCACGGCGAAGCTCGTCGAGAAGATGAAGACGTTCACGCTCGGACCCGGCATCGATCCCGACACCAAGCTCGGGCCGCTGATCAACGCCGACCAGCTGAGCAAGGTCCAGGAACTCGTCGACGACGCCGTGAACGCCGGTGCGACGGTGGCGCTGGGCGGCGAGGCCGCAGGCGGTGACGGCTACTTCTATCCCGCGACCGTTCTGACCGACGTTCCTGCGAACGCACGAATTCTGAAGGAAGAGGTCTTCGGACCCGTCGCACCGATCGTCGGATTCGACACAGAGGAAGAAGGAATCGCGGCCGCGAACGACACCGAATTCGGTCTCGCGTCGTACATCTACACGCAGGGGCTCGATCGAGCGCTACGGGTCGCCGACGCCATCGACAGCGGCATGGTGGGCGTCAACCGCGGAGTCATCTCGGACGCGGCGGCGCCGTTCGGTGGTGTGAAGGCTTCCGGCTTCGGTCGCGAAGGGGGAAGCGAGGGGATCGAGGAGTACCTGGAGACCAAGTACATCGCTCTGAGCTGACCGAAACGCTCGTTGTGCACGGGTTGCCTTGCACAACGAGCGTCGGGGGTTGTCCAGCTACCGGACGTACAGGGACCGGTGTCTAGCGGCCGAGACGTCCGCGGCCGAGGCGGAGAAGAAGCATTGCAAGCGTGTGCCCTTCCTGGCCGAGGGCGCTGAAGCGGTCGAGAACCTTCATCTCACGGCTGTGGACCATGCGAGGACCACCGGAAGCCATACGGGTACGGCCGATCAACTGCGAGACCTCGGTGCGGCGCTGGATGGCGGCCAGGATCTCGGCGTCCAGGCGGTCGATCTCCTGGCGGAGATCGTCGATCTCTGCCTCGGTCGACGGCAACGTGGATTCGGAGTCGCTCTGCGTGGTGGATGCCATTTTCTCTCCTAGTGTCACTTCGTGGATCGTTGGCTTGTTCGTCACCGTTACGCGGGTGCGTGGGTCGGAATGTCGGGGATTACATGAAGAAACCCCGGACCCTCGTAAAAAGAGGACCTCGGGGCGCGCATTGCTACCGACAATCCCCTTGTCTCGTCGCTGGTAGATCGACCGACGGCAGGAGGCGGCGACGGACGGCTGTTTCGATCACCGATCCAGTTTGCCACTCGGATGCCGCCCGTGAAAAGTCGGCTGTTCGTGCGACGTCCTCGGCGATGACGTCCTGTCGGTCCCCACCGGTAATCTGGTTGCGCGATGAACACGAATCTTCAGGTTGTACCGATGCCAGGTAAGAGCAAGTCGGAAGCGCTGTTGGAGGGGCTGAATCCCCAGCAGCGCGAGGCCGTGGTGCATTCTGGATCGCCGTTGCTCATCGTCGCAGGTGCAGGCTCGGGTAAGACGGCCGTCCTGACGCGTCGCATCGCCTACCTCCTGGCCGAGCGGGGCGTATCTCCCGGGCAGGTGCTGGCCATCACGTTCACCAACAAGGCTGCCGCCGAGATGCGTGAACGTGTTGCAGGTCTCGTCGGTCCACGCGCCAACAGCATGTGGGTGTCGACGTTCCACTCCAGCTGCGTCCGCATCCTGCGCAGCCAGGCATCGTTGCTGCCGGGTCTGAACTCGAACTTCTCGATCTACGACGCCGACGACTCGCGTCGCCTGCTGACGATGATCTCCAAGGATCTGCAGATCGACACGAAGAAGTTCTCGGCGCGGTTGTTGGCCACGCACATCTCCAACCTGAAGAACGAACTCATCGGTCCCGAGGACGCCGCAGCGGACGCGGAGAAGGAGACCGTCGAGCTGCCGAAGCTCATCGCGCGCGTGTACGGCCACTATCAGCAGCGCCTCCGCGCCGCGAATGCCATGGACTTCGACGACCTGATCGGCGAGACCGTCGGGCTGCTTCAAGCTTTTCCGCAGGTCGCCGAGTACTACCGTCGGCGGTTCCGCCATGTGCTCGTCGACGAGTACCAGGACACCAACCACGCCCAGTACATGCTCGTGCGTGAGCTCGTGGGCCGCGAGGATTCCGACGGGGCACTCAAGGGCACCGTCGAGCCGGGGGAGCTGTGTGTCGTCGGTGACGCCGATCAGTCCATCTACGCGTTCCGTGGCGCGACGATTCGCAATATCGAGGAGTTCGAGCGCGACTATCCCGATGCGCGCACCATCCTGCTCGAGCAGAATTACCGGTCGACGCAGAACATTCTGTCGGCGGCCAACTCCGTCATCTCGCGTAACGCGGGCAGGCGCGAGAAGCGGCTGTGGACCGACTCCGGCGAGGGCGAGCTGATCGTCGGCTACGTCGCGGACAACGAGCACGACGAGGCGTCGTTCGTCGCGTCGGAAATCGATCGGCTGGTCGACGGCGAAGGCGTCCGCTACGACGAGGTCGCGGTCTTCTATCGCACCAACAATTCCTCCCGTGCGCTCGAAGAGATCTTCATCCGCCTCGGGCTGCCGTACAAGGTCGTCGGCGGCGTTCGGTTCTACGAGCGCAAGGAGATTCGCGACATCGTCGCCTACCTGCGTGTGCTGTCCAACGAAGACGACACCGTCAGTATGCGTCGCATTCTCAATGTGCCCAAGCGCGGAATCGGCGATCGTGCCGAGGCGTGCGTGGCCGTGCATGCCGAGCAGCGCGACATCAGCTTCGCTCGGGCTCTGCGCGACGCGGCCGACGGCAAAGTTGCGCTGCTCAACTCGCGTGCGCAGAAGTTGATCGGACAGTTCCTCGATCTGCTCGACGAATTGCGTGACGTACTCGGCACCACGGACGGCGACGGCAACGACATCGCCGACATCGGTGACGTCGTCGAAGCCGTGCTCGATCGGACGGGCTACCGCGCCGAACTCGAAGGCAGCAGTGATCCGCAGGACGGCGCGCGCCTCGACAACCTCAACGAATTGGTCAGCGTCGCAAGAGAATTCACGTCGGAGGCGCGCAACCTGGCGGCCGTCGAGGCGGAGCTCGACACCGATGACGTCGTCGACGAGGATGCCGACGACGACGAGGGTCTGCCCGAGCCCGGTTCGCTTGCGGCCTTCCTCGAACGAGTGTCCTTGGTTGCCGACACCGACCAGATTCCGGACTCCGGCACAGGCGTCGTCACGCTGATGACGCTGCACACCGCGAAAGGTCTCGAGTTCCCGGTCGTCTTCGTGACGGGCTGGGAGGACGGCCAGTTCCCACACATGCGGGCACTCGGTGATCCGCACGAGTTGTCCGAGGAACGCAGACTCGCGTACGTCGGCATCACTCGGGCGCGTCATCGGTTGTACGTGACGCGCGCGATCATGCGTTCGGCATGGGGTCAGCCGATCAACAACCCCGAATCGCGCTTCCTGCAGGAGATTCCGCAGTCCTTGATCAATTGGAAGCGCGAGGACCCGGGTATCTCCGGCCGCGCGATCGGCGGTGGACGGCCGCGATCCGGATTCGGTGGCGGCTTCGGCGGTGGTGGATTCGGGGGCGGTGGGTTCGGCGATCGGCCGTCGACCCCCAGCTTCGGTGCGCCCCGACCCAAGAACAACACGCTGGTGCTGGCCGTCGGCGATCGCGTCAACCATGACAAGTACGGCCTCGGAACGGTCCTCGAGTCCACCGGAAGCGGTACGTCGGCCATGGTGCTCGTCGACTTCGGCACGTCCGGTCGCGTCAAGATGATGCTCATCGGTGGCGTGCCGATGACCAAGCTGTAGCTCCGCGATCCTGGGGTGGCGAGTGGCGACGCGTCGCCGAGGGTGACCGAGGGCGTCCTTCGGTCACTCTGAGTGACCGGATGAGGCCCTCGGTTGGGCGCGGGGCGCGGGGTGAGCGAATGACGCCTTGGGTCACTCTGAGTGACCGGATGAGGCCCTCGGTTGGGCGCGGGGCGCGGCGCGAGCGAATGACGCCCTGGGTCACTCTGAGTGAGCGAATGAGGCCCTCGGTCGGCGCGGAGCGCGGGGTGAGCGAATGACGCCTTGGGTCACTCTGAGTGACCAAATGACGCCCTCGCTCCGCCAAAGGTGACCGAATGTCACATTCGGTCAGAAAAACCAGGGGCCAGAGAAGGCGTACGACGCCGACTGAACTCAGTCCTGCTCGGGACCGAGGCTGATGCCGCGGGATGCCAACCAGGGCAGCGGGTCGATCTTGTTTTCGCCGGGCAGGTGCACCTCGAAGTGCAGGTGAGGTCCGGTGGAAAAACCGCGGTTACCCATGCGCGCGATCTGGTCGCCTGCCATGACTTCCTGGCCGACGGTGACGTTGGCGCTGTCGATGTGGCCGTACACCGTGATGGTGCCGTCGGCGTGCTGCAGACGAACCCACATGCCGAACCCGGATGCAGGACCGGCGTCGATGACTTTGCCGTCGGCGACGGCGAGGATCGGTGTACCGATGGCGTTCGCGATGTCGACACCGGCGTGGAGGACGCCCCAGCGGATGCCGAAGTTGGATGTGTAGGTTCCGACCGCCGGGAGGACGAACAGCGGGCGTCGTGCCGCTGCTTCGCGGGCGGCGCGTTCTTCGCTGAAGCGCTGGCCCTTGGCGAGCAGGTCGTTGAACTGGCTGAGATCGACCGGGTTCGCGACGTTCAGGATCTGCGGGGCCGACGACGGCGAAGCCGCAGCAGTGTCCGTTGCGTAGTCGGCGGCCTCGGGGGTGGTCGTCGCGGCGATGCCGGGGGCTGCGGGAGCCGCTCCGGCTGCGAGCGCAACCTCCTCGGACGAGCTGGCGGCGGCGGGTTCGTGATCGACGACGGCCTGGCCCGCTGCGACAACGGCACCGGCGGCAACGGCGAGAACCGCTGCGCGGCCCTTGAGTGCGGTGGGAGGCGTCGGAATGCGGTGCGCTCCGCCTCGGCGGGCGACGGCCTCGATGGTTTCGGTCACGGAGTCGTCGGCTGCGTCGTCCATCTCGGACACATGCAGCTCGGAGTCGTGATAGGTCTTGGCTGCGCCGTAGCTGCTGGCGAAGTAGTCGTACCGGCTCGACTCGAGGTTCTCGGCCTCGGAGCCCCAGCTGGTGTCCCGGGTGTACACGGTGTCCTCGGTAAACACGGTGTCGGGCGAGTAGACGGCAGGTGCGCTGTCGGTAACCGCTGCCGGCTTGACGAATCGGCTTGCGGTGAAGGACGCGCGGTGTTGCGACAAGACCTGCGGCCTCCGTTTCGTGATCTGCTCGTGACTTAAGACTCGGCAGACGGTAACGAAACGATTGCAAGCGGCGCAAGTTTTACGGGCCCCGCGGTCGGATATGTGAGATGGCTCACAACGTGAACAGGCGAAACGCGGAGACGCCCGGGGGTCTCCGACAACGCGGGAGTACCCCCGATTCCGTTGTCGAAACACGACGAGCGCATCACGTGTTCCCGGGGCGACGAACGATAGCGTCTGTCGTGTGGCGTCCTCATCTCAGATCCACCGGTCCGACAAGGCTTCCCCTCGAGTGATCGAGGGCAGGGCACAGGACGACAAGGGCGCTCGCCCTCCCGCGATCGCGGCCGCGGCGGTCGCGTCGATCGCAGCGAGTCTCGCGCTCGCCGTCGTCGTTCTCGACCCCGTGAGTGCGACGTCGGGTGATGGCCCGACGGGCGGCCTCGTCGGCGCGAGTCTGGTGGCGTCCGTCCCTCTCGCGGTCGTCGCCGTCGGCGCCTGGCTGGCGGTCGTTCGCAGTCCTGCACTGGCCGGAGCCGTGACGGCGGGATACGGGGCGGTGGCCGTCGGACTGACCGTTCTCGATCTCGGCCTGCTCCTGGATCCGATCGACGCGAACCGGCTGGAGCTGTTCCGCCCGATCACCGCAGCGGTGCTCGAGCCGAGCGCAGGCGCCTATGTGGTGGTGGCGTCGCACGCACTCGCAGTGCTTGCCGGCCTGCTCGGCTGGATCGCGGTCGGTCGAGCATCGCTGAGCGACGGGTACGGCCAGTCGGCCAGCCCGGACCTGACCGGGCGCGCCGCCGCCGCACGCGTCGGCGGTCTGCTGTCGACGGTGGCCGTGGTGGCGGCCGTGATCGGCGCGGGGGCCCTGTTCGTTCCGCCGTTCGTCTCGACCGATTCGATCGTGCTCGTGCCTGCGGTCGTCGAGTCGCCGTGGACGACGGCCGTCGGCTCGGCTCTCGCCGCATTGGCAGTCCTCGTCGTCGCGGCGTCGGCACTGGCATCGATCTCGCCCGTCGTCGCGTCGGGCGCGTTGTTCGGTGCGGGTGCGGCACTGATCGGTCTGACCGGGTCGCGGCTGCTCGCCGGTCTGGCGTCCGGCCCCGGGATCGAGGTGTCCCCGGGCTCCGTCGCGGGGACGGCCGCTGCCGTCGTCCTTCTCGCCGCCGGGGTCACGGCATGGCCGGTGGCAGCCGCGCGTGAGCGTCGGGCAGGGTCCGATCGCGTCCGTCGGTCGGGGCTCGACGACGGACATCTGTCGTCGACGCGGTGGCACGTCGTCGCAGGTGTGGCCGGTGTCGTGTCCGGCGTGGCGTCGATCGCAGGTGGGCTGCTAGCTGTTCTCGTCGTTCCCGACGGTCTGCCGACACCGACGATCCTCGCGACCCGCACCGCCGTCATCGCCGGGTTCGTTCTCGTCGTCGCGTCGGTGCCGCTGTTCTTCTCGCTGTTCGCGGCAACGGTCCGCCCTGCAACGGGTGTGCTGAGCGTGTCCGTCGTGATGACGGGCGCCGGCGTACTGCAGGCCGTCGTGCTCGCAACGGACATCGACGGCATCGCGATCGGATCCGGCGGGCTGGCGATCATTGTCGCCGTCGTCGCGGCCGTGGTGTGCGGTTCCGCGACGCTCCTGGCGGGAAGCGCGGAGCGTGACGACGTCGACACGTCCGACACGACGGGAGACCGCGTCGTCGGCGCGGTTGCCTTGCTCGGTGCCGTCGTCGCCGCGATCGGTCTCGCGCTCCCGCTCTACAGCGGCTCCGACGTCACCGCAGCCACGGTGACCGAAATCCCGTGGGGTTGGGACGTGTGGGGCCAGATGGCTCTCGCGGTGACATTGGTGGTTGCGGCCGTCGTCGCTGCCCGTTCGAGGCCTGCGCGCGGTGCCGCGCTTCTGGCGGGCGGGTCGGCGGCCGTCGTCGTCTACGTGGTGGGCTGGCCGCTGACTTCCGGGCGTGCGACGGACCCGACGGTCGGTCCAGGTGTCGTCGCCGGAGCCCTCGGCTGCGTGATTCTCGTTGTGGCGGCGCTGCTTTCGGCTCGACGGCGCGCTCGATGAGACCTGGGACACATGCCGCGTACCGGTGAGATAGACCACATAGGTTCCGGGTGGGCGATGAAGCCTCCGGGCACCTGGATAAAGTCGATGACCGGACCCGCTCACACCCCTTGAGCGGGCGTCAACGTAGACGAGACGGTGAGCTGATGGATCTCTTCGAATACCAGGCGAAGGAATTGTTCGCCAAGCACGACGTACCCACGTCCGCAGGCCGTGTCACCGACACGGTTGCTGGTGCAACTCAGATTGCCGAGGAAATCGGCAAGCCTGTGATGGTCAAGGCACAGGTCAAGGTCGGCGGTCGAGGCAAGGCCGGCGGCGTCAAGTACTCCAAGGACGTCGCGGCAGCTACCGAGAACGCAGAAGCGATCCTCGGCCTCGACATCAAGGGCCACGTCGTGAAGAAGCTTCTCGTTGCAGAAGCCTCCGACATCGCCGAGGAGTACTACATCTCCTTCCTGCTCGACCGCACCAACCGCACCTACCTCGCGATGTGTTCCGTCGAGGGTGGCGTGGAGATCGAGGTGACGGCCGAGGAGAACCCGGACGCACTCGCGAAGATCCCGGTCGATGCCGTGAAGGGCGTCGACCTCGCATTTGCTCGTGATATCGCTGAAAAGGGCAAGCTGCCCGCCGAGGTGCTCGACGCCGCTGCGGTGACCATCCAGAAGCTGTGGGAAGTCTTCATCAAGGAAGACGCGCTTCTCGTCGAGGTCAACCCGCTGGTTCGCACCCCCGACGACCAGATTCTCGCGCTCGACGGAAAGGTCACGCTCGACGCGAACGCAGACTTCCGCCACGAAGCCCACGCGGACTTCGAGGACAAGGACGCGGCCGATCCTCTCGAGGCCAAGGCCAAGGAGAACGACCTCAACTACGTCAAGCTCGACGGACAAGTCGGCATCATCGGCAACGGCGCCGGACTGGTCATGTCCACGCTGGACGTCGTCGCATACGCCGGTGAAGCGCACGGTGGCGTCAAGCCTGCCAACTTCCTCGACATCGGAGGCGGCGCCTCCGCAGAGGTCATGGCTGCAGGCCTCGACGTGATCCTCGGTGACGAGCAGGTCAAGAGCGTGTTCGTCAACGTCTTCGGTGGCATCACCGCGTGTGACGCTGTCGCCAACGGCATCGTCGGCGCGCTGAAGAAGCTGGGCGACGACGCCAACAAGCCGCTGGTAGTGCGTCTCGACGGCAACAAGGTCGAAGAGGGACGCAAGATTCTCGCCGACGCCGCGCACCCGCTGGTGACGCTCGCCGGAACCATGGATGAAGGCGCCGACAAGGCCGCCGAGCTGGCAGCGAAGTAGAGGAAACCATGTCTATCTTTCTGAACAAGGACAACAAGGTCATCGTCCAGGGCATCACCGGTGGCGAGGGAACCAAGCACACCGCCCTGATGCTCAAGGCCGGCACCAACGTCGTCGGTGGCGTCAACGCACGCAAGGCCGGCACGACGGTCAAGCATGTCGACGCACAGGGCAACGACATCGAGCTTCCCGTGTTCGCTTCGGTCGCCGAGGCAATCGAGAAGACCGGTGCGGACACCTCCATCGCGTTCGTTCCCCCGGCATTCTCCAAGGACGCCATCGTCGAGGCGATCGACGCGGAGATCCCGCTGCTCGTCGTCATCACCGAGGGCATCCCCGTGCAGGACTCCGCTTACGCGTGGGCCTACAACGTGGAGAAGGGCAAGAAGACCCGCATCATCGGCCCGAACTGCCCCGGAATCATCACGCCCGGTGAGGCTCTCGTCGGCATCACCCCGGCGAACATCACCGACAAGGGACCCGTCGGCCTCGTCTCGAAGTCCGGCACCCTGACCTACCAGATGATGTACGAACTCCGTGACTTCGGCTTCTCGACGGCCATCGGCATCGGTGGAGACCCGGTCATCGGTACGACGCACATCGACGCCATCGAGGCGTTCGAGAACGACCCCGAGACCAAGCTGATCGTCATGATCGGTGAGATCGGTGGCGACGCCGAAGAGCGTGCGGCCGACTACATCAAGGCCAACGTGACCAAGCCGGTCGTCGGCTACGTCGCAGGCTTCACCGCTCCCGAGGGCAAGACCATGGGCCACGCAGGCGCCATCGTCTCCGGCTCGTCGGGCACGGCTCAGGCGAAGAAGGACGCGCTCGAGGCTGCAGGCGTCAAGGTCGGCAAGACGCCGTCCGAGACCGCTGCACTCGCTCGCGAGATCCTGGAATCGCTTTCCGTGAAGTAAGCAGTTCCTGTCGAAAGGGCCCGTCGCGTCAGCGGCGGGCCTTTTTCGTACGCTCTATCGGCATCGATGTCACGTGGCAACCGTTAGACGGTTGTGGTGGTCCATCGATGCGGTCGTGGAAGGGAGTACCAGCGTGCTGACTGCAGAGCTCGCCCAGCGAGTCGTCGACCAGGTGCGTCCCGTGGTCGAGCACAACGTCAACATCATGGACGACCGCGGCGTCATCATCGCGTCGGCCGACCCGTCCAGGCTCGGAACGAGTCACGACGGGGCCATCGCTGCGCTCGCGAAGCGAGACATCGTCCGGATCGCGCGCGACCGCGAGCAGTCCAAGGCCGGTGTCAACGTGCCCCTGGTGATCGACGGGGAAGCCGTCGGAGTGGTGGGCGTGACGGGCAAGCCGTCGGTCGTCGAACCCGTTGCGCGCGTGGTCGTCTTGACGGTGATGCTGCTGGTGCGTCAGGAACAGCAGCTCGTCGATTCGCATTGGCGTGCATCGACTTTGCGAGACCTGCTGAACACGTTGATCAGTGAACCGAGAGTGTCCGAGGCGCGTGTGAGCGCCGTGCTCGACGATGTGGGACGACCCAGTCGTCCTCCGTGGAGTGTGCTGGTCGCGTTCGACACGGCAGGCACGGACGCACAGCCGTCGAGGTTGGAGTCCTCGATGACGGGACTCGACAACGTCGTCGGCATCGAACGCGCCGGTGTCGTCTGGTTTCTGCTCGGACGAGCGAACGACGGAGTGCGGAACGTGGTGCTCGACAGGCTGCGCTCGCGTGGTGCGACGGTCGTCGCCGGACGTCCGTCCGCGACGACTGCGGAGCTCGTCGTCGACGCCAAACGTCTCGACATCCTCACTCGCACAACGAAAGTGAACGACAGTGGCGTTCACGAGCTGAGTGGGTTCGCTCTCGAGATCCTGCTGGCGCAGCAGGCGACGGAACTGTCCACGGACTGTGCGTCGCGCACCCTCGGACCGTTGTCCGCCACGTTGCGTCACACGGCCGCGGTCGTGTTGGCGCACGATCTTTCGGTGGTGGCGTCGGCGGCGGCATTGCACGCGCATCGCAATACCGTCGTGCAGCGGTTGAACCGCATCCAAGCTCTGACCGGGCTCGATCTCCGTACGTTCGACGACGCGGTCACGATGCGCATCGCATTGGCAGCTGAATCGATCAACCGAACGTAGAGAGTGCGCGACGCACTGATACTTGGGTGAAATCGATCCGATCTATGTGTCCGACGCCTATATCTGGCCGAATCTTTGTGACCTAGCCTACAGGGATGGAGCAAAAGAGACTTACCGTCGTCACGGCTCCGGACTCGTTCAAGGGCTCCTGCTCTGCGTCGGAGGCCGCTGCGGCCATGGCCGACGGAGTACGGGACGCCCTGGGTCCGGCGGTGACGGTGATCGAATGCCCGCTGGCGGACGGCGGGGAGGGCACGCTCGACGCTCTCGCGGCGGGATTGAACGCCGATATCCGTGAGGTCGATACCGTCGACGCCATCGGGCGCCCTCGTCGTGCTCGGGTCGCCGTATCCGCCGACGGCACAACGGGAGTCATCGAGGCCGCGGAAGCGAACGGACTTCCGCACGTGTCCGATGTGGACCTCCAGCCGATGCGCGCAGACAGTTACGGGGTCGGGATCCTGGCGCGTCATCTGATGGACGAGGGTGTCACCGACATCCTGCTGTGCATCGGCGGCAGCGCGAGCAACGACGGAGGCATGGGCTTCGCGAGTGCGCTGGGTGTGAAGTTCCTCGACGAGTCCGGGGTCGAAGTCGCCAGCGGTGCGCAGGGATTGGGCGATATTCGCTCGGTCGACATGACGGGTAGGCATCCGCGTGCAGCCGATGTACACTTTCGCGTCGCGCTGGACGTCGACAACCCGCTGCTCGGAAGCCGAGGCGCTGCATCGGTTTTCGGGCCGCAGAAAGGCGCGACTCCGGAGCAGGTTCGGGTCATCGACGCCGGGCTCGCGAATCTCGCGGCGGTTCTTGCCGATTCGACGGGTGTCGATGCGCGAGAGCTGTCGGGCGCGGGTGCTGCAGGCGGAATGCCTGCGTGCCTGTCCGCAGTACTGACGACCGAGTTTCTTCCGGGCTCCGAACTCGTGATGGGTGCCGTCGGATTTCGTGAGCTCTGCGCGCAGGCGGATCTCGTCCTGACCGGTGAAGGCTCGTTCGATTCGCAGTCGTTGAACGGAAAAGTCGTTGCAGGCGTCGCCGGTGCGGTACCGTCCGGGTGTCCCGTCGTCGTGGTGGCGGGGCGAGTGATGCTGGATCCGAAGGAAGCTCGGGATGCGGGCATCACCGCAGCCGTGTCGATCGCCTCCGGACCGTCGACTCTGGTCGAGATGACCGATGAGGCAATCGATCTGATTCGTAGCAGCGCCTCGCACATCGCCGCCATGTACGGCACCTTCTCCCCCTCCCTGGGTCATTCCGCAGGCTCCACTCCTGCAGCTGATTGCTAGAAAAATCGAAAGAGACCTGATGTTTCAACAGATCAACGATCCCGTCGGCGGGTCCCTGGCCCTGTCGGCCCTGGTCGCTGCCATCCCCCTCGTCACGATGTTCGTGCTGCTCGGCGTGTTTCGCGTCAAGGCGCACCTGTCGGCCCTGACCGGACTGGCCATCGCGCTGATCCTGGCCGTGGTGGTGTGGAGCATGCCCGTCGGACAGACTCTCAGTGCGGCGGCCGCCGGTGTCACCTACGGCCTGACCCCGATCCTCTGGATCTTGATCACCGCGTTGTGGATCTACCGACTCAGCGCCGACACCCCGTGGTTCGAGACGTTGGGAACGACCATCCGGTCGATCTCCAACGACCTTCGAATCCTGGCTGTTCTCATTGCCTTCTGCTTCGGAGCCCTGCTCGAGTCGCTCGCAGGCTTCGGTGCGCCGGTTGCCATCACGGCCGCAATGCTGATCGCGACGGGCATGAACCCGATCAAGGCCGCAGTCATCTGTCTGCTCGCCAACACCGCGCCGGTCGCGTTCGGATCGATGGGTACCCCGATCATCGCACTGAACGGCGTCACGGGAATCGAGCTGCACGAACTGTCCAGCATGGCCGGTCGTCAGACACCGCTCGTCGCCATCATCGTGCCGATGCTGCTCGTCCTCCTGGTCGACGGGAAGCGCGGCATCAAGCACACGTGGCCGGTCGCGCTCGTCGCGGGCTTCGTCTTCGGTCTCGCACAGTTCCTGGTGTCCAACTACATCGCGGTCGAGCTGACCGACGTGCTCGCCGCAGTCGCGACGATCATTGCGGTACTGGCGTTCCTGCGCGTCTGGCAGCCGAAGGAGATCATCTCCAGCACCGAGCCCACGGATGCCGATCGCATCGAGACCGGCGGAATCGACGGCGGCGGTACCGGATCGTCCGGCACCGCGACGGCGGTCACCGGTGCAGTCGTCGTCAAGCGGCCCCCGCTGCGTCACGTTCTGATGGCTGCAGCTCCGTACCTCGTCGTCATCGTGATCTTCTCGATCGCTCAGATTCCGGCCGTCAAGTCCGCGCTCGTGGGAATCGGTAGTACGACGTTCCAATGGCCGGGTCTCGACGTGGTCGATGCCGACGGAAATGCCGTTGCCGCACAGAAGTTCAAGTTCGACCATCTCGCCGCGACGGGAACCCTGCTGCTGCTCTCGGGCATCATCACGATGGGTATCTACAAGATCAGCCCGATGCGGGGCATCCGCACGTTCGGCGCCACCCTCGTGCAGCTCAAGTGGACGATCGTCACCGTCACGTCGGTGCTCGCGCTGTCGTTCGTCATGAACCTGTCGGGTCTGACCACATCGCTCGGACTGGCGCTCGCGTCGACCGGCGCGTTCTTCGCCGTCCTGTCGCCGATCATCGGTTGGCTGGGCGTCGCGCTGACCGGCTCGGACACGTCGTCGAACTCGCTCTTCGGCGCCATGCAGGTGACCGCGGCCGATCAGACCGGCTTGTCGGCCACGCTGATGGCAGCGTCCAACTCGTCGGCAGGCGTCATGGGCAAGATGCTGTCGCTGCAGAACCTGGCCGTCGCATCCGCCGCGGTGGGCGTCGTCGGCTCGGAGAGCACACTGTTCCGCAAACTGCTTCCGTGGAGCCTCGGACTGCTGGCCGTCATCACGGCGCTGATCGTGCTCCAGTCCACACCGGTCCTCGGCTGGATGGTTCCGTAGCAACTCGCCACGGTAGCGTCGTAGACACAGCCATCGAAAGCCCGCGTGGGGCAGTCCGTTCCTCGGGCTGCCCCATTCGGCCGCGGTACGGGTGAGTAGATCCGCCGCGTGCACCACGAACACGAGAACGAGGAGTAGTCATGACCGAACGAGACGGCGAGTCCCGGATTCCGGTGGAACTCGCCTACGGCAGAACCGGTCTGACGATCGAACTGCCCGAGGACCGCACCACCGTCGTCGCGCCCACCTACCAGCCCGCATCCGACGACGTTCCGAGCCTGCTGCGTCAGGCGTTGGCCAAGCCGGTTGCTGGGCCGCCTCTGCGCGAGGTGGTCAAGCCAGGTCAGAAGATCGCAGTGTCGCTGTGCGACCTGACCCGGCCACAACCCCGTGAACTGATGGTGCGTGCGCTGCTCGCCGAGCTGGAGGGCATCTCCACCAAGGACGACTTCACGCTGCTGGTCGCCACCGGAACCCATCGTGGCAACACCGACGAAGAACTGCGGATCATGCTGGGCGACGAGCTCGTCGACACGATGCGCATCGTCAATCACGATGCACGCGACGACGATTCGCTGAAGTGGATGGGCACCTACGGTGACGGGGTGCCGGTCTGGCTGAACCGGATCTGGGCCGAGTCCGACGTCAAGATCACGACGGGCTTCGTCGAGCCGCACTTCTTCGCCGGGTTCAGTGGCGGCCCGAAGCTCGTGGCGCCCGGGCTCGCCGGCCTCGACACGGTCCTGACCCTGCACAACGCGGCCCGCATCGGTAGTGAGAAGGCGACATGGGCTGTCTGCGAGGGCAATCCGGTGCACGACGACGTGCGTGCGATCGCGTCGGGCACGGGCGTCGATTTCGCTCTCGACGTCGTTCTCAACCGCGAGCAGAAGGTCGTCGCAGCATTCGGCGGTGAACTGCTGGCGATGCACGGGACGACACGCGAGGTGGTGCGAGAGCTGTCGATGGTCCCGGTGCCGCAGCTGTACGACGTGGTCGTCACCACCAACTCCGGCTTCCCTCTGGATCAGAGCGTCTACCAGGCAGTGAAGGGAATGACCGCTGCCGCAACGGTAGTCAAGCCCGGTGGTCTCATCATCTGCGCCGCCGAGTGCAGCGACGGTTTCCCCGATCACGGATCGTTCCGTGAGGTCCTCGCCTCCGAGTCCACGCCCGCCGAACTGCTGACCGCCATCTCGGCACGTGAGAAGACGGTGCCGGATCAGTGGCAGGTTCAGGTACTCGCGCGTGTACTCGCCAAGGCGCGCATCGGCATGCACACGACGTTCCTGTCCGACGAGGAACTGCGCACCGCGCATCTTTTCCTCGTCGAGGACATCGCTGCCGCAGTCGACGAAGAGCTGCGACGCGTCGGACCCGAGGCTCGTGTCTGTGTTCTTCCCGAAGGGCCGCAGACCATTCCGTACGTGTCGGCGGTGCAGTCGTGACTGTGTCGGACGCAGCCGAACGCTTGACGGTTCGGCTCGCAGGGGAAGAGAAGCTGTTGGTGGCGTTCTCGGGCGGCGCGGATTCCGCGTTGCTCGCGACGGCCGCGCATCGCGTGCTCGGTGACCGTGCAGTCGCCGTCACCGCGGTGTCGGCGAGTCTGCCGTCCGCCGAACGTGCCGCGGCACGCCGGTTCGCCCGCGAGCATGGCATCGCTCACGTGGAGGTCTGCACGGACGAACTCGACGATCCGGAGTACGTCGCGAACACCGGAAACCGGTGCTTCCACTGCAAGAGTGCGCTGTTCGACGCGTTGACTCCCTTGGCGACGCTGATGGGTGCGCGTATGGCCCTCGGCACCAATCTGGACGATCTCGGCGATCACCGCCCAGGGCAGACCGCTGCGGCACAGCGCGGTGCCATCGCACCGATGGTCGATGCGGAACTCACCAAGGCAGATGTGCGAGCAATCAGCGCCGAGTGGGGTCTGGTCACGGCGGACAAGCCTGCGGCCGCGTGCCTCTCGTCGCGCATCGCATACGGCGACCGAGTGACGGCCGACGTGCTCGGAAAGATCGAGCACGCCGAACAGGCGCTGCACGACCTCGGGTTCCGAGAGCTCCGAGTGCGTACCCACGCCGACGGAACGCTCGCGCGCGTGGAGGTAGCCGAGCGAGACATGGCTGCTGCGTTCGACTCTCGCGACGACATTCTCCGCATCCTCGACCGAGCCGGATTCGTGTTCGGTTCGCTCGATCTCCGCGGCCTTCGAAGCGGGAGCATGAACGCGCTGCTGAGCCTGACGCCGGTCGTGCGATGATGCGCGAGCCGAATTACACCGTCGACCTGGATCGTGAACGCCGGCAGGGTCTGCCGGAGGTCGTGTACGGACCGGGCAAGACCGACGTCGAGATCGCGCGCATCGTCGAGCTGTTGCTGCAGAACAACTCCGGGCCGGTGCTGGTCACCCGGGTCTCCGCGGATACCGCAGCGGTAGTGGGGGACGCGGTTCCCGGTTCCACGTACGACACCGTCGGCCGCGTGCTCGCCTGGCGTAGCGCGGCACCGGGAGCGTTCACGCTCGGTGTCGTCACCGCGGGCACCGCCGACGGTCCGGTCGCGTCGGAAGCAGCGGCGGTGGCGTCGGCGATCGGGTTGTCGGTCACCGAGATTCGCGACGTCGGAGTCGCCGGAATCCATCGGATCATGGCCCGCGTCGACGAAATTCGTGCCCTCGACGCCGTCGTGGTCGTCGCCGGTATGGAAGGTGCGCTGGCCAGTGTCGTCGGAGGGCTCGTCGCGAGTCCGGTGATCGCGGTGCCGACCTCCACCGGATACGGCGCCGCGTTGGACGGTGTCACCGCGCTGCTGGCGATGATGACCTCGTGCGCCGCGGGCGTGACCGTCGTCAACATCGACTCCGGTTTCGGTGCTGCCATGGCTGCGTTCCGGTTGGCGCAGTCCTACACGCGAACGAAGGCCGTCGAATGATTTTGTGGCTCAACCCGATTGCAGGAATTTCGGGGGACATGATGCTGGGCGCGCTGCTGGACCTCGGTGCCCCGATCGACGTCGTTCGCGACGCGATCGAGTCCACGGGCATCACCGGCTGGACGCTCGAGACCGAGTCGGTGGAGAGGCAGGGGGTGCGCGCGACGCACGCGATCGTCACGGTCGACGACCACGTTCCCGCCCGTCACGCGTCGGAGTTGCTGGACATGGCCTCACGGGCTGTGCCGGAACAGGTTTCGCAGTTCGCGGTCCGCGCGATCCGCTCGGTTGCCGAGACCGAGGCGAAGAT
This sequence comes from Rhodococcus sp. B10, assembly GCF_011770055.1. Taxonomy (NCBI): domain Bacteria; kingdom Bacillati; phylum Actinomycetota; class Actinomycetes; order Mycobacteriales; family Nocardiaceae; genus Rhodococcus; species Rhodococcus sp. B10. Next base: position 20,288 of record NZ_JAAFYV010000018.1, on the reverse strand, counting down.
CCACGACTCCACCGTCGAGAAGGTTCATCTGCACGAGTTGGGTGGCGTCGACACGATCGTCGACACCGTGGGCGTCGCTGCTGCGTTGGCGGCGCTCGACATCACGGCGGTGTATTCCGGCGCCGTCGGTCTCGGCATCGGACAGACGCACGCTGCGCACGGGCTGCTGCCGGTGCCCGCGCCTGCCACGCTCGGCCTGCTCCGGGGCGCACGTGTCGTGGGGGTGGACACGGACACCGAGACGGTCACCCCGACCGGTGCCGCGTTGCTCGCCACCTCGGGAACGCGGTACGGTCCGGTCCCCGCGATGACGATGCACAGCGTCGGATACGGTGCGGGCACGCGGGACACCCCGGGCCGGCCGAACGTCCTGACCGCGGTCCTGGGGACGCCGGTGTCCGACGCGGATCCCGTCGACGCGATGGTCGTGCTCGAGACCAACCTCGACGACGTGACGGGCGAAGTGCTGGCTGTCGTCGTCGAGCGTCTGCTCGCCGCAGGCGCCGCCGATGCCTGGATCTCGCCCGGAACCGGCAAGAAGGGCAGGCCGATGCACACCGTCTCGGCGTTGTGCTCACAACTGGCAGCGGCGACGGTCGAGGAACGGCTGCTCGCGGAGACCGGCACGCTCGGTGTGCGTCGTACGATCGTCGACCGTCGTACGTTGCCTCGTCGGTGGATCGACGTCGAGATCGAAGGCATGACCGTGCGGGTCAAGGTCGGGCCGCACCGCGCGAAGCCCGAGCACGACGATCTGCACCGCGTATCCGACGCAACGGGAATCCCGGTCCGGACCCTCGCGGACCGAGTGATGGCGTCGATACCGGCTCAGTAGATCGAATGGGTAAGAGTCGCGGAGTAGGTGTCGGCGAGTAGGTCGGTGTCCGGGACAAAGATGTCCACAGTGGCAGTCCAGCTGGTCAGGCATGCCACACCGCCCCCTGCCTTGGCGTCGACGGCAGTCGGTCCCAGCGGCTTCTTGTTGACCGCAGGCGACTTCGCCAACAGGAGAGTGCAATTGGTCTCCGGCGCCGAGTAGTACGCAACAGGCTGCACGGTCTTGTTTGTTCGTTCCCCGCGGAACGGCGACAGGCTTACCGTCGACGTCCATGGCCCGAGAACATTGACCACACTGACACCGATGGTGCCGGACCACTGCGATCCGGGCTGGATGGGGCCTTGCCCCACCAATTCGCTGCCCAGCTGGATGTTCAGCAGGCTCGCAGCCGGTGCTGCGGCCGGGCGCGGAGCTCCAGCCCGTGCTGCCGACGTCGTTGTGGCCGGCGTCGTCGAAACAATCGGGGCGGGTGATGTCGTCGATGGCAAGGCGGTCGTGGTCGAAGCAGCCGTCGTGGTCGGAACTGTGGTGCTCGGGAGCGTGGCCTCAGTCGTCGTCGGCAACGATGCTGTTGTGGGAATAACTGTGGTCGCCGGAGTTTCGTCTACTACAGGCTCACAGGGAACAGGTGAAGCAGTTGTCTCGGCGACGGGCGTCGGCACCGGAGTCGTCGTAGGGACGACGTCGATGCAGTCTGCCCCCGCCGCCGGCTGAGCGGCGGCGAGGGGAGACATTGCACCGACAATCGCGACCGTCAGAGCAAGGACCGTGACGAAAGGCCTCACGTCAGTCGGCCTTTCGACGCCGAACTGCAAGGGCGGCCCCGGCTGCAGCAACGACAACGACTGCGGCCACGACGATCCACACCCAGACAGGGACGCCGCCGGACTCGCCGGTGGAAACTGTGGTCGAACCTTGTTCCGGGAACGTGAGATCGACGGTGGTCGACTTGTTCACGAGGCCACTCGCAACGGATACCGCTGCCTGCCACGGTCCCGCTGGAAGTGCGGGGTCCAGTGTGAACAAGACCTGACCCGATTGCCCGGGAGCGATGGACCCGCCCGATCCTTGGATCGGTTCCGTCGCGATCCCTCCTGGACCACCGGACAGTGTGACGGTCCCGCTGGGGTCGAGTGCTCGGCCGCCCTTGTTCGACACGGATGCAACGACTTTCGGTGCCCCGTCATCACCACGTTCGGCAGTGACGCTGTCAATGGACAAGTCTGCCGGTGGTCCGTTGCCCGGGCCGACCGATAGATAGGTTCGGATTCCGACGCGGCTGACGTTCTGGATGCCGGTGGCGTCGGGCGCTCCTGCGGTCTGCGCCCATACGACGGCGTACTGCTCGCCTTCCGGCGCGTCAGCAGGGACAGCGATCGTGACGACGGCCTCCGCCGTCGAGTTCGGCGCGAGAGTGACGTCGGTCGGCTCGACCGACATCCAAGTGGTCAGCTCATTGGCCGTTCGATCCTCGGCGACTTCGAAGCCACTCCCGCCGTCGCCGATGGACGCGGCGGCGGGATACAGAGAGATCGCCTGCTCTTGATCGCTGCTGTTGCTCACCTCGATACGACGAGTGATCGTCGTCCCGGGTGGCAGGTTGTCGATGATGTACGCCAGCGCTCGCGGGTCGTCCTGCAACGACACTGGAGCCTCGAGCAGTCGGATACCGACGCTGCCGACGGGCTCTGGAGTTGAATCTTGTGCGGCTGCCGGAGCCTGGGCGACGATCGCCGAAGCGAACGCCAGAAATGCCAGGACTCCGGCCGCCAATCCCCGATTACGTGACATGAACGGATCAGGCCACCGAATGCGTGATGGTTCCGGTGTACACGCCTGCCACGACGTCGGACGGCAGTGTGACGGTGACGGCGCCGTTCCACGTCGCCGTGTTCGCTCCAATGACTGCGGTTGCGACCTGAACGTTCTTGTTCGTGTCCAAGACGACCGGAAGCAGCGAAGGAGTGACGACGGCGACACCGGTCACGGCCGGCAACGACCCCTGATAAGTGACAGCCGTCGCGGGGATGGTGGCGGGATCGGGCGCAGGTTTGGTGAAAGCCGTGCTGATCGCCGACGCCGTCCAGCCGTTGATGCCGCGACGCTGGTCCGACACGACGACCGGGGTGATGCTTCCGGCCGCCTGGTCGCCATTGACCGTGAGGGTCTGGCTCGCGGGAGCGGTGATGTTGAGAGCGCCACCGGCGACGGTGAACGTCACGACCGTGTCGGCGGCGGTTGCTACGCCTGGAGCGATGACTGCTGCAGCGAGTGCGCCCGAAACGGCGACTGTTGCGAAGAGGGACTTGCGCATGGAGTGTCCTTGGGGAAGACGGGCGGACCCATCGGTATGTGGTTTGCGTCACTAAGATCGGCGCGGCTTGGGCAATGTTACGGATACGAACGAAATTTCTCGAGATAAGTCACGAAAAATGTTTGTCTTGCGAAAACCTGCAGCCGGTCGGTACGTCTGAACACCCTGTCGGAAGCATGAGGTCTGCTTGCGCGCCGCAATCGAGCCGCCACCACATAGACGGAGTCTCAGAATCACCCTGATCCGAACTGTGTTCATCGCTGCGGGCAACGGTTTCACTGGCTGCATGACAACCACCGAGAACCGAGCTCTGCACAAGGACTGGCCGGATGCCCCGACGTCGCCCGAGGGGTGGATCACGCGGGCGGGGGAGGTGGCGCAGTTGCTCGCCGTCGACGCCGTCGCGCGAGACCGAGGCACCGAACCGCCGCACGACGAGGTCCAGTTGCTGAAGGATTCCGGCCTCGTCACCCTTCTCGGGCCCGTCGAACACGGCGGAGCCGGGCAGGACTGGCCGACGGCGTATCAGGTCATCCGGCGGGTCGCAGCCGCCGACGGGTCGATCGGTCAGCTGCTCGGGTACCACCTGCTGTGGTTCTGGGCGGCACGGCTCGTCGGGACCCCCGAACAGATCGACGCCGTCGAAGCCGACGCGACTCGGAACAAGTGGTTCTTCGGCGGCGCGGTCAACCCGCGGGACCGCGATGTCGTCGTCACCGACGAGGGCGACACCATCGTCTTCGACGGCGCCAAGACGTTCTCGACGGGCAGCCGCGTCTCGGACGTGACGGTGCTCGAGGGGGCGTTGTCCGGTAGCGACGCCCACGTCTTCGCGATCGTGCCGTCGAACATCGAGGGTCTGACGTTCCACGACGACTGGGACAACATCGGCCAGCGCCGGACGGAGAGCGGCAGCGTCACCATCGACAAGGTGCGCGTCGACTGGGCGAGCGCAGCAGGCTTCGTGGACAAGCAGTTTCAGCCCCGGGTCTACAACACGCTCAACGTACCGACGATCCAGTTGGTGTTCGTCAACTTCTACCTCGGTATCGCGAGGGGTGCTCTCGAGGAAGCGGCGGCGTACACCAAGGACAAGACGCGTGCGTGGCTGCACAGCACGGTCGACCGCGCCGTCGACGAGCCCTACATCATCGACATCTACGGGGATCTGACGTCCAAACTGTGGGCCGTCGAAGCACTCGCCGACGCAGTTGCGTTGGAAGCGCAGCGCATTCACGACGACGCATGGAACGTGACGGCCGAGGAGCGAGGTGACCACGAGGTCCGCGTCGCCGCCGTGAAAGCGCGTGCGACCGAAGTGTCGCTCGAGATCACGTCGACCGTGTTCGAGGCTCTGGGTGCACGGGCGACGGCAGGCAAGTACGGATTCGATCGCTTCTGGCGCAACGTCCGTACCCACACGTTGCATGACCCGGTCGCGTACAAGCGGCGCGAAGTGGGCCGCTGGGTTCTGACCGGCGAACTGCCCGAACCGACCTGGTATTCGTAACAGGCGCGCCGCACCAAGGAGAGACATGAGCACCGAAAAAATCGCCGACGCAATCAAATTCGCCTATTGGGTCCCGAACGTCAGTGGCGGACTGGTCACCAGCGACATCGAGCAGCGCACCAGCTGGGACTACGAGTACAACAAGAAGCTGGCGCAGACCGCAGAGAACAACGGCTTCGAGTACGCGCTGAGTCAGGTGCGCTACGAGGCGAGTTACGGCGCCGAATACCAGCACGAGTCGACGAGTTTCAGCCTCGCGCTGTTGCTCGCCACGGAACGGCTCAAGGTCATCGCCGCCGTCCATCCGGGACTGTGGCAGCCGGGCGTTCTCGCCAAGCTCGGTGCGACGGCGGACCATCTGTCCGGTGGGCGCTTCGCCGTGAACGTCGTGAGTGGCTGGTTCAAGGACGAATTCACTCACCTCGGCGAGCCCTGGCTCGAACACGACGAGCGGTACCGGCGCAGCGCCGAATTCCTCCAGGTGCTGCGCAAGATCTGGACCGAGGACGACGTCGACTTCCGCGGCGACTTCTACCGGATCCACGACTTCACGTTGAAGCCGAAACCGCTGAACACGCCGGAGCGGCCCAATCCCGAACTGTTCCAGGGCGGCAATTCGACTGCAGCGCAGGAGAACGCGGGACGCTACTCCGACTGGTACTTCAGCAACGGTAAGGATTTCGACGGCGTCACCGAGCAACTCGACAACATTCGACGCGTCGCTCGCGAACATGATCGCGAGGTCAAGTTCGGCCTCAACGGATTCATCATCGCTCGCGACACGGAGAAGGAAGCGAAGGACACTCTGCGGGAAATCGTCGACAAGGCGAACCGCCCCGCGGTCGAAGGCTTCAGAAATGCTGTGCAGCAAGCGGGTTCGTCGACGTCCGACGGCAAGGGGATGTGGTCGGACTCGTCGTTCGACGATCTCGTGCAGTACAACGACGGATTCCGCAGTCAGTTGATCGGGACGCCGGAACAGGTGGCGGAACGCATCGTCGAATATCGCCGACGCGGAGTCGACCTGATTCTGGGCGGTTTCCTGCACTTTCAGGAAGAGATCGAGTACTTCGGAGCGAAAGTTCTGCCGTTGGTACGAGAGTTGGAGAAGGCGTCGACCTTGGTGGATGCGCACTGACTTCTCGACGGCGATACACCGTGTCGGGTCCGTAGACTAGTTTGGTCTACGGACCCGATCTTTCGTTTTCGAGGAGTGTGTCATGACTTATTCACCCGAGGGCCCAGGCTCTGGTGGCGCCGGTTCACCCGGATACGGATCGGGTGGATACGGCGGCTACGGATCGACGCCGGGTTCGACGCCTCAGCAGAACACGCCGGAATCCCAGCACGGCCAGTCCCCGTACGGCCAGCAGTCCCCGTATTCACCGCCTTCCTACGGGCAGTCGCAGCAGCCCGGGCAGGGGCAGTACTCGCAGAACCCGTACGCGCAGGGTCAGTACCCGGGTCAGCCGGGGCAACAGAATCAGACCGGCCAGCCGTCGCAGCCCGGGTCGTACAACCCAGTTCTCGCCGCAGCCAAGGCGTCGCCGCTGCCGCGCATCCTGACCCTCGTGGTCGTTGCGTTCGGCATCGTCAACCTGTTCGCGGGTCTCGCGGGGCAGTACTCGGCGTTCGACATCGCGAACAACTTCTTCCTTCCGGGCAACGGTGATCCGACGTCGATCGCGTTGCTGCTCGCGTCCGGCCTCGTCGCCGCCGTCGGACTGCTGCCGAAGCAGCCGAACACGCTGGGCATCGCGACGGCATTGGCATTCTCCGGGTGGCTCGTCCTGGTGTTCCAGGCCTTCAATGTCGACACCGGCAGTGGCGTCGGCAGCTCCATCGGTCTCGGGGCAGGCGCGATCACCGTGCTGGTGTTCGGCTTCCTGCAGACCGCCGCTGCTCTCGCCGCAACTCTGTTCGCGGCGGACATCCTGAAAGCGCCTGCGGCCAAGCCTGTTTCGTACGGCCAACAGAATCCGTTCCAGGGATACGGTCAGCAGAATCAAGGTCAGAACCCTCAGCCGCAGAATCCGCAGGGCTACGGCTACGGTCAGGCGCCTCAGTCCTACGGCTCGTCGAGCCAGGGTGGCGGGTACACCCCGCCGACCTACAGCGGTCCGTCCGGCACGCAGAACGCCACGGGCGGCCTCGGCTATCCGGTCGGCCAGTCGAAGAGCGAGTCCGGGTCAAGCGGGCTCACCGGACCTGCGGGACAGAATTCCCCGTACAGCCAATACCAGTACGGCCAGCCGCCGGTCGGCGCATCCGGCCAGGGTGCAGCTCAGCATGCGGTTCCGTCGGAGTCGCACACCGAGCGCGAGGAGGAGTCGTCCTCCGAGCAGGCTCCGTACAGTGCCCCGACTCAGGCATTCGGGACCACACCGGACAAGGACGACCAGAAGTAGGCGGGAGTGGAGCCTGCAGGAACGACCAGAAGTAGGCGGGAGTGGAGCCTGCAGAAACGACCAGAGGTGGGCGGCAGAACAGGTAGGTGTCGGCGCGCCTGAGTGACCGTCTCGACGGTTGGTGCAACGCTCTTATGTGATGAGCGCTCTACTGAACGACGAGAAGCGGCGGGCCCCTCGTACGCCCCGCGCGCCCAAGCGGGCACCGCTGCTGACACCGGAAGAATCCCGACTGCTGGTGCGGATCGGCTTCCGAAAGCCCGGGGTACTGATCGCAGCGATCGCCGCGGTGGTCCTGATCACGCTGGTGTCCGCCAACAGCGAGTTGACGGGCACGTTCGGTGCCATTGCGGGCATGTGGTTCGCGGTCCACCAGGTTCCGATGACCATCGGAGGTACTGCGCTCGGGGTGCTGCCCCTGTTGCCGACGCTCGTGCTCATGACGACCGTGGCGCGCGGCGTCGCTGCGGCGGTCGACGAGTCGACGTCGCGCCGGACGCTGTCGATGATCGGCGGTGCCGCCGTTCTGGGGCCGGTGTCGGTCACGGCGGTAGCACTCGCCGTCGCCGCCGACGCGTCGAGAACCATCGGGCTGTCGAGCCCGAATGCGCTGCTCGCGTTCGTCTGGGTCGCAGCCGTCCACGGAATCGCCGCGGGCATCGGCATCGCCATGGGAACGTGGCACCTCGACGTCACCGGCGCGCTTCCCGAGTGGGTTCGAAGCACACTGCGCCCGATGCTGCGCGCGGCGATGGTTCTGGTCGCAGGCGCGGCCGGCATCGTGCTCGCGTCGATGCTGGCGTCGTGGTCGACGACCGAGATGCTGTTGACCGCGGGCAACGGATTCGTCGGTGTCCTCGGCCTGACCGTCCTGTCGATTCTCTATCTTCCGAACGTCGTGCTCGGCGCGCTTGCCGTCGCGGTCGGATCCGAAGCGCAAGTCGGCGACGTCGTCGTCAGCTTCTTCGCCACGACCGGGGGACCGGTTCCGCCGTTGCCGGTGCTGTCCGTCCTGCCCGAGGGACCTGCGCAGAGCATCTGGTTCCTGATGCTGGTGGTGCCGCTGACGGCGGGAATTCTGCTCGGCAGGGATTGTGCGCACCGGACCGTCGACCTGCACTACGCGCTGTCGTCAGTGTGGCTGGGGTCGGCGGTCGTCGGCGTCGCGACGCTTCTGCTCGGGGTCGCGGCGGGCGGCAGTCTCGGAACGTTCGGGACGGTGCAGGTCACCGTCTGGTCGCTCGGTTTGCTGACGTTCGCGTGGCTCGCCGTCGTCGGTTCGGTGTCCGCAGCGATCACCGCCTGGCGTGGCGGCTCGAAGCAGCCGGCCGTCGACGCCGAGCCCGAGCCGGCGCGCACGGACGAGCCGGTGGCCGCCATCGCCGCCCCCGTCGTCCACGAGGAACGCGCGGTCGATGCCGAGGTCGTTGCGGAAGCCGACGCAGTTCCGTCGAAGGACACCGCCTCGTCGAAGGACACCGCCTCGTCGCAGGACGAGGAGAACGTCGTCGAAGCAGAGGTCGTCGAGGCCGAAGTCTTCGAAGAGCGGGCCGCGGAGGAGACTCCCGAGCAGGCTTCGGAGGATTCGGTTGCCGCCGATGCCGAGGTCGTGGAGGCGGAGACGACCGAGGATGTGGACGCGCCGTCGAGCTCGGACGTACCCGAGAAGTGAGCGTCGACGAAACCCGACCTGCCTGAGAACGCTGCATACCGCAGCGACTACGCTCCTGAGTGGCCCCGGTACCGACACGACCGGGCGTCCCCCGACGAAACCCAGGAGAACTGCGCTGACAGCCACACGCGTGCACCCAGCACGAGTCGTCGTCCTCGCCTCGGGGACGGGCTCGCTGTTGAAGGCACTCATCGACGCGGCGCAGGGCGACTACCCGGCACGGATCGTGGCCGTCGGCGTCGACCGTGATTGCGACGCGGCCCGGCACGCGCACACCGCTGGAATCGAGCATGTCCGCGTCGGCCTACGCGACTACGCGGACCGCGCCGAATGGGACGCGGCCCTCGCGGAGACCGTCGCGAAGTACGAGCCGGATCTGGTCGTCACCGCAGGTTTCATGAAGATTCTCGGACCGCGATTTCTCGACGCGTTCGCCGGCCGCATCGTCAACACGCACCCGGCGTTGCTGCCGTCGTTCCCGGGCGCGCACGCGGTACGTGACGCGCTGGAGCACGGCGTCAAACTGACCGGGTCGACGGTCCACCTGGTCGATGCCGGTGTCGATACCGGGCCCATCCTGGCTCAGGAAGCCGTGCCCGTGCAGGAGGGCGACGACGAAGCGTCGCTGCACGAGCGAATCAAGACTGTGGAACGCAGGTTGTTGGTCGAGGTGATCGCGGCCGTCGCTACCCGAGGTGTTGTCTCCGATGGACGAAAGGCTCAGATAAGGCGATGAGTGAACGTAAAGCAGTGCGGCGTGCGCTGGTCAGTGTCTACGACAAGACGGGACTGATCGAGCTCGCCACCGGCTTGCACGAGGCGGGCGTCGCTCTGGTCTCCACCGGATCGACGGCGTCGAAGATCGCCGACGCGGGCATCCCGGTCACCAAGGTCGAGGATCTCACCGGTTTCCCGGAGACGCTCGACGGTCGCGTCAAGACGCTGCACCCGCGCGTGCATGCGGGCGTGCTGGCGGACACGCGTCGTCCGGAGCATCTGCAGCAGCTCGAGGAGCTGGGTGTCGAGGCGTTCGAGCTCGTCGTCGTCAACCTGTACCCGTTCACGGAGACGGTCGCCAGTGGCGCGACGCCCGACGAGTGCGTCGAGCAGATCGACATCGGCGGTCCGTCGATGGTGCGTGCCGCCGCGAAGAACCACCCGTCGGTGGCCGTCGTCGTCGACCCTGCTCGGTACGCCGATGTGCTGGACGCCGTCAAGGGTGGCGGTTTCACGCTGGCCGAGCGCACTTCGCTTGCGGCACAGGCTTTTCAGCACACCGCCTCCTACGACGTCGCCGTGGCCTCGTGGATGAGCAGCACTCTCGTCGAATCCGATTCGCAGTTCCCCGAGTGGCTCGGCGGAACCTGGGAGCGCTCGGCAGTGCTGCGGTACGGCGAGAACCCGCACCAGGCTGCCGCGCTGTACGTTTCACCGTCGAACGACGGCATCGCGCAGGCCGAGCAGTTGCACGGTAAAGAGATGTCGTACAACAACTTCACCGATGCCGACGCCGCATGGCGCGCCGCGTTCGATCACGACGCTCCCGCCGTCGCGATCATCAAGCACGCCAACCCCTGTGGCATCGCCGTCGGCGCGGACATCGCCGAGGCGCACCGCAAGGCGCACGCCTGCGACCCCGTCAGTGCCTACGGCGGCGTCATCGCGGCCAACCGCGAGATCACCGTCGAGATGGCCGAACAGGTCGCCGAGATCTTCACCGAGGTCGTCGTCGCCCCGGCGTACGCCGACGGTGCACTCGGAGTTCTGCAGCGCAAGAAGAACGTTCGCGTTCTGCTGGCCACGCCGCCGTCCGCCGGTGGAGTCGAGCTCAAGCCGATCTCCGGTGGCACCCTGCTGCAGCAGCGGGACGCGATCGACGCCGACGGAGACAACCCCGCGAACTGGACCCTCGCTGCCGGCGAGCCCGCGGACGCCGAGACCCTGAAGGATCTCGAATTCGCTTGGCGCGCAGGACGAGCCGTCAAGTCGAACGCTATTCTGTTGGCGAAGGACGGCGCCTCGGTCGGCGTCGGTATGGGTCAGGTCAACCGCGTCGACGCCGCTCACCTGGCTGTCCAGCGCGCGGGTGATCGGGTGGCAGGCTCGGTTGCGTCGTCGGACGCGTTCTTCCCCTTCCCCGACGGCCTCCAGGTGCTGCTGACCGCAGGCGTCAAGGCCGTCGTTCAGCCCGGCGGATCCGTCCGCGACAACGAGGTCATCGCAGCAGCGCAGGATGCCGGTGTGACGCTGTACCTCACGGGCTCGCGGCACTTCGCGCACTAGGTTTCACGCCGAGTCCGCACTCATGCAGCCGAATACACCATATTCTCCTGCATAAGTGCGGATTCGCCTGTTTGTGGATAACTGATCGCGCTATCCACATTCTTTCTCCGGCGCGTTTTCGAGCCCATTTCGTTGACATCGTCGGCGGGTGCAACTCGACCATCCATTCCGAGGATCCCAGGCTGTCCGCAACGGTCTTCTGACGCGTCACGCGCTCGCCGCCGACTTCCAGCGCGTCTACCGCGATGTGTACGTTCCGAAGGCAGTCGAGATCGACGCGGTCGTCAAAGCCTTTGCAGCACAGGTGTTCGCGGGCGACGACGCAATAATCTGCGGACTGTCGGCGTCTGCAGTGCACGGGGCGAAATGGATCGATGCGCGCGAACCGGCGGAACTGATCTGGCCCCGGCGAAAGCGGCAGCTCGACGGGATTCTCGTTCGCTACGATTCGCTCGCGGATGCCGACGTCACGTCACTCGGCGACATGACGCTGACCACCGTTCCTCGCACGATGTTCGATCTTGCACGTCGGTTGCCCCGACTCCGCGCTCTCCAGTCGGTCGACGCGTTGGCGAATGCGAGTGGTGTCTCGGTCGGCGAAGCACAAGAGCTGGTCCGGACGAATCCGGGAGTACGGGGCGTCACCCGCGCGGCGGAGGTGCTGAGCCTGGCCGACGGGGGTGCGGAGTCTCCCCAGGAGACCCGGGTCCGACTGTTGCTTCTCGATGCAGGACTCCCGCGGCCGGAAACCCGGGTCCGCATTCGTGACGAGTTCGGCCACGTGTTCGCGTGCTGCGACCTGGGGTGGAGTCGGTGGAAGGTCGCGGTGGTGTACGACGGTTCACCCCACCGGACGCGGGAGCAGATCGACCGAATCGACGAGGTCGACTGGGCCGTCGTGCGCGTCGACTCCGAGCAGCTGAAGTTGCGGCCGTTCGCCGTTGTCGAGCGGGTCCGGGCGACGCTGCGCGCAGCAGGGGCACCGGTATGACGACCGGCGTACTTTGAAGAAGTGACCTCTACCAAACCTGGCATCACTACCGTCGGCGAGTTGCGCGCGTCCGGACACGTGCAGCGTTCGGTCAAGGAAGAACTCCGGGACAATCTGCTCGAGGCGCTTCGGGAGGGCAAGAACGCGTGGCCGGGAATCCTCGGATTCGACAGGACGGTCCTGCCCCAGCTCGAGCGGGCCATTCTTGCTGGTCACGACGTCGTGCTGCTCGGTGAACGCGGGCAGGGCAAGACGAGGCTGCTCAGAACACTCAACCTTCTGCTCGACGAGTGGGCACCCGTCATCGCGGGCTCGGAACTCGGTGAGCATCCCTACGATCCCATCACCCCGGCCAGCATCCGCCGGGCGCGAGAGCTGGGCGACGACCTCGACGTCGAGTGGCGTCACCGCAGCGAGCGCTATGCCGAGAAATTGGCGACGCCCGACACGTCGGTGGCCGACCTGGTCGGCGACGTCGACCCGGTGAAGGTGGCGGAAGGTCGCAGCCTGGGTGATCCCGAGACCATCCACTTCGGCCTCGTGCCGCGCAGCCACCGTGGCATCGTGGCGATCAACGAGCTGCCCGACCTGGCCGAACGCATTCAGGTGTCGTTGCTCAACGTCATGGAGGAGCGCGACATCCAGGTCCGCGGCTACACGCTGCGACTTCCGCTCGACGTGGTTCTCGTCGCCAGCGCCAATCCCGAGGACTACACCAACCGCGGACGCATCATCACCCCACTGAAGGACCGATTCGGCGCCGAGATCCGTACCCACTACCCACACTCGCTGAACGACGAGGTCTCCGTCATCGAGCAGGAGGCGAACCTCCCGGCGACCGTGCCGTCGTACCTGCTCGAGGTGCTGGCCCGGTTCACCCGATTGCTGCGCGAGTCGCCGTCGGTCGATCAGCGGTCCGGTGTGTCGGCGCGCTTCGCGATCGCGGCCGCCGAGACCATCGCCGCCGCTGCCGTGCATCGCTCCGCAGTCCTCGGCGAAGCCGAGGCCGTCGCGCGACCTGTCGACCTCGGCACCGTCATCGAGGTGTTGCGCGGCAAGGTCGAATTCGAATCCGGCGAAGAAGGCCGCGAGGTCGAGGTGCTCGAGCATCTGCTGCGACGCGCGACCGCGGATACCGTCCGCGACCGGCTCGGCGGAATCAATCTGGCGCCGTTGGTCACCGCGATCGAGGACGGTGAGCCAGTCGTCACCGGTGATCGCATCGCGGCCAAGACGTTGATCGCCGAACTGCCCGACCTCGAGGTGCTGCAGGAGATCGACGAGCGCCTCCACGCGAAATCCGACGGCGAACGGGCGTCGGCCACCGAATTGGCGTTGGAGGGGCTGTATTTGGCGCGCCGAATCGCTAAAGATCCCGACGACGACGGACAGACGGTGTACAGCTGATGCCCGCCAGCAGATACGGGAGATACCACGGGGGCCCTGATCCGCTGGCCCCACCGGTGGATCTACGCGAGGCGCTCGACGCGATCGGTAACGACGTGCTCGAGGGGTCGTCGCCGCGTCGGGCAATGCAGGAGATGCTCCGACGCGGTACTCAGAACATGCGCGGACTCGACGATCTCGCGGCAGATGCGCACCGTCGTCGACGAGATCTGTTGCGCAAGAACAATCTCGACGGAACCTTGCAGGAAGTCCGTGAGTTGCTCGACAAGGCGGTACTCGAAGAACGCAAGGCCCTCGCGCGGGCACTCGACGACGACGCACGGTTCCAGGAGATGCAGATCGGCGATCTGTCGCCGTCGACAGCGCAAGCGGTGCAGGAGCTTTCGGACTACGAGTGGCGGTCGTCGGAGGCTCGCGAGAACTACGAGAAGATCAAGGACCTGCTCGGACGCGAGATGCTGGACCAGCGCTTCGCGGGAATGAAGAAGGCGCTCGAAGGGGCGACGGACGAGGACCGTCAAGCCATCAGCGACATGCTGAAGGACTTGAATTCGCTTCTCGACGCGCACAATCGGGGCGAGGACACCGACCGGCAGTTCGACGAATTCATGCGCAAACACGGTCAGCATTTCCCGGAGAATCCGAAAAACATCGACGATCTTCTCGACGCGTTGGCCCAGCGTGCGGCAGCAGCTCAGCGGCTGCGGAATTCTCTGAGCCCCGAGCAGCGGGCCGAGCTGGATGCGTTGGCGCAGCAGGCCTTCGGAGACGCCGACCTGCTGAGCCAGCTCGACCAATTGGATCAGAACCTGCAGCAGGCACGTCCCGGTGAGGACTGGGACGGTTCGCAGAACTTCCGCGGCGAGAACGGCATGGGACTCGGTGACGGCACCGGCGCACTGCAGGACATCGCGGAGCTCGAGAACCTCGGGAATCAGCTGTCGCAGCAGTACAACGGGGCCGCGCTCGACGACATCGACGCGGAGTCGCTGCTACGTCAGCTGGGGCCGGGGGCCGCGGCCGATGCGAAGATGCTGTCCGATCTCGAAAAGGCTCTGCAGCAGCAGGGTTTCATGGACAAGGGCAGCGACGGTCAGTGGCGACTGTCCCCGAAGGCGATGCGTCAGCTCGGCCAGTCCGCACTGCGGGACGTCGCCGGCAAGATTTCCCGACGCGGCGGCGAGCGAGACACACGCAAGGCCGGCGCGATGGGAGAGCCGACGGGGGCGTCGCGGACGTGGGAGTTCGGGGACACCGAACCGTGGGACGTGACGCGGACGGTGGGCAACGCGGTGCTCAGGACGGCCGCGGAGGGTTCGACGTTCCCAGTTCGGTTGCAGGTCACCGACGTCGAGATCAGCGAAACCGAGACGCGCACGCAGGCAGCCGTGGCGTTGCTCGTCGACACGTCGTTCTCGATGGTCATGGACGGACGTTGGGTGCCGATGAAGCGCACCGCGCTGGCATTGAATCACCTTGTCGGTACCCGCTTTCGGGGTGACGATCTCCAGCTGATCGGATTCGGCAGGCACGCGCAGAAGCTGACGGCGTCGGAGTTGGCCGGTCTCGACGGCGCCTACGACCAGGGCACGAATCTGCATCACGCCCTGCTGCTCGCGGGTAGGCATCTGCGTCGCCACCCGAATGCGCAACCCGTCGTGCTGATCGTGACCGACGGGGAGCCGACGGCCCACCTCGAGCCGGACGGTCACGCGTTCTTCGACTATCCGCCGCATCCACGGACGCTTGGGCTGACGGTGCGGGAGCTCGATACCATCGCGAAACTCGGTGCGCAGGTGACGATTTTCCGGCTCGGCGACGATCCGGGACTCGCGCGAGTGGTCGACCGAATGGCCGAGCGCGTGGGCGGACGCGTCATCGCACCGGATCTCGACGGGCTCGGCGCCGCCGTGGTCAGCGACTACCTGAAGCGGCGGAGGAAGTCGTGACGCGTCAGTCCTCGACCTTGATCTCGACGCCACCCCAGAACGCGAATCCGGTGACGACGACGAGCGGCGCACCGGGCTGACCGACCTGGCTGAGGTGGTCGAAGCCGCCCATGATCCCAGCCCCGCGGACCTCGACGCGGATGGTCGACGGCACGGTGATCTCGATACCGCCCATGATGGCGATGCAGTTGATGGTCACCTCGGGGGCGCTGAACCGCGCTCGGCGCAGGTCGATTTCACCGCCGCCCCAGAATGCGACGGCGTCGACGCGCCTCGCCACGGTCCATTCGCCCTTGCGGGTGAAGCCGCTCATGATGGCGATGGCGCGGTCGTTCTCGGGGCCGTCCGCCGGGCTCGGCGTCGTCAACGCGAGGTCGCCCGTCAGGACGTCCAGCTCGCCGTACGTCTTGGCCTTGTACGCGGCCGCGGTGCGCGCGTCGTACTCGGACAGGGAGAGTTGACCGTCGGCCAAGGCGTCGCTCAGAAGTTTGGCGACCAGAGCTCGGTCGGCGTCGGCCGCACGAACAGTGGCTCGGTGGTTGTCCGGGAGCTCATCGGTCACGACGAGCAGTTTACTCAGGCTGCGTTGACCACCGCTCGGTCACCGAGTGGCGATTGCAGCGTCATCTGCATGGTTCCGTAGACGGCGACCATGATGCACGACTTGTCTGCTGCCTCCGGAAGGGTGCCGGTCCGCAAAGCGATGACCACGTGCGAGTCGGTCTCGGTGACCTGGGCTTCGGCGCCGTAGCACTCGGGAGTGCCCGTGACGAAATGGATGGCGATGGTGTTGGGGGAGACCTGACTCCACGATTCGAACGGCGTGGCCGTCGCGCGCACCAGACCGGGCGTCGAATCGAACATCGTGCCCACCTCCCCGACGGGGACCTCGATCGGAACCGGTGGTGCACTGGGGCTGTGCATGAGTCCTGCGGGTGCATTCGTCGGCCCGTCGGCGTCCGCGTCGTCGGAGACCGCCTGGCTGCTACAGCCGCCGAGCAGGACGCACAGCATCAGTCCTGCAGCCACTTTCCTCATGCCACCAAGGTAGCGCCGAGAGCTGAGTACAACCTTTGAGCATGCACAAAGTCTGCTCAGGCCAGCAGCGCCGTCACGAGCGCGATGACCGGGATGGAGACGAGCGTCGTGACGAAGGCAGTATCCCTGGCCAGTACGACACCGCGGTTGTAGCGGTGAGCGAAGACGAACACGTTCTGCGCGGTGGGAAGTGCAGAGATGACGGTGATCGCGAACAGCTCGTGGCCTTCGAGGCCCATGGCAAGAGCCATCAGGAACCCGAGCAGCGGCTGCAGAATCATCTTGAGCGACGACGCGATCATGACGTCGCGCCTAGGGCTGCTGCCCTTCTCCAGTACTCGCGTTCCGTACAGCGACAGTCCGAACGCCAGGAGCGCTCCGGGCACCGCGGCACCGCCGACGAGATCGAACGGCTGCATCAGCGCTTCCGGCAGCTCGATTCCGAAGACGGACAGCAGCAGGCCGGCAGCGCCCGCGAGGACGATGGGGTTCTTGAACGGCGTGACCACGATGTTCCGGATCGACGCCTTCTTGCCCATCGTCGACAGATCCAGAATCGTCAACGCGAGCGGCGAATACACCATGATCTGGAACAGCAGCAGCGGCGCGACGAAATTCGCGTCGCCGAGCACGAAGACCGCGATCGGAATTCCGAGGTTCGCGGCATTGACGTACGACGACGCAAGCCCGCCGATCGTCGCCTCGGGCACGTCACGTTTCAACACGAACTTGGCGACGACGAAGTAGATCGCGCCGACGGCGAGAGCTGTCACGCCCGCGACGACGAGAATCGGCGACAGGATGACCGACAGGTCCGACGTGGCGAGCGTGACGAACAGCAGCGACGGAGTGGCGACGTAGAAGACGAGCCGGCTGAGCACGAACTGACCGTGTGGGCCGAGAACCCCGAGACGCGCGAGCAGGTAGCCGAGCGCGATGACGATGAAGATGACCGTGAAACCCTCGAGTACTCCGGACATGAGGGCTACGGATCTCGTTTCTTCGCTTCGTCTACAGTGCGAGCCAACTCTAGTGCTTACACAGAAAGGCCACGCACCCGAGGAGGGTGCGTGGCCTTTCCGGTGTGAACGATCTAGCGGCTGGTGAAGGGCAGCAGTGCCATCTCACGAGCATTCTTGACCGCGACGGCAACCTGACGCTGCTGCTGCGGGGTCAGGCCGGTGACGCGGCGGCTGCGGATCTTGCCGCGGTCGGAGATGAACTGACGAAGGAGGTTGATGTCCTTGTAGTCCACCGTGGTGACCTTGGCGGCGTTCAGCGGGTTCTTCTTGGGTCGACGGCCTGCCTCGGCGCGGACCTTCTTCGACGGTGCTCTCTTGACTGCCATCTCTACCTTTTCCCTTACCAGCTCGACTTGTGGACGCCTGGCAGCTCCCCCCGGTGAGCCATCTCGCGCACCTTCACGCGTGACAGTCCGAATTTCCGGAGGTGACCGCGCGGACGTCCATCCGCAGCGTCACGATTGCGCAATCGTACCGGACTCGCGTCGCGTGGTAGACGCTGCAGTGCCGCCTGGGCCTCCGCGCGCTCGGAATCGGGTGTCGACGGCTTCCTGATCAGCTCCTTGAGCTCGGCGCGTCGGGCCGCGTAGCGGGCGACGACGAGCTTGCGCTGCTCGTTCTTCTCGATTTTCGACTTCTTCGCCATCGCTATCGCTCTTCCCTGAAGTCGACGTGCTTGCGGACGACCGGGTCGTACTTCTTCAGCACGACGCGGTCGGGATCGTTGCGACGGTTCTTCCTGGTCACGTACGTGTATCCGGTCCCGGCCGTCGACTTGAGCTTGATGATCGGGCGGACGTCTGTGCTCTTGCCCATCAGAGTTTCTCCCCTCGTGCGACCAGCTTGGCGACGACCGCGTCGATGCCGTCACGGTCGATCGTCTTGATGCCTTTCGCCGACAACGTCAGCGTGACGCGTCGGCCCAGGCTCGGAACGAAGTACGTCTTCTTCTGGATGTTCGGGTCCCAGCGGCGGCTGGTCCTGACGTGGGAGTGCGAGACGGACTTACCGAATCCCGGCTTTCTCCCCGTCACCTGGCAGTGCGCGGACATGCGCGCTCCTCTCTTGCCGTTTATGACAATCGTTTTCGACAAAGCGTTGATTCGAATGTAGCGTGCAGCGAGAAGAAATGACAATCGTTGTCGAAAGAAGGGGTCTGCTCGTGGACGGTCGCACGCCACTCGTGCTCGTGTCCGGTTGGACGGGAGCCATGGAGGATGTGACGACGGCACTACTCGCGCCAGGAACCGTCGCCGTCCGTCACGACCTCGGCCGGGTCTACGAGGGCGTCGTCCGTCGCACTCTCTACGCGGCAGGGGAGGCTCCGCGTGAGACGATTCTCGAACTGGCACACGGCTGCGTGTCGTGCACGTTGCGCGAGGACCTGCTGCCGCTGCTGCGCGCCTTGTCCGCCCGCAGCTCGGTGCAGCGCATCGTGCTGGCGATGGATCCGGCGCTCGAACCGGAGGCGCTGTGCTGGGCGATCGAGAACGTCGTCGTCGCAGGCGTCGTCGGACAGATCGACGGACCTGCCGCGCGGGACGTGCGTATCTCCGCGGTCGTCGACTGTCTGGATGCCGCGACGTGGCTCGCCGACGCGACCGGTGACGACGCGCTGGCCGACCGGGGCATCGTCGCGAGCGGGGACGACGACCGTACCGTCGCGCAGGTGGTCGTCGGACAGGTCGATTACGCCGACGCGCTGGTCGTCTCGGCAGGCCCGGAGGTCGACGGCTGGGAACGCGCGAAACTGGCGGCCGTCCTCGCGCGTCTCGCACCCGGCGCACCGGTCGCGTGGGTCGGGCCGGGGGACACGCTCGACGTCGAAGCGCTCCTCACAGCGGTGCCGTTCGACGCGCGACGCGGAGAGATCACCGACGCCCATTCGCCGCTGCTACGCGGACAGCCGCCGCTGACGGCCGACTGCGGAGTCACGCTCGTCGAATTCGCTGCGACGCGCCCGTTCCATCCCGAACGTCTGCACGAGGCGATCGACGTTCTGCTCGACGGCGTCGTCACCGCCCGCGGGCGAGCCTGGGTCGCAACGCAACCCGACGAAGCGCTGTGGATCGAATCCGCGGGCGGGGGTCTGCGCGTCGCGAGTGCCGGAAAGTGGCTCGCCGCAATGACTCCCGAGGAACAGGAACAGGTCGGCACGATGCGTCGTGCGATGGCGGCGCTGCGGTGGGACGACGAGAACGGCGATCGCGACACCTCGCTCGTCGTGCTGGTGCATGCCGCCGACCCGTCGGAGATCGATCGAACTCTGCAGTGGGCTCTGGTGTCCGACGACGAGATGACCTCGCCCGACGAGTGGTCGTCCTGGACCGATCCGTTCGGGCAATTCCACGAGGACCCATGCGAGACAACAGAATCTCCGTACTCGGAGCAATCGAGAGAGGCGAAGGAATGAAGCAGGGAATTCACCCCGACTACCACCCGGTGGTCTTTCAGGACGCGGGCACGGGAAGTAAATTCCTGACCCGGTCCACCATCACGTCCACCCGCGAGATCGAATGGGAAGACGGCAACACCTACCCGCTCGTGATCGTCGACGTCACCAGCGAATCGCACCCCTTCTGGACCGGCGCCGCGCGCATCATGGACACCCAGGGTCGCGTCGAGAAGTTCGAGAAGCGCTACGGGCGCCGCACCCGAAAGGAAGCCTGAGCCATGGCCGTTCCGAAGAGAAAGATGTCCCGCTCCAACACGAGGAGCCGTCGGGCGCAGTGGAAAGCCGTCGCACCGGATCTCGTCACCGTCCGGGTAGGTGGGCAGGAGTTCAGGGTTCCTCGTCGATTGGTGAAGGCCGTGCAGACGGGTGTGTACGACCCCAGCTAGCGCGTGTGCCCTCCC
>NZ_JAAFYV010000017.1:0-113822 GCF_011770055.1 Rhodococcus sp. B10 | reverse complement strand
GTAGTTACCGGGAGGCGGGTAGTTTCCCGGAGGAGGGTAGTTGCCCGCTGGACTCTGCGGGTACTGCGGCTGGTTGGGGTCCGGACTGCCGCCGTACTGCGGTCCATTGGGTGGATTCTCGCTCACTGACATTCCCCTCGGCTGGAGTATTTATAGTTGCGTACCAATTCTTTACACATGCGCTGGTGAGCGAACCGCATTCCCGAGGGTGTGTCAAGCAGTACACGAGGTCGAGGAGAACGGGCATTTTCGGACCTGTCGATTCTCGACAGGCGAGTGGGCCTGGCCCGAACTATGGTTGTGCATTCGCACCCATTCCGGGACAGGTGAGGGGCTCGCCATGGGCATCAAGGTCGCACTGGAACATCGGACGAGCTATTCGTTCGACCGCATGGTGCGGGTATATCCGCACGAGATCCGTCTGCGTCCGGCGCCGCATTCGCGGACGCCGATCGAGGCATACTCGCTGACTATCGAACCCGCCGAGCATTTCGTCAACTGGCAGCAGGATGTCTTCGGGAATTTCCTTGCGCGCGTTGTCTTTCCCGAACGCACCGATCGCATGTCCGTCACCGTCGGACTCGTCGCCGACATGGCGGTGATCAATCCTCTCGACTTCTTCGTCGAGGACTGGGCGGAACACTTCGGTTTCGAGTACGAGGAACGCGACCTTCCGGATCTGGAGCCGTACCTGCGGGCCGTCGACGAAGAGGAGCCGGGATCGGGGCCGGGGTCGGTCGTCACCGCGTGAGTGGAGAAGCTCGACGCTGCTGTGCGAGAACGTGGTTCGACGATGCGGACGATCGACTTCCTGGTCATGGCGAACAGAGCCGTCCTCGGTGACGTCGAGTACTCGGTCCGCATGGAACCCGGTGTGCAGACGCCCGATCACACGTTGACCTCCGGGGTCGGCTCGTGCCGCGACTCGGCCTGGCTGCTGGTGTCGGTCCTTCGACAGATGGGCCTGGCCGCGAGGTTCGTCTCCGGCTATCTCGTGCAATTGGCGTCGGACGTGAGATCGCTGGACGGCCCGTCGGGTCCCGCTGCCGACTTCACCGATCTGCACGCATGGACCGAGGTCTACCTGCCCGGTGCGGGCTGGGTCGGCCTGGATCCGACGTCGGGGTTGTTCGCCGGCGAAGGTCACATTCCACTGTCCGCGACGCCCCATCCCTCCACGGCCGCAGCCATTTCCGGCGCCACCGGCAAATGCGAGGCCGAACTCGACTTCTCGAACACCGTCGTGCGCGTCCACGAGGATCCCCGCACGACGTTGCCGTACACCGCCGAGCAATGGACGGCCGTTCGCGCGGCCGCAGCGGTCCTCGACGAACGGATGTCCGAGCAGGACATCCGCCTCACGGTGGGGGGCGAGCCGACGTTCGTCGCGATCGAGAATCAGGAGGCACCGGAATGGAACACGACGGCCGACGGCCCGCACAAACGTCGGCTCGCGAGCGACCTCGCCGAACGGTTGCGCACCATCTACGCTCCGGACGGGCTCGTGCAACGCAGCCAGGGCAAGTGGTATCCGGGAGAGCCGTTGCCGCGCTGGCAGATCGGGCTCTTCTGGCGTACCGACGGCGAATCCTTGTGGCGGAACTCCGATCTCGTCGCCGACCCCTGGCCGCCCGACGACCGTAGGCCCGCCCCTGTCGATCCGGCGACGTCACGTGCCCTCGTGGAGAAGCTCGTCGAGGCACTGGGTCTGCCCGAGACTCAGGCCCGCCCGGCCTACGAGGATCCGCTCGTGCGACTTCTGGATCTGGTTCGGCAACCGTACGGAGACCCGCCGCACGACGACGACATCGAGCCGGGTGCCGATTCGGCGGAGACGCGGGCGGCACTGTTGCGCCGACTCGAATCCAGCACCGACGAGCCCGCTGCGTTCGTGCTTCCGATCAGCAGGAGCGCCGACGGCGCCGGCTGGCAGAGCGCCGACTGGACGCTGCGCCGGGGCAGACTGGTTCTGCTCGAGGGCGATTCACCCGCCGGTCTTCGACTGCCGTTGAACGCGATCACGTGGGCGGGCCGACCGCCCGAGAATCCGGACGATCCGACTGCCCCGAAAGATCCACTGCAGCAACGGACACAACGTCCGCCCAGGCAGGTCGACCCGGCCGAAGCGCGCTACGCGCGGCTCGTCGAGACGAACGAGGCTGCGCGCGGTCGCGTCGGGGGCTCGGATGTGACGGCCCTCGTCGCGGAAGTCCGCGACGGAACACTGTACGTGTTCATGCCACCGACCAACCGGCTCGACGACTTCGTCGAGTTGGTCACGCTCGTCGAGAACGCAGCCGCTGCACTCGACACGCCGGTCGTGGTCGAGGGGTACGGTCCGCCGTCGGACCCACGGATCCAGACACTCACCGTGACGCCGGATCCAGGCGTCATCGAGGTCAACGTGCAGCCGACGTCGTCGTGGGGCGAACAGGACGATCTGATGCAGACGCTGTACGAGCAGGCGCGGCAGTCACGTCTGAGCACGGAAGGGTTCGACAACGACGGCACCACCCGCGGCACGGGCGGGGGCAACCACATCACTCTCGGTGGCACGACGCCGTCGGACTCGCCGATTCTGAGGCGACCCGACCTGCTCGTGTCGCTGCTGACGCACTGGCAGCGGCATCCGTCGTTGTCGTACCTGTTCTCGGGCAGGTTCATCGGTACGACGTCGCAGGCGCCGCGCGTCGACGAGGGGCGCGAGGAGGCTCTCTACGAGCTCGAGGTGGCGTTCAGCGAGATCGGGCGGATGACGGATGCGGATCGAACCGCGTCACCGTGGGTGGTCGACCGCGCACTGAGACACCTGCTGACCGACATCACCGGCAACACTCACCGGGCCGAATTCTGCATCGACAAGCTGTACAGCCCGGACAGTACCCGGGGTCGGCTCGGTCTGCTCGAGCTGCGTGGATTCGAGATGCCGCCGCACCACCAGATGGCGATGGTGCAGTCGTTGCTGGTGCGGTCGTTGGTCAGCCGGTTCTGGGACGAACCGCTGAAGGCGCCCCTCGTCCGCCACGGCGCGAACCTGCACGGCCGCTACATGTTGCCGCACTTCGTGACCGCCGACATCGGACGCGTCGCCGAAGACCTGCGCGAGCACGGGATCGAATTCGACACCAGCTGGCTCGACCCGTTCACCGAGTTCCGATTTCCCAGGATCGGTACGACGGTCGTCGGCGACGCGGAACTCGAACTGCGCGGAGCCATCGAACCGTGGAACACGTTGGGCGAGGAGTCGACGTCGTCCGGCACCGCGCGGTACGTCGACTCCTCGGTCGAACGGATCCAGGTGCGTGTGGCAGGCGCCGACGACGGCCGCTACCTGGTCACCTGCAACGGCGTGCCCGTGCCACTGCTGCGCACCGATCGGAACGACGTCCAGGTTGCCGGTGTGCGCTACCGGGCGTGGCAGCCGCCGAGCGCGTTGCACCCGACCATCGAGGTACAGAGTCCGCTGCACTTCGACGTCGTCGAGAGACAGACCGGGCGTGCTGTCGGTGGGTGCACCTACCATGTCGTCCACCCGGGAGGCCGGTCGCACGACGGGCCTCCGGTCAACGCCGTCGAGGCGGAATCGCGACGTAACGGTCGGTTCGAGGAGGGCGGATTCGCCGCGGGGAAGGTGAACGTAGCAAGATTGGTCGAAATGCAAGCGCGACAGTCGATCGACGTCACCGCCCCGGGAATGCTCGATCTCCGGCGCACGGGTGTCCTGTTCTGACCGCGGTGCCCACCGGTGACCGGCGGCGTCGACTCGTCCCACGAAAGGAATGACGACTCGATGGTGCCCGTCGATACGGTCGACCCCGCGTCCGGGTCGGTCGACGGCAGTCCCGGCTCGCCTTCGGTCTCCGACCGCTTGGTGTCGCAGTATCACGCACGCCGCAGTACGTTGCGCGGCGCGGACACCCGCTACGACGAATTTCTCGCGCCCGACGGATGCGTCCGGCCGCAGTGGAATCGGCTCGTCCGGGGCATCGATGCCGCGGGGCCAGGTGGGGAGCGCGCTCTGCAGTCACGTGTGCGCCGCCTCGTCGACGACCACGGCATCACGTACAACCCGATTCCGGCCGACGGCGTCGAACGGGTCGCGTCCCCCGTGCGCTGGCGACTGGACAGCGTTCCGCTCGTCCTCTCCGCCGACGACTGGACAGGCCTGGAAGCAGGCCTGATTCAACGATCTCGACTGTTCGACGCTCTGCTCACCGATCTGTACGGCGCGATGGACACGGTTCGAAGGGCGCTCGTCCCGCCCGAACTGGTCTACGGCGACCCCGGCTACATCAGAGCCGCGCACGGCATCACCGTGCCCGGCCCGCATCAGTTGTTCATCCACGCCGCCGACGTCGGTCGGTCGTCGGACGGACGGTTCCGTGTCGTCGCCGATCGCACGCAGGCGCCGTCGGGGATCGGCTACGCGCTCGCCGATCGCCGGGTGATGTCGCGTGCCGCACCGGAATTGTTCGCCGGCACCAATCCTCGGCCGTTGTCGACGTTCGCCCGGGCGATGCGGTCGGCGTTGATCGACGCGGCGCCCGCTGCGGCAGAAGATCCGGTCGTCGTCGTCCTCAGTCCGGGTTCGCAGTCCGAAACGGCGTTCGACCAGGCCTATCTGGCGACGATTCTCGGTTTTCCGCTCGTCGAGAACGCGGATCTCGTCGTTCGCGACGGGGCATTGTGGATGCGCTCGCTCGGCACGTTGCGTCGGGTCGACGTGGTGCTCAGACGCGTCGATGCCGCGTTCACCGATCCGCTCGACCTCCGACCGGATTCACGTCTCGGCGTCGTCGGTCTCGTCGAAGTGTTGCGCCGCGGCGGAGTGACCGTCGTCAACACGCTCGGCAGCGGCATTCTGGAAAGCCCCGCGCTGTACCCGCTTCTCCCGTCGCTCAGCCGGGCGCTGCTGGACGAGGATCTGCTGCTCGAATCCACTCCGACGTACTGGGGTGGTGAACGCTCCGGCTTGTCTCACCTGACGTCGCACGTGCGGTCGCTGCTGTTCACATCGGTGACCACGCGCACGACCGTCCTCGGTCACGACCTGTCCGAAGCGGACGTCGACTCGCTTCTGCGGAAGGTGCGCGCCGAGCCGTGGAAGTGGGTCGGCCAGGACATTCCCGAGTTCGCCGTCGCCCCGTCGGGTTCGGCGTACGGCGGTCAGGTGGGCGCAGCCGAGGTGGGTCTCAGGCTGTTCAGCGTTGCGCAGCGGGTCGGTTACACGCCCATGGCAGGCGGTCTCGGCCGGGTGTTGGTCACCTCGCCGGTGGCAGAGCCACTCATCACGGTGGCCTCCAAAGACGTCTGGGTCAGGTCCGCCGAACGTGCCACTCCCGCCGACGCCGCGGCGCACACCCCGCCCTCGTCCGTCGAAGAGCTTCCGCACTACGCGGCAACCTCAGGCGACGTCGTCAGCTCGCCTCGTGTTCTCGGAGATCTGTTCTGGCTCGGTCGCTACAGCGAACGCGCCGAGGACATGACACGCCTTCTCATCGCAGTCCGCGAACGCTTGCAGGACTTCTCGTCGATGCCGTGGCTCGACGGGAGCGACAGCCTCCCGCTTCTGCTCGAAGCGGTGACGCGGGTGTCGGGAACGGCGCCGGGATTCTTCGACGAGAAGATCCGCGCCGACGCACAGTCCGAACTTCGGTCGCTGACGCTCGCCGTGGACCGACTCGGGTCGCTGGCGCAGTCGATCGACCGTGTACAGCAGGCAGCCCGGCGCGTGCGAGACCAGCTGTCGACCGACACGTGGGCGGTGCTGGCCCGGATCGCCACCGCGCTGGCCGAACTCGAAGCCTCGGAGGGCAACGGCGCGCAGTTGGCGGCGTCGCACACGTCGGTTCTGCGTGGCCTTCTGTCGCTCAGCGGACTCGCGTCGGAGTCGATGGTCCGTGACGCGGGCTGGTACCTGATGGATACCGGCAAGCGCATCGAGCGAGGCCTTCAACTGACGGCGCTTCTGTCGGCGACGTTGAGCCACGCGCTGCCTCCGACGACCGAGCAGGCAGTCATCGACTCGGTGTTGTCGGCTGCCGAGTCCTCGGTGATCTACCGGCGTCGCAATCGTGGGCCCGCGCGGCCGGCGGCCGTCGCACAGTTGCTGTTGTTCGACGAAGGTAATCCGCGGTCGTTGGTGTACCAGCTCGATCGGCTCAAGCACGATCTCGGCTCGCTTCCGGACGCGTCGGGCACCTCACGGCCGGAAGTCCTCGTCGAACAGATGGCCGTGCGGCTTCGGCGCGTCGACCCGGGCGACCTCGAGAGCGTCGACGCGTCCGGTGTGCGCACCGAGTTGGTCGAGCTGCTGGACGGCATTCACGCACAGCTCGAACAGCTTTCGGTTGTCGTGTTGGCGACGCACATGGTTCTGCCGGGCGGAACGCAGCCGCTGTGGGGTTCGAGTGCGCTGTGGGGTTCGAGAGCGCTGCGAGGTTCGACAGGCGAGGTCCGAGAGTGAGCAAGAGCTACCGCATCAGACACATCACCACCTATAAGTACTCCGATCGTGTGACGTCGTCGTACGGGCGGGGCTTCCTGGCGCCGCGAGACACCGAGGCCCAGCGGTGCGTCGAGAAATCGGTGACCGTCGAGCCTGCACCCTCGGATCAGTCGTTCGGCGTCGACGTCTACGGCAACGAAGACGTCTACTTTCATGTCACCACCGACCACGAGACCTTGGTGGTCACGGCGGATTCGCTCGTCGAGGTGTCGGAGCCGACCGGTGCCGACGATGCGCTCGGCACGACGTCGCCCTGGGAGACCGCGCGCCCGCAGTACCTCGGCGTCGACGGTGCCACCGCGGTCGAGTTCGTCCTCGACCTGGACGTTCCCGAGATCACCGACGAGGTTCGTGACTACGCCGCCGTGAGCTTCCCGCCGAACCGGTCGCTGCGTGACGCCGTCGTCGATCTGACGCACCGCATCTTCACCGACTTCACGTACGAGTCCGGTTCGACGACGGTGTCGACGACCGTCGCCGACGTGCTGGGGGCCAGGTCCGGGGTCTGTCAGGACTTCGCGCGGCTCGCGATCGCGTGCCTGCGCTCGAAAGGCCTGGCGGCACGGTACGTCTCGGGCTACCTCGCGACCGAACCGCCTCCCGGCAAGGAACGGATGGTCGGCGTCGACGCGACCCACGCCTGGGCCGCGGTGTGGACACCGGACGGAACATGGCTTGCGTTCGACCCGACCAACGATCAGCTCGTCGACGAGCGTTATGCGACCGTTGCGTGGGGTCGGGACTACGCCGACGTGCCGCCGCTGCGCGGAGTCATCTACACCGAGGCCGAGTCCAGCACGATTTCGGTATCGGTGGACGTGGCACCCGTGACCTGAGCTTTGTCGACCGTCGTGATGCAACTGCGACAGGACCTTTGTGCAGGTCGACCGGAAAGCGTCCGATTCGTTGTGTTGCGGAGGGCACAGTCGGTCGGTGCGACCGGGTACCTTGGTACCCGATGACCGCAACATTGGCAGACCCTGTCTCAGAGGTTGTAGCAGCTGCACAGCAGTTGCTCACCAAGCGCACCGGCGCACCCGTCACGCTCGTCGATGCCGTCGACCTCGGCGGCAGTGGGCAGGCTGTCGTTCTCCGTGTCCGGGTGGCCGAGAACCCATTTCAGCTTCCGCGCACCCTCGTGATCAAGCAGCTCCGTGAGACCGCCGCCGACGCCGACGTTCACGAGGGCAAGCAGACCACCGGCAGTCAGGCGGCGTTTCTCCGGGAGGCGGCGTCGTACCAGTTCGCGACGGCGCTCGCGACGGACAGCAGGCCAGGACCGGACCTGCTCGCCTACGACCTTCACGCCCGGCTGCTCGTGCTCAGCGACCTCGGGGACGCGAGCCCGATCACGACGCTGCTTCGGCATTCCGACACGGCGTCGGTGACCAACTCGCTCATGGCCATGGCGCAGGCGCTCGGACGCATGCACGCGGCAACCGTGGGTCGCGAGGAAGATTTCGCAGCACTGCTGCGGCGTGCCGGGCTGCCGCTGTCCGACGACGGTATCGCGGCTCAGATTCCCGACGCACTGGTTGCCGTTCCACGCATGCTTTCCGACGAACTCGATCTGGGGGAGACGCCGGAGTCGATTCTGCACCGTGTCGAGCGCAGCGGACGGCTGTTCGCGCACGGCGCGTTCCGCGCGTTCAGTCCGGCCGATCTGTGTCCCGACAACATCATCGTCAACGACGAAGGCGTCCGGTTCCTCGACTACGAGTGGGGTGGCTTCCGCGACGCGACTCTGGACATCACGTATGCGTTGGCGTCGTTCCCGGGTTGCCTGTGCCACTTCGATCTGTCCACCGAGCGTGCCCAGGCGATGATCGACGCATGGCGTGCCGAGGTCGTCGGCATCTGGCCGCACCTCGCCGACGATCACGTGCTCGCGTCCAAGATTCTCGACGCGCAGCTCATCTGGGTGTGGCTGTCGACCTACTGGTTCCTGCCGAACGATCATGCACGCATCGCTGCTGCTCGCGAACATCATCTGTCGGTGCCGCGCTCGGCGGCCCTGCTGGCTCGGTGGAGCGTGCTCGCCGATCAGGCAGAGCGGACGGGGGCGTCCGATGTCGCCGAGTTCGCCCACCGCGTCGTCACCGCGCTGCGCGCCAAATGGGACCGGTGATCGGCAGCTCGGCCGTCGTATAGCGTTTTCGACGTGAGTACAGGTTTCGGTGCGGGCTTCGACGACGACGCCGAAGAGAACGGTCTGTTCGAGGCCCCGCAGGCGGAGGACGAGGACATCGCACCCGACGTGACGTCCCCGTCGCCCGCCTCTCGCCCGTATGTCAGGCCCGACGCGCCACTCGCGGTTCGAATGCGCCCGACGACGCTCGACGAGGTGGTCGGGCAATCGCATCTGCTCGCGCCCGGTGCTCCGCTGCGCAGGCTCGTCGACGGCTCGGGCGCGTCGTCGGTCATGCTGTACGGCCCGCCCGGGACCGGCAAGACGACCCTGGCGTCGCTGATCTCGGGTGCGACCGGCCGCAAATTCGAGGCGTTGTCCGCGTTGTCGGCCGGAGTCAAGGAAGTGCGCGGCGTCATCGACCTGGCCCGTCGCAGGTTGACCGCAGGCGAACAGACCGTGCTGTTCATCGACGAGGTACATCGATTCTCCAAGACCCAGCAGGATGCGCTGCTCGCGGCCGTCGAGAACCGGATCGTGCTGCTGGTCGCCGCAACCACGGAGAACCCGTCGTTCTCCGTCGTGTCTCCCTTGCTGTCGCGCTCGCTCGTGCTGCAGTTGCAGCCGCTGAGCAGCGACGACATCGAACTGCTGCTCACCAGGGCCGCGAACGATCCGCGTGGTCTGGACGGCGCCGTGACCATCGACGAGGACGCCATGGCTCACCTGGTGCGCTTGGCGGCCGGTGATGCGCGACGCGCACTGACGGCGCTGGAAGCGGCAGCCGGCGCCGCATCCGGACCGGTGTTGGACCTGAAGACCGTCGAGGCAAGCGTCGACAAGGCCGCGGTGCGCTACGACCGCGACGGCGACCAGCACTACGACGTGATCAGCGCGTTCATCAAGTCCATCCGCGGATCGGACGTCGACGCGGCGCTGCACTACCTGGCTCGGATGATCACCGCGGGGGAAGACCCTCGGTTCATCGCGCGGCGCCTCGTGGTGCATGCGAGCGAGGACGTCGGTATGGCGGATCCGACGGCGCTGCAGACGGCGACGGCAGCCGCGACGGCCGTGCAGCTGATCGGAATGCCCGAGGCGCGGCTGGCGCTGGCGCAGGCCACCATCCACCTCGCGACGGCGCCGAAGTCCGGTGCCGTGATCGCCGCGCTCGGTGCTGCGATGGCCGACGTCGCCGCAGGCAAGTCCGGATCCGTGCCTGCGCACCTGCGGGACGGTCACTACAAGGGCGCGCAGGCTCTCGGCAACGCCGTCGGATACAAGTACCCGCACAGCGACCCAGGCGGTGTCCTGAGGCAGCAGTATCCACCCGACGAATTGGTCGGCGTCGACTACTACGAGCCCACCGATCACGGCGTCGAACGGGAGATCGGCACGCGCGTCGGGAAGCTCCGGCGTATCGTTCGAGGACGTTAGCGGCGGACCGCGGCGGGGCCTGCGCCTGTGCCGAGTCCGGCGCGTTAACCTGTGTACGTGCAAACCCATGACATTCGCAGGCGTTTCCTCGACCACTTCGTGAAGGCCGGGCACACCGAAGTGCCCAGTGCCTCGTTGGTGCTCGACGACCCCAACCTGCTGTTCGTCAATGCGGGCATGGTGCAGTTCAAGCCGTACTTCCTCGGCCAGCAGACCCCGCCCTTCCCGACCGCGACGAGCGTTCAGAAGTGCGTGCGGACCGGCGACATCGAGAACGTCGGCGTCACGACCCGGCACAACACCTTCTTCCAGATGGCGGGCAACTTCAGCTTCGGCGACTACTTCAAGGAGGGCGCGATCACGCTCGCCTGGGAGCTGATCACGAAGCCACAGTCCGAAGGCGGTTACGGGTTCGATCCGGAACGGATCTGGGTCACCGCGTACAACCAGGATCCCGAAGCTGCCGAGATCTGGCGACGCGTCGCGGGAATGCCCGACGAGCGGATCCAGTTCCGTGACGGCGCGGACAACTACTGGGACATGGGCGTGCCAGGACCGGGCGGACCGTGCTCGGAGATCTACTACGACCGTGGACCCGAGTACGGCAAGGAGGGCGGGCCCGTCGTCGACGAGGACCGCTACATCGAGATCTGGAATCTCGTCTTCATGCAGGACGTTCGCGGTGACCTGAGTCCGAAGAAGGGCCACCCGCCCGTCGGCGTGCTGCCGAAGAAGAACATCGACACGGGCATGGGTGTCGAGCGTGTCGCGTTCCTGCTGCAGGGTGTCGACAACGTGTACGAGACGGACCTGGTTCGTCCCGTCATCACGAAGGCCGAGTCGCTGTCCGGTCGCACGTACGGCACCGACCACCAGGCGGACGTCCGGTTCCGCGTCATCGCCGATCATGCTCGTACCGCCGTGATGCTGATCGCGGACGGCGTCAACCCCGGTAACGAGGGCCGCGGGTACGTGTTGCGCCGACTGCTGCGTCGCATCATCCGGTCTGCTCGACTTCTCGGGGCCGACAAGCCGAGCATGGCGGAGTTCGTCACCGTCGTGCGGGACACGATGGCCGAGTCGTACCCGGAACTGGTCACCGATTTCGATCGCATCCTCACCGTTGCCGTCGGCGAGGAGACCGCCTTCCTGAAGACGCTCTCGTCCGGTTCGAAGCTGTTCGACACCGCCGCCGAGTCGGTCAAGGCTGCGGGCAAGACGACGATCGGCGGCGCCGAAGCGTTCGCGCTGCACGACACGTACGGATTCCCGATCGACCTGACGCTGGAAATGGCGTCGGAGGCCGGTCTTCAGGTCGACGAAGAGGGCTTCCGGTCGCTGATGGCCGAGCAACGTCGTCGCGCCAAGGAGGACGCGCAGTCGCGCAAGCATGCGCACACCGACCTGTCCGTCTACAAGGACTTCGTCGACACCGCAGCGACCGAATTCACCGGTTTCGACGAATTATCCTCCGAGGCAACGGTTCTCGCGCTCATCTCCGGCGGCGTCCGTGTTCCGACGGCTACTGCGGGTGAATCCGTCGAGGTCATTCTCGACCGCAGCCCGCTGTACGCGGAGTCCGGCGGTCAGATCGCCGACATCGGTTCGATCAGCGCGCCCGGCTTGTCGGTCAAGGTGAACGACGTGCAGAAGATCGCCAAGAAGGTCTGGACGCACAAGGTGACCGTCGAGACCGGGCAGATCACCGAGGGTGACGTCGTCCGCGTCGACGTCGATCCCGCATGGCGCAAGGGCGCGACGCAGGGTCACTCGGGAACGCACATGGTGCACGCCGCGCTCCGACAGGTGTTGGGCCCCAACGCTACTCAGGCGGGCTCGCTCAACAAGCCGGGTTACCTGCGATTCGACTTCTCGTGGCAGGGCGCCCTGTCCGAGGCGCAGCGCAACGACATCGAGGCCGTCGCGAACGACGCGATCGGCGCGGACTTCGCCGTCAACACGATGGTCACCGATCTCGACAGTGCCAAGGCGATGGGCGCGATGGCGCTGTTCGGCGAGAACTACGGCAACGAGGTTCGCGTCGTCGAGATCGGCGGGCCGTTCTCGATGGAGCTGTGCGGTGGTACCCACGTCGGCCACTCGTCGCAGATCGGACCGGTCACGCTGCTCGGTGAGTCGTCCGTGGGTTCCGGCGTGCGCCGAGTCGAGGCGTTCGTCGGTCTCGACTCCTACCGCTACCTTGCGAAGGAGCGCGCGCTGCTCGCCGGAGTCGCGTCGTCGCTGAAGGTGCCGACCGACGAAGTGCCTGCCCGTATCGAGACGCTCGTCGATCGCCTTCGGGTCGCGGAGAAGGAACTCGAAGCGGTGAAGGCTGCGTCGGTTCTGGCCTCGGCAGGGACGCTGGCCGACTCGGCCGAGCGCATCGGGTCGGTCCGCGCTGTCGTCGCGCAGGCTCCCGACGGGGTCGGCGGCAACGACCTGCGCACTCTCGCCGCCGACGTGCGCGGACGTCTCGGGTCCGATCCCGCCGTCGTCGTGCTGTTCGGCACCGTCGACGGCAAGGTCCCGTTCGTCGTGAACGCCAACCAGGGCGCCCAGGACGCCGGAATCAAGGCCGGTGAACTCGTGTCGAGCTTCGGTCCCGCGATCGGTGGCCGCGGTGGTGGCAAGGGGGAGACCGCGCAGGGATCCGGCTCCAACCCGGACGGTATCGCGCAAGCTCTGTCGGGAGTGCGTGCTCGAATCTCGGAACTCGCTTCCTGATCGTGACGGATTCCGCCGGACAGGCCCGGCCGTCCCGTCGCGAACCCGACCGCCCCGGCGACGACGACCCGGGGCCCGGCCGACGCATAGCCATCGACGTCGGAAGCGTGCGCATCGGCGTCGCATCGAGTGATCCGGGTGGGGTGCTCGCGACGCCGGTGGAGACCGTCGCCCGATCCAAGATCAAAGGCCCCGACGCGCCCGATGTCGCTCGGGTGATCGAGATCGTCCGGGAGTACGAGGCCGTCGAGATCGTCGTCGGGCTGCCGCGCACTCTCCGGGGTGAGAGCGGTTCGGCGGTGAAAGCTGCAGAGGGCTTCGCGCGTACATTGTCGCGACGTCTGCCCGGCGTGCCGGTACGCATGGCGGACGAAAGATTGACTACCGTGACTGCGGCGCGTGCACTTCGAGAAAGCGGAGTCCGTGCCAAGGCTCAGCGTTCGGTGATCGACCAGGCTGCGGCCGTCGCGATCCTGCAGGGGTGGCTCGACGAGCGCTCCGGCCGCCTGAACGCGGCACGCACCAGCACCACCAGTTCCGAAGACACAGGTCCGACTCCGGAGGCCGGCGAGTGAACAACTACAGGTACGAGGACGAGGTCCACACCGATCCGATCGGCTATCGAACGGACGAAGGCAGCGAGTTCCATCGTGCCGTGAACGCTCCGGGCCCCCGCGAGGTCGGCCGCAGTCGCGCCCAGCGCCGGCAGGACCTCGAGGCCGAGCGCCGCAAGCGCCGAGGACGGACCGTCGGGTTGGCGTTGGGATTGATCGTCGTCCTGGCCGTAGCCGGAGTGGGGTACTTCGTATTCGATCGTTTCACCGGAGGACCAGGCGGTCCCGAGGATTTCGCGTCGGGAACCGCCGGGCCGTCCGTCGTCGTACGGGTGCATCCCGGTGACACCGCAGAGCAGATCGGCGCCGACGCCGTCGACAAGGGTGTCGTCGCCAGCACCGGTGCGTTCATGAGCGCTGCCGTGCAGAATTCGTCGATCTCCGCGGTGCAGCCGGGCTACTACCTGCTGCCCAGTCATGTTCCGGCGTCCGAGGCCGTCACCGCGCTCGTCGACCCCGCTGCTCGCGTCGGCAGCGTCGTCATCTCCGAGGGCCGTCAGCTGCACGATTCCAGCGACGTGAACACCGAGGCGGTCAAGAAGGGCATCTACACGCTGCTGTCGGAGGCGAGCTGCATCGACACCACCGGCAGCGGCACCCCGACCTGCATCTCGTACGAGGACTTCAACGCCGCAGGCGCGGCCGAGGACTCGTCGACCCTCGGGGTTCCGGACTGGGCTGCGGAACGAGTGAGCACGGTTCCCGACCGTGACCGTCAGCTCGAAGGCCTCATCTCGGCCGGCAGCTGGGACTTCGATCCCACCGCGTCGCCCACCGACATCCTGGCGCAGCTCGTGTCCGAGAGCGCCGAGACCTACGAGAGCACCGGCATTCTGACCGCGGGAGCCAACTCGGGCCTCGATCCGTATCAGACGCTGGTGGCCGCGTCGCTCGTCGAACGGGAATCGCTTCCCCAGGACTTCAGCAAGGTCGCGCGCGTCATCATCAACCGTCTCGCAGAACCGCAGAAGCTCGAATTCGATTCGACGGTCAACTACGCGCTCGACACCACCGAGGTCGCGACGACCGACCTCGACCGAGCCACCGTGACGCCGTGGAACACGTACGCGATGGAGGGTCTGCCTGCCACACCGATCGCGTCGCCCAGTGTCGGGGCGGTCGAGGCAGTCGAGGCGCCCGCCGACGGCGACTGGCTGTACTTCGTGACCATCAACACCGCAGGGGAGACGCTGTTCACCCGAAGCTACGACGAGCATCTGGCGAACATCGGCAAGGTCGAGGACGGCTTCCTCGAGAGCGGGCGCTGATCGATGCGCGCTGCGGTACTCGGCAGTCCCATCGAACACTCGAAGTCGCCTCTTCTGCACCTGGCGGCCTATCGCGCGCTCGGACTGGACGACTGGACGTACGAGCGAATCCTGTGCACGGGCGAACAGCTGCCTGATCTGGTGTCCGGTCTCGATTCGGACTGGGTCGGACTGTCGGTGACGATGCCGGGCAAGGTCGCAGCGCTGAATGTCGCCGACGAGCGCACCGATCGCGCGGTGTTGGCCGGATCGGCCAACACGCTCGTGCGGACGGCGACGGGGTGGCGCGCGGACTGCACCGACGTCGACGGCGTCGCAGGTGCCCTCGTCGAGGCGGGGATCGTCGACCTGACGGGTCGCTCGGTTCTCGTCGTCGGAGCAGGCGGAACCTCGCGTCCTGCCATCGTCGCTCTCGCCGGGCTCGGGGCGGCATCGGTCACCGTCGTGGCGCGATCGGCCGAGCGTGCGCAGGACACCCTCGCGTGCGCGAAGGCGACGGGGATGGCCGCGGACTTCGTGACCATCACGGACCCGAACCTCGCCGGGGTGGCCGCACGCGCCGCAGTGGCCGTCAGTACGGTGCCTGCGGTCGGCGTCGAACCCGTCGCTGCGGCCGTCGCGCATGCTCCGGTCGTCCTCGACGCCATCTACGACCCGTGGCCGACGCCGTTGGCCACGGCCGTCGAGACCGCGGGTGGCACCGTGATCTCGGGTGTGCAGATGCTGCTGAATCAGGCGTACGGCCAGGTCGAGCAGTTCACCGGCAAGCCCGCGCCCAGAGCCGCCATGCGCGCCGCGATCTGAGAAGATTCCACAGGTTCTCTTCGCTCACAGGGCAGATCGCGACCAGGGCATTCCGCGTGAGGGCCGACGCGAGGCACGCGAGCATGCGTGTGTGTACTTTCAAACCCTTCCTGTCGAACTCGGGTCCGCTTCCGCTGCAACGGCCGCCGGATGGCTCGACGGCGGACCCCTGGTCATCGTGTTCGTCTCGTGGTGCGTGTGCCTGTCCTGCATCGACCTGATGTCACGGCGGTTGCCGAATTCGCTGACCGGGACAGGAGCTGCCGCGATCGCCGTGTATTCGGGCGTCGTGGGGGCCGTTCCCGCGATGCTGGCGGGTGCCGTCGCACTGTTCGGTTGCTACCTGGCCGTCCATCTCGCGGCGCCGCGCGCATTGGGCGCGGGCGACGTCAAGTTGGCGTGGTCGCTGGGCGGTGTCACCGGTATGTCGGGTGTCGACGCGTGGGCGGTGGCCGCGGTTGCTGCACCGCTGCTCACCGGCCTGTGCGGGCTTGCGCTGTCGGCTGCCGGCCGCTCACGGACTCCGGTGCCACACGGCCCGGCGATGTGCGCGGCCACCCTGCTGGCACTCGCGGCGTGACGGACGTGGAAGGATAGCTGCGTGCTGCGCTGGATTACTGCTGGAGAATCTCACGGTCCCGCTCTCGTGTCCATCCTCGAAGGAATGGTCGCGGGTGTCGAGGTGACCTCGGACGACATCGCTGCTCAGTTGGCGCGTCGACGACTCGGATACGGGCGTGGTGCCCGCATGAAGTTCGAGGCCGACAAGGTCACCATCACGGGCGGCGTCCGGCACGGCCTGACCCTCGGTGGTCCCATCGCGATCGAGGTCGGAAACACCGAGTGGCCCAAGTGGGAGCAGGTCATGTCGGCCGACCCGGTCGATCAGTCGGTGCTGTCCGACCTCGCCCGCAACAGTCCGCTGACCCGTCCCCGTCCCGGTCACGCCGATTACTCCGGCATGCTCAAGTACGGCTTCGACGACGCGCGCCCGGTGCTCGAACGTGCGAGCGCGCGCGAGACCGCAGCCCGCGTCGCGATCGGAACCGTCGCACGGCGATTCCTGAAGCAGGCGTTCGGCGTCGACGTCGTCTCACACGTCATCTCCATCGGCGCGTCGGAGCCGTACGTCGGCCCTGCGCCGTCCGGTGACGACTTGGACGCGATCGACGCCAGTCCCGTCCGCGCGTTCGACGCCGCGGCCGAGGCATCGATGATCGCCGAGATCGAGGCCGCCAAACGTGACGGTGACACCCTCGGCGGCGTCGTCGAGGTCGTCGTGCACGGTCTGCCCGTCGGACTCGGGTCGTTCGTGAGCGGCGAGCGCAGGCTCGACGCACGGCTCGCGGCCGCCCTCATGGGCATCCAGGCGATCAAGGGCGTCGAGGTGGGCGACGGTTTCGAGACCGCCCGCAGGCGTGGAAGCGCCGCGCACGACGAGATGAAGCCGGGCCCCGACGGAGTTCTGCGGTCGACCAACCGCGCAGGCGGCATCGAAGGTGGCATGACCAACGGCGAGGCGCTGCGGGTGCGCGCTGCGATGAAGCCGATCTCGACGGTTCCGCGCGCGCTCGCCACCGTCGACATGTCGACCGGTGACGAGGCCGTCGCGATCCACCAGCGGTCCGACGTCTGCGCGGTCCCTGCTGCCGGCGTCGTCGCCGAGACGATGGTTGCCCTCGTCGTCGCGCAGGCCGCGCTCGAGAAGTTCGGGGGAGACTCGCTCGCGGAGACGGCGAGCAACGTCGACCACTACGTGAAGGGCTCTGCCGCCCGGCCGCCGCGATGACTCCGTACGCGGTGTTGATCGGCCCGCCCGGTGCCGGCAAGTCGACCATCGGGCGTCGGGTCGCTCAGGCGCTCGAACTGGAACTGCTCGACACCGACGCCGCGATCGAACGGACGACCGGACGGACCATCGCGGACATCTTCGCCGAGGACGGCGAACCCGCGTTCCGCGTCATCGAGGAGCAGGTGGTCGCCGACGCCATCGCGACCCACAGCGGCATCGTGTCGTTGGGAGGGGGCTCGATCCTCTCCGAGCGCACACGCGCGCTGCTGGAGTCGCAGACCGTGGTCTATCTGGAGATCAGCGTTGCCGAGGGCTTGCGCCGCACGGGCGCCAACAATGCTCGACCGCTGCTGGCCGGCCCGGATCCGCGTACGAAGTACCAGAACCTGATGCGTACGAGGCGGCCGCTGTACCGTTCGGCAGCCACCATCCGGGTGCGCACCGACGGGCGCAGTCCGGCACGTGTCGTCACCCAGGTCGTCGCGAAACTGAGAGCGCATCACGAGCACGCGGGTGCCACGACACCGCCCGCACTGGGGCGACCCAACCGATTCGATGGAGGGTGAGAACAATGACCGAGCCCGTACGCGTCATGGTCGAGACCGCAGCGCCGTACCCGGTGATCATCGGCAGGGGACTGCTGGGTGATCTGGTCGGCGAACTGGCCGGGACGGCCACCGTCGCGATCTTTCACCAGCCGCCGCTCGCGGAGACTGCCGAAGCCGTTCGAGAAGCCTTGGCGGCCAAGGGAATCGATGCTCACCGCATCGAGATTCCGGATGCCGAGGACGGCAAGGAACTGGCGGTCGCCGGGTTCTGCTGGGAGGTGTTGGGCCGGATCGGTCTGACGCGCAGCGACGCCGTCGTCAGCCTCGGCGGCGGCGCGGCCACCGATCTCGCCGGTTTCGTCGCCGCGACGTGGATGCGCGGGGTCAAGATCGTGCACGTGCCGACGACGCTCCTGGCGATGGTCGACGCAGCGGTCGGCGGCAAGACGGGCATCAACACCGAGGCCGGCAAGAACCTCGTCGGCTCGTTCCACGAACCCGCAGCAGTCCTCGTCGACCTCGCGACGCTCGAAACCGTTCCGCGCAACGAGATCGTGGCCGGTCTGGCCGAGGTCATCAAGACCGGTTTCATCGCCGACCCGACCATCCTCGATCTGATCGAAGCCGATCCGGACGCCGCGCTCGACCCTCAGGGGACCGTTCTGCCGGAACTCATTCGTCGTTCCGTCGAGGTCAAGGCCCGCGTCGTCGCGGCCGACCTCAAGGAATCGAGTCTGCGCGAGATCCTGAACTACGGACACACGCTCGGCCATGCCATCGAACGCCGGGAGCGCTACCGCTGGCGTCACGGTGCTGCCGTCGCCGTCGGTCTCGTCTTCGCGGCCGAACTGGGTCGCCTGGCCGGCCGTCTCGACGACGCCACCGCCGACCGTCACCGCAGCATCCTCGAGGCGGTGGGGCTGCCGACGACGTACGACGCGGACGCGTTCGGTGATCTGTTGAAGGGCATGCAGACCGACAAGAAGAATCGCGCCGGAATGCTGCGGTTCGTCGTGCTCGACGGCCTTGCCAAGCCGGGACGACTGGAAGGACCGGACCCGAGCCTTCTCGTCGCGGCCTACTCGGCCATCGCACGGGACGACTCCGGCCCGTCCAGCACCGGAATTCTGCTCTAGCTGGTGCTCTTCTTCGAGCCCTGATCTTTCTGCAGGTCTGGACCGACGGCCGGGAACACTTCGGTGTCGGCCGAGTCGTCGGCCCACCGTGCTTGGTCGGCCGTCGACTGCGACGGCGCTGCCTGACCGGTAGCCGACTGACCCGAGGCGTTCGCGCCGACCGTGTGATGTTCGCGGCGGTGCTGCTCGCGCTCGGCGTCGGTCGCGGCGAGCTTCTTCTTCGCATCGCGCGAAGCGAGAAGGCGTCCGAGGAACACGGCGATCGTCGCTGGAATGAAGATGACGAGGATCGTGAACGCGGCGCCCGACGTCAGTTCGAAGAACAGCGAATTCTGGCCGACGCTGAACTCGACGAGGAATCCGACCAGCCACGCGAGAAGGCCTGCCAGTAGACCACCGACGACCGCGGCCTTCAGCCAGACCATCGTCAGATCCTTGCCGTATTCGGGATCGGGATTGGCATGTCGGTCGCGGATTCCGTCGATTCCGGCCCACACGACGACCGCCAGCAGCACGGCGGCCATGCCCACCCAGCGCAGCTGCGAGCCGTGCGTCGGCCACTGCGCGACGGCTGCCCCCAGCAGTATCCGCACCCCCACGTTGATCAGACCCATACCGATTCCGCGCACAACCCACCCAGTCATGGGGTCAGCCTATCCCTACCCGCCGGTAAGTGTGTCCGGCCCCACAGAATTTCGTGACGGTCTACGACATCGATGGGCCGTGGCAGCTGCGTCGAACGATAGGTTGGAGGAATGTCTGCAGACCGGAAACGAGCCGACTTCGGAGCGCGTCGAGCCGCGCTACGTCGCGCTCTGCACGCGAAGAACCTCGACGCACTCCTGGTGACCGATCTCCTCAACATCCGGTACCTGACCGGGTTCACCGGGAGCAACGCCGCCCTCGTGGTGTCCGCCGCCGATTCCGACGGGAACGAGGACGGAACCGTCATCTGCACCGACGGTCGGTATCTCTCCCAGGTCGCCGCCCAGGTTCCCGACCTTCGTGCGTCGATCGACAGGTCGTCGGCGACGGCGTTGCTGACCGACGACCGGGCGGCGCCGTCCGGGAACGTGGGATTCGAAAGCCATGTCGTGACGGTCGACCAGCACGACGCGTGGAGTGCTCTGGACGCGGCTCCGACGCTCGTCCGCAGTCCGGGCCTCGTCGAGGATCTGCGCATGGTCAAGGACGAGCACGAGATCGGGCTGTTGCGCGACGCGTGTCGTGCCGCGGACGAGGCCTTCGCGCTACTGATCGAGCGCGGGGGAATCAGAGCCGGACGTACCGAGCTCGAGGTGGCGCGCGAGCTCGAAGCTCAGATGCTCGACGCGGGTGCCGACGGCATCTCGTTCGAGACGATCGTCGCAGCGGGTGCGAATTCCGCCGTGCCTCACCATCGGCCCACGGCGGCTGTACTCGCGACGGGTGACTTCGTGAAGTTCGACTTCGGTGCGCTCGTCGGCGGGTACCACTCGGACATGACACGCACGGTCGTCATCGGGGAGCCCGACGCGTGGCAGAAGGAGATCTACGAGCTCGTGCTGCGGTCTCAGGCCGCGGGCCGAGAGGCGCTGGCACCCGGCGTGAGCACGGCTTCGGTGGACGCGGCATCACGATCGGTCATCGAGGACGCCGGGTACGGGGAGCTGTTCCTGCACGGCCTCGGACACGGTGTCGGCCTCGAAATCCACGAAGCGCCGGGAATTGCACGCACCAGCACCGGTACACTGCTGAGCGGTGCAGCTGTGACCGTCGAGCCGGGTGTGTACATCTCGGGGCGCGGTGGCGTCCGGATCGAAGACACACTCGTCGTTCGCGACGGCGGACCCGAGTTGCTCACCATGACCAGCAAAGAACTGATTCTCGTGTGACGCACGGCGCAGGCGAGAAATACGAGGAGACGTAAGAGCCAGTGGCTTCTACCAGCGATTTCAAGAACGGTCTCGTTCTCAACATCGACAACCAGCTGTGGTCGATCATCGAGTTCCAGCACGTCAAGCCGGGCAAGGGCCCCGCTTTCGTGCGTACGAAGCTGAAGAACGTGCTGTCGGGCAAGGTCGTCGACAAGACGTTCAACGCAGGCGTCAAGGTCGACACCGCGACGGTCGATCGTCGCGACATGACGTACCTGTACCACGACGGCAGCGACTACGTCTTCATGGACGGCGACACCTACGACCAGATCTCGATCTCCGAGGCGACGGTCGGCGACGGCGCACGCTTCCTGCTCGAGAACATGCAGGTTCAGGTCGCGACCCACGAGGGCGCGCCGCTGTACGTCGAGCTGCCCGTCACGGTCGAGCTCGAGGTCAAGCACACCGATCCCGGTCTCCAGGGCGACCGCTCCACCGGCGGCACCAAGCCTGCAACCCTCGAGACCGGCGCCGAGATCTCCGTTCCGTTGTTCATCAACACCGGCGACAAGCTGAAGGTCGACTCGCGTGACGGCAACTACCTCGGGCGTGTGAACTCCTAACGTGTCGTCGAAGAAGAACCAAGCACGTCTTGCATCGAAACAGCCCGAGCAGCCGAAGAAGCTCGGTGCGCGCCACAAGGCTCGCAAGCGGGCCGTGGACTTCCTGTTCGAGGCCGAGGCGCGTGACACCGATCCGGTGGACCTGGCCAAGGAGCGTATCGAGTTGGCGCGCGGCGACGATACGATCGCGCCCGTCAGCGAGTACACCGAGACGCTGGTCGTCGGTGTCGCCGAGAATCTCGATCGTCTCGACGGTGTGATCTCCGACCACCTGACGGATTGGACGCTGAACCGGCTTCCGGCCGTCGACCGCGCGATTCTGCGTGTCGCGGTGTGGGAACTCTTCCACGCGACGGATGTGCCGCCGGTCGTGGCCGTCGACGAAGCCGTCGAACTCGCGAAGCAGCTGTCCACCGACGATTCGCCGTCGTTCGTCAACGGCGTTCTCGGCCAGATCGTGCTCGTGGCGCCTCAGGTTCGAGCGGCAGCCGCGGCCGTGTCCTCGCGTACTGCCGAGGACAAGCCCGCCGACTCCTGAGTATCTTTCGAATCGCTCCTCCCCGCCGCTCGTGCGGGGAGGAGCGATTGCTAGGCTGTGTCACCGTCAGACATCCTTTAA
This sequence comes from Rhodococcus sp. B10, assembly GCF_011770055.1. Taxonomy (NCBI): domain Bacteria; kingdom Bacillati; phylum Actinomycetota; class Actinomycetes; order Mycobacteriales; family Nocardiaceae; genus Rhodococcus; species Rhodococcus sp. B10. The sequence continues at coordinate 91,765 of NZ_JAAFYV010000017.1, read as the reverse complement.
CGATCCGTCCAGAGAGGCGGAGAAGGAGGTCGTAGTTTGCCTGCGCCCGAAAGTTCTTCCGTTCCCGACAATCGACCTGGTTCTTCCCGCGAGCTGCTGTCCGCCGCGGATGTGGGCCGGACCATCGCCCGGATGGCGCATCAGATCATCGAGAAGACCGCGCTGGATTCCGCGGACGGCCCCCGTGTCGTCCTCCTCGGCATTCCGACGCGCGGCACCACGCTCGCCGAGCGCCTCGCCGAGCGCATCGAGGTCTTCAGCGGTGTGCGCCCGCCGCTCGGCTCGCTCGACATCACGCTGTACCGCGACGATCTGCGGAACAAGCCGCACCGCCCCCTGGAGCGGACTCTCGTCCCCGAGGGCGGAATCGACGACGCACTCGTGGTTCTCGTCGACGACGTCCTGTTTTCCGGCCGGACAGTGCGGTCAGCGCTGGACGCGCTGCGTGACCTCGGTCGCCCCAGGGCCGTTCAGCTGGCCGTTCTCATCGACCGCGGACATCGCGAACTCCCGTTGCGCGCCGACTACGTCGGAAAGAACGTGCCGACGGCTCGGACCGAGGACGTGTCGGTGTCTCTGACCGAGCACGACGGGCAGGACGGTGTATCTATCTCAGCCGGGAGCGGAGCCCGCAGGAGTGACCCAGATGGAAACAAAGGTGTAGTGCAGTGAAGCATCTGCTGTCCGTGGCCGATCTGACCCGCGAGACCGCGACCGAGCTGCTCGACGAGGCCGATCGGTTCGAGCAGGCGCTGCTGGGCCGCGAGGTCAAGAAGCTCCCGACTCTCCGCGGCCGTACGGTCATGACCGTCTTCTTCGAGAACTCGACCCGCACCCGTGTGTCGTTCGAGGTCGCAGGCAAGTGGATGAGCGCCGACGTCATCAACGTCAGCGCCAGCAGCTCGTCGGTGTCGAAGGGGGAGTCGTTGCGGGACACCGCGATGACGCTGCGTGCCGCGGGCGCGGACGCGCTGATCGTGCGTCACCCGGCATCGGGTGCGGCACACCAGATCGCCGCGTGGACGAAGGGCCAGGGCGACGGGGCGGGACCCGCGATCATCAATGCAGGTGACGGAACCCACGAGCACCCCACGCAGGCGCTGCTCGACGCCGTGACCCTGCGCCAACGTCTCGGTGACATCGAGGGCAGGCGCATCGGCATCGTCGGCGACATCCTGCACAGTCGCGTCGCGCGATCGAACGCGATTCTGTTGTCGACGCTCGGCGCCGAGGTGGTTCTCATCGCGCCGCCGACGCTACTGCCCGTCGGAGTCTCCGGCTGGCCGGTCCGCGTGTCGCACGACATCGATGCCGAACTGCCCTCGCTCGACGCCGTGCTGATGCTGCGCGTGCAGGCGGAACGGATGAACGGCGGATTCTTCCCGTCGGCGAAGGAGTACTCGATCACATACGGGCTGTCCCAGAAGCGGATGGACCTTCTCCCGGAGCATGCCGTCGTGCTGCACCCGGGACCGATGCTGCGCGGTATGGAGATCGCGTCGTCGGTGGCCGATTCACCCAGAACTGCTGTACTGCAACAGGTTACGAACGGAGTTCACGTGCGCATGGCGGTGCTGTTCCGATTGCTCGTCGGCTCGGACGGAGGTGCGCTGTGAGTGTTCTGCTGCGCGGCGTTCTGATCTACGGCGAGGAACCCGCTACCGACGTCCTGATCGACGACGGCCAGATCGCCGCCATCGGATCCGATCTCGACGCAGGTGATGCCGAGGTCGTCGAGGCGGGCGGGCAGATTCTGCTCCCCGGATTCGTCGACCTGCACACCCACCTGCGCGAGCCCGGCCGCGAGGACACCGAGACCATCGAAACCGGTTCTGCCGCAGCCGCACTGGGTGGTTACACGGCGGTGTTCGCGATGGCCAACACCAACCCCGTCGCCGACTCGGTCGTCATCACCGATCACGTGTGGCGTCGCGGCCAGGAGGTCGGACTCGTCGACGTGCACCCGGTCGGTGCCGTCACGGTCGGTCTCGGGGGCAAGCAGCTCGCCGAGATGGCGACGATGGCGAGTGGCGTCGGCAAGGTCAAGATGTTCTCCGACGACGGCAAATGCGTCGACGACCCGCTGATCATGCGTCGCGCGCTCGAATACTCGAGCTCGCTCGGGGTGCTCATCGCGCAGCACGCCGAGGAGCCGCGTCTGACCGTCGGTGCCGTCGCACACGAGGGGCCGACGGCAGCTCGCTTGGGTCTCGCCGGCTGGCCGCGTGCCGCCGAGGAGTCGATCGTCGCCCGTGACGCTCTGCTCGCTCGCGACGCCGGAGCGAAGGTGCACATCTGTCACGCGTCGACGGCGGGAACCGTCGAACTGCTCAAGTGGGCACGCGCACAAGGGATTTCGATCTCGGCCGAGGTGACGCCGCATCACCTGCTGCTCGACGATTCGCGCCTCGAGACGTACGACGCCGTCAACAAGGTGAACCCGCCGCTGCGCGAGGCGTCCGACGTCGCGGCGCTGCGCACGGGCCTCGCCGACGGCACGGTCGACTGCGTCGCGACCGATCACGCGCCACACGCCGAGCAGGACAAGTGCTGTGAGTTCTCGCAGGCGCGTCCGGGCATGCTCGGTCTGGAGACCGCCCTCGCGATCGTCGCGCAGACGATGGTCGAGCCCGGTCTGCTCGATTGGCGTGGCGTGGCCCGCGTCATGAGCGAGCGTCCGGCGGAGATCGTCGGACTCGCCGACCAGGGGCGTCCGATCGAGGTCGGAGAGATCGCGAACCTGACGCTCGTCGACCCGGACGCATCGTGGACGGTCGAGGGCAGGAAGTTCGCCAGTATCTCCGAGAACACGCCGTTCGAGCAGATGGCGTTCTCGGCCAGAGTCACCACGACGCTGCTGCGCGGACGGATCACTGCCCTGGGCGGCGCCGTTCGCGTCGCGACGGAGGCATAGCCGTGGACAGAGTGGTCATCGTCGTCGCGTTCGTCGTCTTCTGGCTGGCGATGATCGGATTGATCTTCTGGGGCTGGCGTGGCCGGCAGAAGCGTCAGGCGGACCGGATCGGGGTGTTCCCTCCCGTGCCCGCCGATCTCGGGGCACCGTCGATCGCCGCTGCGACCGGCCTGTACGTCGGCAGCACGATCGCGCCGAACTGGCAGGACCGCATCGCCGTCGGCGACATCGGCCACCGCGCGACGGCGGAACTGTCGCGGTACGAGAAGGGCATCCTGCTCGAGCGAACAGGGGAGTCCACCATCTGGATTCCGCAGGAGTCCATTCGCGGGATCAGAACCGATCGTGCGTTGGCGGGCAAGGTCATGAGCAAGGACGGCCTGCTGGTCATCCGCTGGACCCTGCCGACCGGCACCGAGATCGACACCGGCTTTCGAGCCGACGACAAGCTCGTCTACCCCACGTGGGTCGACACACATCCGAACACAGGCACGAACGACTCGAAGGAGACACCCGCGTGAGCAGCGCAGTTCTTGTTCTGGAGGACGGCCGGACGTTCCGTGGCACCACCTTCGGCGCCACCGGACGGACTCTCGGCGAAGCCGTCTTCTGCACCGGTATGACCGGATACCAGGAAACCTTGACCGACCCCAGCTACCACCGTCAGATCGTCGTCGCGACGGCGCCGCAGATCGGCAACACGGGCTGGAACCAGGAAGACGGCGAAGCCGCGAGCGCCCAGGATCCCAACAAGATCTGGGTCGCAGGCTACGTCGTCCGTGACCCGGCACGACGCACGTCGAGCTGGCGATCGACCGGATCGCTGCAGGAACAGCTCGAGGCGCAGAACGTCGTCGGCATCGCCGGCATCGACACGCGCGCTCTCGTACGCCACCTGCGCACCCGCGGTTCGATGCGCGCGGGCGTCTTCTCCGGTGACGCACTCGGCACGGAGACGGAGATGCTCGAGCAGGTCGTCGGTCAGCCGTCGATGCTCGGTGCCGACCTGGCCGGTGAGGTCACCACCGACACCGGCTACGTGATCGAGCCCGAAGGCGGCGACGCCCGATTCACCGTCGCCGCAGTCGATCTCGGCATCAAGACGAACACACCGCGTATGTTCGCCCAGCGCGGCATCCGTGTGCACGTGGTTCCGTCGGCAGCCACCATGGACCAGATTCTGGAGCTGAATCCCGACGGCGTCTTTCTGTCCAACGGACCGGGCGACCCAGCGACTGCCGACGCCAACGTCGCGCTGACCCGCGAGGTTCTCGGACGCGGACTGCCGTTGTTCGGCATCTGCTTCGGAAACCAGATCTTCGGCCGCGCGCTCGGACGCTCGACGTACAAGATGAAGTTCGGCCACCGCGGCATGAACATCCCCGTCGTCGAGCACACCACCGGACGCATCGCCATCACCGCGCAGAACCACGGCTTCGCGCTCGAAGGCGAAGCAGGCGAGGAGTTCGACACCGACTTCGGCCGCGCCCGGATCAGCCACACGTGCGCCAACGACGGCACCGTCGAAGGCGTCGAACTGCTGAGTGGACGCGCGTTCTCGGTTCAGTACCACCCCGAGGCCGCGGCGGGCCCACACGACGCCGCGTACCTCTTCGATCGGTTCACATCAGTGCTCGAGGGAGTTGACAAGTAATGCCACGCCGCAGCGATCTGGGACACGTCCTGGTCATCGGTTCGGGACCGATCGTCATCGGACAGGCCTGTGAGTTCGACTATTCCGGCACTCAGGCGTGCCGGGTACTTCGCGAGGAGGGCCTGCGCGTCAGCCTCGTGAACTCGAACCCGGCCACCATCATGACCGACCCGGAGTTCGCCGACGCCACCTACGTCGAGCCGATCACCGCCGACTTCATCGAGAAGATCTTCGCTCGCGAGGCCGAGCAGGGACATCCGATCGACGCCGTTCTCGCAACCCTCGGTGGCCAGACCGCGCTCAACGCCGCCGTCGCGCTGCACGAGCAGGGGATCCTCGAGAAGTACGACGTCGAGCTCATCGGCGCGGACTTCGACGCCATCCAGCGTGGCGAGGACCGTCAGAAGTTCAAGGACATCGTGTCCAAGGTCGGAGGGGAGAGCGCGCGCTCTCGCGTCTGCTACACGATGGACGAGGTGCGTGAGACCGTCGCCGAGCTGGGCTTCCCGGTCGTCGTGCGGCCGTCGTTCACGATGGGCGGCTTGGGCTCGGGCATGGCCTACGACGACGCCGACCTCACGCGCATCGCCGGAGGCGGGCTCGCCGCGTCGCCGACCGCGAACGTGCTCATCGAGGAGTCCATCCTCGGCTGGAAGGAATACGAGCTCGAGCTCATGCGCGACGGCCGCGACAACGTGGTCATCGTCTGCTCCATCGAGAACGTCGACCCGGTCGGTGTGCACACCGGCGACTCGGTCACCGTCGCCCCGGCGATGACGCTGACCGACCGCGAATACCAGAAGATGCGCGACCTCTCGATCGACATCCTCCGCGAGGTGGGCGTCGACACCGGTGGTTGCAACATCCAGTTCGCGATGGACCCGACGGACGGCCGCCTCGTCGTCATCGAGATGAACCCGCGTGTCTCGCGGTCGTCGGCACTGGCGTCGAAGGCCACCGGCTATCCGATTGCGAAGATGGCCGCCAAGTTGGCCATCGGCTACACCCTCGACGAGATCGTCAACGACATCACGAAGGAAACCCCGGCGTGCTTCGAGCCGACGCTGGACTACGTCGTCGTCAAGGCGCCGCGGTTCGCGTTCGAGAAGTTCCCGGGCGCCGACGGCACGCTCACGACGACGATGAAGTCCGTCGGCGAGGCTATGTCGATCGGCCGTAACTTCGCCGAGGCGTTCGGCAAGGTCATGCGGTCGCTCGAGACGAAGCGAGCGGGTTACTGGACCGGCCCCGAGGTCGAGGCCGTGAACCTCGAGTCGTTGCTGAAGGACCTGTCGGTCCCGAAGGACGGCCGGATGTACGGCATCGAGAAGGCGTTCGAACTGGGCGCGACCCTCGAGCAGCTGTTCGACGCCACCAAGATCGACCCGTGGTTCCTCGACCAGTTCCAGCAGATCCACGAACTCGGACACGAACTGCGTGCCGCCGAGAAGTTCGACGAGGCGCTCCTGCGTCAGGCCAAGTACCACGGCCTGTCGGACCGCCAGATCGCCGCGGTGCGGCCGGAACTCGGCGGTGAAGACGGTGTTCGCGCCTTGCGCGTCGAGCTGGGTGTCCACCCCGTCTACAAGACGGTCGACACCTGCGCAGCCGAGTTCGAGGCCAAGACGCCGTACCACTACGGCACCTACGAGCTCGATCCGAACGCCGAGTCCGAGGTCGCCGAACAGCGCGAGCGTCAGAAGGTGCTCATCCTCGGTTCGGGCCCGAACCGCATCGGCCAGGGCATCGAGTTCGACTACTCGTGTGTGCACGCGGCGCAGACGCTGTCGCAGGCCGGCTACGAGACCGTCATGGTCAACTGCAACCCGGAGACCGTGTCGACCGACTACGACACCGCCGACCGCCTGTACTTCGAGCCACTGACGTTCGAGGACGTGCTCGAGGTATATCGAGCCGAATCGCAGTCCGGCACCGTGGCAGGCGTCATCGTGCAGCTCGGTGGCCAGACGCCGCTGGGACTGGCGAAGCGCCTGAAGGCTGCGGGTGTTCCCATCGTCGGAACCAGCCCCGAGGCGATCGACCTGGCCGAGGATCGCGGCGAGTTCGGTCGCGTCCTCACCGAGGCGGGCCTGCCTGCTCCGAAATTCGGAACCGCGACGACGTTCGACGGCGCTCGCGAGATCGCGGGCGGTATCGGCTACCCCGTCCTCGTGCGTCCGTCGTACGTGCTCGGCGGCCGCGGCATGGAGATCGTCTACGACGAAGCATCGCTCGCCGACTACATCTCGCGTGCGACCGAGATCTCGCACGACCGTCCGGTTCTCGTCGACCGCTTCCTCGAAGACGCCGTGGAGATCGACGTCGACGCACTGTGCGACGGAACCGAGGTCTACCTCGGTGGCGTCATGGAACACATCGAGGAAGCCGGTATCCACTCCGGCGACTCGGCGTGTGCGCTGCCGCCGATCACGTTGGGCAAGGCCGACATCGAGAACGTGCGACGGTCCACCGAGCTGCTCGCCAAGGGCATCGGCGTGAAGGGACTGCTCAACGTCCAGTACGCGCTCAAGGACGACATTCTGTACGTCCTCGAAGCGAATCCGCGTGCAAGCCGGACGGTTCCGTTCGTGTCCAAGGCCACGGCCGTGCAGCTGGCCAAGGCGTGTGCGCGCGTCATGCTCGGTGAGTCGATCGCCGACCTGCGGGCCGAAGGCATCCTGCCTGCCGAGGGCGACGGCGGGACGACCCCGCTGGACGCGCCGATCGCCGTCAAGGAAGCGGTCCTGCCGTTCAACCGATTCCGTCGCGCCGACGGCACAGGCGTCGACACGCTGCTGAGCCCGGAGATGAAGTCGACGGGCGAGGTCATGGGTATCGACGCGGACTTCGGTACCGCCTTCTCCAAGAGCCAGACGGCGGCATACGGTTCGCTGCCGACGTCGGGCTCGGTGTTCGTATCGGTCGCCAACAAGGACAAGCGGTCGCTGATCTTCCCGGTCAAGCGTCTCGCCGACCTCGGCTTCACGATCCTCGCGACCGAGGGCACCGCAGAGGTGCTGCGTCGCAACGGCGTCGAGTGCCAGCAGGTCTACAAGCAGTCCGGTGAGGACGTACCTGCAGGGGAGTCGACGATCGTCGACCGCATCCTCGCCGGGGACGTCGCGATGGTGATCAACACCCCGTACGGCAACTCGGGACCGCGCGTCGACGGCTACGAGATCCGCAGCGCCGCGGTGGCACAGAGCATTCCGTGCATCACGACGGTGCAGGGCGCGTCGGCGGCAGTGCAGGGCATCGAAGCCGCCATTGCCGGTGGGGTGGGAGTGCGGTCGTTGCAGGACCTGCACGCGGCCATCGCGGGCGCCTCGGTCACGGCATGAGCAAGACGTGGGCGGATCGGCTGCGCGCTGCGACGGCGGCGCGCGGCCGGCTCTGCGTCGGCATCGATCCGCACCCGTCGCTGCTCGACGCCTGGGGTCTGCCCCGATCGGCCGACGGGTTGGAGACCTTCGCCGAGCTGTGCGTCGAGGCGTTCGTCGGCGAGGTCGCCGTCGTCAAGCCTCAGGTCGCGTTCTTCGAGGCCTACGGCAGCGCGGGGTACGCCGTGCTCGAACGCACCGTCTCGGTATTGCGTGACGCAGGCACACTCGTCGTCGCCGACGCCAAGCGCGGCGACATCGGGAGCACGATGAGCGCCTACGCGCAGACGTGGCTCGGGGAGGACTCGCCGCTGTCGTCCGACGCGGTCACCGTCTCCCCGTACCTCGGGTTCGATTCGCTGCGCGAGACGTTCGACCTGGCCGCGCGAAACGGTCGAGGAGTGTTCGTCCTCGCGCGAACGTCCAACGCCGAGGGGGCGGACCTGCAGACCGCGACGGCGTCCCATCGGTCGGTCGCGCAGTCCATCGTCGACGGGGCTGCCGACATCGACCGGGACGGACGCGCCACGGCCGGTCTCGTCGTCGGCGCAACGCGTGATCACGGTCTGGATCTCAGCGACTTCACCGGCCCGATCCTCGCTCCCGGGCTCGGCGCTCAGGGCGCGGGTGTCGACGATCTCGCCCAGATCTTCGCGGGTTCCCGAGAGCTTCTGCTGCCCAACTCGTCTCGCGGCGTGCTCGCGGCAGGGCCGTCGGTCACCGCTCTTCGCGATGCCGCCACCACCCTCCGCGACGAAGTAGAAGCGGGCCTCGCATAGACCATGGTTGCGACCCCGTCAGCTCCGGGGGCAAGTTCGCCATGCGGGTCGCGCGTCGGTAACGTCGCTGATGTTGCTGGTGACCACGAGTTGCGCAGCAGCGACGTGCGCGACCCGCCATTCCGTGCACTGTCCACCCCACGATGAGACGGAGGAAACGTGGCGCTTCCCCAGTTGACCGCAGAGCAGCGTGCCGCTGCTCTGGAGAAGGCGGCTGCCGCCCGTAAAGTCAGGGCCGAGCTCAAAGAGCGCCTCAAGCGAGGCGGCACCGATCTGAAGCAGGTGCTCAAAGACGCCGAGACCGACGAGATCCTCGGCAAGATGAAGGTATCGGCACTTCTCGAGGCATTGCCGAAGGTGGGCAAGGTCAAGGCGCAGGAGCTGATGACCGAGCTGGAGATCGCGCCGACGCGTCGTCTCCGTGGCCTCGGCGATCGCCAGCGCAAGGCACTGCTGACCAAGTTCGATTTCGACGCCTGAGTGCACGTACAAGCGGAGGTAGCGCACGTGTCCGATCGTGACGCGTCATCGCCCCGGAGGGGCCGGCTCATCGTTTTGGCCGGTCCCTCCGGCGTCGGTAAGTCCAGTGTCGTCCGCGTCGTTCGACGCGTACTGCCCGAACTGTGGTTCAGCGTGTCCGTCACCACGCGCGACCCACGTCCGGGTGAGATCGACGGTGAGGACTACCACTTCGTCACCGCCGCGGAGTTCGATCGCATGATCGAGGCAGGGGAGCTGCTCGAATGGGCCAGCGTCCACGGTGGCCTGCATCGGTCCGGCACCCCGGCCGCGCCGGTCGAAGAGGCGCTCGAGCAGGGGAAACCGGTGCTTCTGGAGCTCGACCTCGCCGGCGCGCGAGCGGTACGGGTGTCGAAGCCCGAGGCGCAGCTGGTGTTCATGGCACCGCCGACGTGGGACGACCTCGTTCACCGACTCACGTCGCGGGCGACCGAGGAATCGGCGGCCACCGCACGCCGACTCGAGACCGCCAAGGTCGAACTGGCCGCGCAGGACGAGTTCGACACGGTCATCGTCAATACCGATGTCGACCATTCGTGCGAAGAGTTGGTATCCTTGTTGGTCGGTAGCTCGTCGGTCGGCCCTTCCTGAGGTTCTCGGCCTCCGAGGTTCACGAGCACGAACAACCTTTTCGCAGTTCAGTACGTATGCAGCATCGACGCTATTCAGGGAGATTCCATAGTGAGCAGCACTTCAGTGGCCGGTTCCGACTTCGACGCGCGTAGCGCACTCCCGGCTTACGACACGCCGCTCGGGATCACCAACCCTCCGATCGACGAGCTCCTCGCGCGCACGTCGTCGAAGTACGCGCTGGTCATCTACGCAGCCAAGCGCGCGCGTCAGATCAACGACTACTACAACCAGCTCGGCGACGGCATCCTCGAGTACGTCGGCCCGCTCGTCGAGCCGGGCCTGCAGGAGAAGCCGCTGTCCATCGCGCTTCGCGAGATCCACTCCGATCTCCTCGAGCACTCCGAAGGCGAATAAGAACCGAACAAGGAATCAGCCAAGTTGCGCGTAGTCGTCGGTGTAGGCGGAGGTATCGCCGCCTACAAGAGCTGTTCCCTCATTCGAAGGTTCACCGAGAACGGTGACCACGTCCGCGTCATCCCGACCGAATCCGCGCTCGAGTTCGTCGGCCGCGCAACATTCGAGGCGTTGTCGGGCAACCCGGTCCACACCGGAGTGTTCGCCGACGTTCCCGAGGTGCCTCACGTGCGCCTCGGGCAAGAGGCGGACCTGGTCGTCGTCGCGCCTGCGACCGCCGATCTGATCGCTCGGATGGCAGGCGGCCGGGCCGACGATCTTCTGACCGCCACGTTGTTGACGGCGAGATGTCCCGTCGTCGTCGCGCCTGCGATGCACACCGAGATGTGGGAACACCCGGCGACGGTCGCCAACGTCGCGACTTTGCGCGGTCGGGGCGTCACGGTCATCGAACCCGCTTCGGGGCGGCTGACCGGCCGCGACACCGGCGCGGGACGGCTTCCCGAGCCCGACGAGATCCACGCGCTCGCGATGCTGCTGGCAGAGCGCACCGATTCGCTGCCGCACGATCTCACCGGTCGCCGCGTCGTCGTGACAGCAGGCGGCACCCGCGAACCGCTCGATCCGGTTCGGTTCCTGGGCAATCGCAGCTCCGGCAAACAGGGCTACGCCATCGCCCGCGTCGCGGCGCAGCGCGGTGCGCGTGTGACGTTGATCGCCGGCTTCACCGCGAACCTGCCGGATCCTGCCGCCGTCGACGTCGTTCACGTCAAGACCGCGCACGAGATGCGGGACGCAGTGACGCAGTACTCGCCCGATGCCGACGTCGTCGTCATGGCTGCGGCCGTCGCGGACTTCCGTCCGTCCAGTATCGCGACGAGCAAGATCAAGAAGGGCGCCGACGAGCCCGACTCGATCCCGCTCGTTCGCAACGACGACATCCTCGCCGGTCTCGTCGACGCGCGTCGGAACGGCGAGATCGACAAGACCACGGTCATCGTCGGTTTCGCCGCCGAAACCGGTGACGAGCACGGCGACGTCCTGAGCTACGCACGCGCGAAGCTGGAACGCAAAGGTTGTGATTTGCTCGTCGTCAACGCGGTCGGCGACGGCAAGGCGTTCGAGGTGGATCACAACGACGGATGGCTCCTCGGATCGGACGGATCGGAAGCCGCTCTCGGTGCCGGGTCGAAGGCGCTGCTCGCCAGTCGCGTCGTCGACGCGGCGGTCTCCGTACTGTCCGATGTTTCACATTCGAATCTCGGGTGATTTCAAGGGTGCACGGGCGGCATCGACGCGACTAGTGTCGGTGTGCCAGAACGCCCATGTGTGCTTACCCGCAGTAACAGCGTGACCGTAGACAATGGAAGTGCCGACCGGAGCTGTGGCTCCGATCGGCCGGGAAACACGTCGAGAGGAAATCCGTGAGCAAGTCCGGCAGTCGGCTCTTCACCAGTGAGTCCGTGACCGAGGGTCACCCAGACAAGATCTGCGACGCCATCAGCGATTCGATTCTCGACGCGCTCCTCGCGGAGGATCCGCGTGCGCGTGTGGCGGTGGAGACGCTCGTCACGACCGGCCAGGTTCACGTCGCGGGCGAGGTCAACACCACCGCCTACGCCGATATCCCGAAGATCGTGCGCGACAAGGTGCTCGAGATCGGCTACGACTCGTCCGCCAAGGGCTTCGACGGCAACTCCTGTGGCGTCAACATCGCCATCGGTGCGCAGTCTCCGGAGATCGCGCAGGGCGTCGATCACTCCCACGAGGCACGCGTCGAGGGCCTGTCCGACGACGAGATCGACCGGCAGGGCGCAGGCGATCAGGGTCTGATGTTCGGCTACGCCAACACCGACACCCCCGAGTTGATGCCGCTGCCCATCGCGCTCGCACACCGGCTGTCGCGTCGTCTCACCGAGGTTCGTAAGTCGGGTGTGCTTCCGTACCTGCGTCCGGACGGCAAGACCCAGGTCACCATCGAGTACGACGGGGACGACGCGGTGCGCCTCGACACGGTCGTGGTGTCGACGCAGCACGCCGCCGACATCGACCTCGACAACCTGCTGACGCCCGACATCCGCGAGAAGGTTCTCGGCTCGGTACTCGAAGAACTGAACGTGCCCACGCTGGACACGTCCAACATTCGTCTGCTCGTCAACCCCACCGGCAAGTTCGTGCTCGGTGGACCGATGGGCGACGCAGGTCTGACCGGCCGCAAGATCATCGTCGACACCTACGGCGGAATGGCGCGCCACGGTGGTGGCGCGTTCTCGGGCAAGGATCCGTCGAAGGTCGACCGGAGCGCCGCGTACGCGATGCGCTGGGTCGCCAAGAACGCCGTCGCCGCAGGTCTGGCCGACCGCATCGAGGTCCAGGTCGCCTACGCAATCGGCAAGGCAGCCCCCGTCGGTCTGTTCGTCGAGACCTTCGGTACCGAGAAGACCGACCCGGCGCGCATCCAGTCGGCGATCAACGAAGTCTTCGACCTGCGTCCGGGCGCGATCATTCGCGATCTCGACCTCCTCCGCCCGATCTACGCGCCGACCGCCGCCTACGGTCATTTCGGTCGTACCGACATCGCGTTGCCGTGGGAGTCGACCGACCGCGCGGAGAAGCTGCGCGCGGCAGCGGGTCTCTGAGCAGCACAGCGCGAGCGGCAGCACCCGAGCTCCCCATAGCTCGGGTTCTGCCGCTCTTGCCGTTACCGCACCTCGATCGCGAGTTCGACTATCTCGTCCCCGCCGAATTCGCCGACGACGCGAAGGTCGGCGTTCGTGTCCGCATCCGCTTCGCGGGTCGACTCGTCGACGGTTTCGTCGTCGAACGCGTGGCGACCACCGAGCACACCGGCAAGCTGGGGTGGCTCGACCGCGTCGTGTCCGACGAGCAGGTTCTGACGCCGGAGGTCAGCCGGCTGGTGTCGGCCGTCGCGCATCGCTACGCGGGAACGCGTGCCGACGTTCTCCGGCTGGCGGTTCCGCCGCGTCACGCCAAGGTCGAGTCCGAGGATCCGCCCGAAAAACCGGACGTTCCAGAACCCGTGGTCGACGAACGAGCGTGGAGCAGCTATACCCACGGGTCCGCGTTTCTCGATGCACTCCGCGCCGGCCGCAATCCACGGGCCGTCTGGCAGGCCCTTCCGGGCGAGGAGTGGGCGCGTCGGCTCGCCGAGCTCGCGGCAACGTGTGTCGCCGTGGGCCGCAGCGCCGTCATCGTGGTGCCCGATCAACGCGACCTGGATCGGGTCGCGGCCGCGTGTGAAGCGGCAGCGGGCCCGGACGTCGTGGCTGCGCTCTCCGCCGGGCTCGGTCCGGCCAAGCGATACCGGAGATGGCTCGGCGTGCTGCGTCGAGACGTGTCGATCGTGGTCGGTACCCGCAGTGCCGTTTTCGCACCCGCCGCGAATCTCGGTCTCGTCGTGCTGTGGGACGACGGTGACGACGGATACGCCGAGCCGCGTTCGCCGTATCCGCACGCCCGTGAAGTCGCGTTGCTGCGAGCGTTCGAGACCGGATGCGGCGTGGTCCTCGCCGGACACGCACGCACCGCAGAGGCCGAAGCGCTCGTCGACTCGGGATGGGCCCACGATCTCGTGGCGCCACGAGACGTGGTCCGCGCCCGGCAGCCTCACGTCGTCGCGTTGGCCGACAGCGATCATGCGCTGGCCCGCGATCCGGGAGCCCGCGCTGCGAGGCTGCCGGCGATTGCCTTCGACGCTGCGCGAACAGCGGTGAAGAACGACCTACCGGTGCTGGTGCAGGTACCGCGCGGCGGCTACATCCCGTCTCTCGCGTGCGGAAAATGCCGGACCCCAGCGCGATGCCGCCGATGCAACGGCCCGTTGGCACTACCGTCGGCGCCAGGAGCCGACGGGGCCGCGAGCCCCACGTGCACGTGGTGTGGCATCGCCGACACCAATCATCGCTGCACCGTGTGCGGCTCGCGCGCGCTCCGCGCAGTCGTCGTCGGAGCGCACCGCACCGCCGAGGAACTGGGACGCGCATTCCCCGGCGTCACGGTGCGAACATCGGGGGGCCCGGCAGTTCTGGACACCGTCGAACCCGGTGCGTCGCTTGTCATCTCGACGGTCGGCGCCGAGCCGTGGGCTCCGGGCGGGTACGGTGCTGCGCTGCTTCTCGACGGATGGGCGCTGCTCGGCCGAGCCGACCTGCGTGCGGCCGAGGAAGCGCTGCGACGCTGGATGACGGCAGCTGCCCTCGTACGTCCGGGAGCCGAGGGCGGCCGCGTCGTGGTCGTCGCGGAATCCGAGATTCCGACGGTTCAGGCTCTGGTCCGGTGGGATCCAGTAGGGCACGCGCGAAGTCAACTCGACGAGCGCGCCGAGGTGCGCTTCCCGCCTGCTGTCCATGTCGCGGCCGTCGATGGCACGACCGCCGCGATCATGGCTCTCGTCGAGACGGCCGAATTGCCCGAGGGGACAGAGGTTCTCGGGCCGGTGGACCTTCCCGAGGGGCAACGGCTGCCTGCGGGCGGCGGCGAGGACAGGATGCCAGGAGACGTGCAACGGCTGTTGTTGCGGGTCCCGCGTGCCGCCGGGGGAGCGCTGGCGCACGCGCTCGCCGACGCTCAGGCGGTTCGGAGCGCGCGGAAGAACACCGAGGCGGTCCGCGTGCAGATCGATCCCATTCGTATCGGTTGAGTCACCGCTCGGCTGCCGGTCCGCATAGAGTCCTCGGCGACGACGTGGCACCACACGAAACTCGGCCGCGAGGAGGGCGCTTCGAATGCACCGCAGGCAGTGGGTTCGGCGGGTGGCGACGGGACTGGCCGGCATCGCGGGGGCGCGGTTCGCGGGTCGGAGTTTCGCACATGCGGCACCCGGGACCGGATCGGCCGATCTACCGACGCCGGCGGTGCCGCTGGGCGAACTGGTGCGCATCGTCTCGTTGTCGCACGTCAACGATCCGGCGTCCACACCGATCTTCTCCGGCGACCCGGAGTTCGTGCTGGAGACAGCCGCGACGGTCGCCGAGGACGGGTACTACCTGCAGAACGTGCGCCAGGGTGAGCACACGGGAACGCACTGGGGTGCGCCTGCGCACTTCCAGGACGGAGGCCTGACGGCGGACCGACTCGTACCCGAGGATCTGTTCCTGCCTGCCGTCAAGATCGACATTCGCGACAAGGCCGCGGCCGACGCCGACTATGCGGTCACCGTCGCCGATCTGCAGGAGTGGGAAACTGCACACGGGCGAATCCCGTCCGGAGCTGCGGTCGTGCTCTGGACCGGCTGGGAATCGCGATGGGGCACCGATGCATACGTGGGCGCGGACGCCGACGGTGTGACCCATCAGCCCGGATTTTCCGCCGACGCCGCCCAGTGGTTGATCGACACGGGCAGGCTCGCCGTTCGCGGCGCACTCGGCACCGATACGTTCGGTCCCGATCTCGGTAACGACGACACGTATCCGGTGTCGGAAAAGCTGTACGACCAGCACCGCATCAGCCTCGAAAACCTGACCAACCTCGGATCGTTGCCCACCACCGGTGCTTACATCCTGGTCGGCGGCCCGATCAATCGCGCCGGATCGGGTTCTCCTGCAACGATATTCGGGTTGGTTCCGCGGCTGTCCTGACGCGGGTGAGCTCGACCGTCAGGGGGTTGCCATCGATGCATTGTCGATATATCGTCAATATGTCCAAACGATACGACAAGGAGCAAGGACATGGAAAACTACTTCGACATGCACCGCATGCCCTGGATGGGCATGGCGGAACGTCCCCAGAAGCGGCGAGCGTTCACGATGTGGATGCCGCAGGATGCGTCCGGTCCCGAGGATTCGCGACCGGATTCAGGTCATCGTGGCGGGCCGGGTCACCGTGGTGGCCATGGGCGTCGCGGACACGGCGGCGACGGACTCCGCGGAGACGAACACCGCGGACGCGGCGACCGGAATCGCGGCTTCGGGCCAGGTGGCTTCGGACCGGGCGGATTCGGCGGTTTCGGGCCGGGCGGCGACTTCGGACGAGGTCGAGGACGCGGCGGACGTGGTCGGCGAGGAGACGTCCGATCGGCAATTCTGTTGTTGCTGGCGGAATCTCCCATGCACGGCTACGAGCTGATCCAGCAGATCGTCGCGCGAAGCGAGGGTGCGTGGAAGCCGAGTCCGGGATCGATCTATCCCGCCCTGTCCCAGTTGGAAGACGAGGGCCTCGTTCTGATCGAGAAAGTCGACGGCCGCAAGACTGCACGACTCACCGAGCAGGGAACCACCTTCGTCGACGAGCACCGAGCTGAGCTGGGCGCCCCGTGGGACGACGTGCGCCGCAGCGTCGGCGGTGACGCTCTCGATCTGCGCGGTCTCATCGGCCAACTGATGGGCGCAGCAGGCCAGGTTGCAGCAGTCGGGACGCCCGACCAGGTGAAGGCGGCCGGTGAGGTTCTCACCGACGCACGGCGACGTCTCTACCGCATTCTCGCCGAGGACGATGCCGACAACGGCGACGCCGCGTCGTCGCCTACGGCGGAGTGATCGATGAGCTGCGACAGCGGTTCCCTAGAATAGGTAGTTCGTCGTACGGAATCGAACTACCTATTCTTCGGGAGCCAACTGGTGCGTGTTGTGTTTGCAGGGACGCCTGATGCGGCGGTTCCGTCGCTGGAACGGCTGATCGCGTCGACGAAACACGATGTGGTGGCCGTCGTGACGCGGCCCGATGCCCACGCCGGACGCGGCCGCAAGGTCAATCGCTCCCCCGTCGGACTACTGGCCGACCAGCACGGGATCCCGGTTCTGACCCCGAGGCGTCCGTCCGAACCCGAATTCGTGTCGGAACTGACCGATCTCGCTCCCGACGTGTGCCCCGTCGTCGCGTACGGCGCTCTACTTCCGCGGCCCGTTCTCGACATCCCTCGCTTCGGCTGGATCAATCTCCATTTCTCTCTTCTCCCTGCGTGGCGCGGAGCAGCGCCCGTGCAGGCGTCGATCGCCGCAGGAGACGACATCACCGGCGCATCGACCTTCCTGCTGGACGACGGCATGGACACCGGTCCTGTTCTCGGCGTCGTCACCGAGACGATTCGCCCGACCGACACGTCGGGAGATCTGTTGCACCGGCTGTCGGTGAGCGGTGCGGAGCTTCTGGAGGCGACGCTCGACGCCATCGAATCCGGTGAGGCATCGGCAATCCCGCAACCCACGGACGGTGTGTCCCACGCCGCGAAGGTGACCGTCGACGCGGCCCGCATCGACTGGTCGGCGTCGTCGACGGCGGTCGACCGGCATATTCGTGCCGTCACTCCCGCGCCGGGCGCCTGGACGACGATCGGAGATCTGCGTGTGAAGATCGGACCGGTCCGTCCGTCCGACGAGACGCTCGAACCCGGAGAGGTTCTGGCGCGCAAGGACGGTGTCCACATCGGAACCGGTGACGGCTCGATCGTTCTCGGTGACGTGCAACCGCAGGGCAAGAAACTCATGAAGGCAGCAGATTGGGCGCGCGGCGCACGATCGATCGACGGGACGGTGGCGCAGTGAGCGACCGCAGCAGTAACTCGAACCGAGACGGCAACTCCGACAACGCCGGTCGGCGTCGTTCCGGCGGCGGATCGGCTCGCGGCGGTCGGCCGCAGCGCAGTCCCGGATCTCGTGGTGGCGGTGGCCAGCGACCCCAGCGCGGGCGCGGACCGTCGTCGGCACCGCCGATCGATCCGGCACGGCTGGCTGCGCGCGATGTTCTGAAGGCAGTTCGTGAACGCGATGCGTACGCCAATCTCGTTCTGCCAGGACTGCTTCGGGATCGCAAGCTGGACAGCCGCGACGCGGCGCTCGCGACCGAACTTGCCTACGGCGCGTGTCGCGCCCGTGGGTTGCTCGACGCGGTCGTCGAATCAGGTTCGGGCAGAACGATTTCCGAGATCGACGGCGGTCTGCTCGACATTCTTCGTCTCGGCGCCTACCAACTGTTGCGCACGCGTGTCGCGCCGCACGCCGCCGTCGCCACGTCCGTCGACCTGACGCGCGCCGAATTCGGCAGCGGCAAAGCGGGATTCGTCAATGCCGTACTGCGGCGGGTGTCGGAGAAGAGCGCCGAGGAGTGGGTCGCCGAGCTCGCTCCGGACGCGGAGAAGGATCCGGTGGGGCACCTCGCGTTCGAACATGCCCACCCGAGATGGATCGCGCAGGCATTCGCCGACGCACTCGGTGCCGACGCGGGCGAGCTGGCGGCGGTCCTCGAAGCCGACGATGCCCGTCCGGCGGTCCACCTCGTCGCGCGTCCCGGAGAGATCTCGGCCGAGGAACTGGCGTTGATCACCGGGGGAGAAGAGGGAAAGTACTCGCCCTACGCGGTCTACCTCGACGGCGGCGACCCCGGCAAGCTCGACGCGGTCCGCGACGGTCTCGCCGGGGTGCAGGACGAGGGCAGCCAGCTCGTCGCGCGGGCGCTGACGCTGGCACCGCTCGACGGTCCCGACGGGGGTCGTTGGCTCGACCTGTGTGCGGGGCCGGGCGGCAAGGCGGCGCTGCTCGGTGCACTGGCCGAGATCGACGCGGCGCAGGTCGACGCCGTCGAGCCTGCGGCGCACCGGGCCGAACTGGTGCGCAAGACGACCAAGGCGCTGCCCGTCACCGTGCACGCCGTCGACGGACGCGATCCGGGCCTGGATCCGGGGTACGACCGCGTCCTCGTCGACGCGCCCTGCACCGGTCTCGGAGCGTTGCGTCGTCGCCCCGAGGCACGGTGGCGACGCTCGCCGAAGGACGTCGCCGAGCTGGTGACGTTGCAGAAGCAGCTGTTGGCCTCCGCGATCGAACTGGTGCGTCCCGGCGGGGTCGTGCTCTATTCGACCTGCTCACCGCACCTGTCGGAGACCTCGGCCGTCGTCGCCGACGCGGTCCGCAGGCACGGTGTGGAGGAGCTCGACACCCGCGCACTGGTGCCCGATGTGCCGGGTGTCGGCGACGGCACCTCGGTGCAGTTGTGGCCGCACCGACACGGAACGGATGCCATGTTCCTGGCGGCGCTACGCAAGCCGTCGTGATCGATAGTCGCTCGGTGGCACGCCCACGAGTTCGGTGAACTCCCGGGTGAAGTGCGCCTGGTCGAACCAGGCGTAGCGCGCCGCCAGATCGGCGATGGAGCCGGAGAATCCGTCGTCGAGATCGGTGATGGCGTCATGGATGCGGTAGCGGTTCAGCACCCATTTGGGGGTCGTGCCCACGTACCGTTCGAACAGTCGCTGCAGATGTCGCGTACCGATGTCGCAAGCACGCTCGACGTCGGACACGCGCAACAATGTCCGGTCGTTCAACATCGTTGCGACGATGGACAACACCGCGCTGTACGCGGGTTCGACGTGTGCGTCCTGGATCGACAATGCCTCGTCCGCGACGGCCGCGCATCGGTCCGGATCGTCGTCGGGGCCGAGCGCTCCGAGTGCGGCGACCGCGTCCGGGGCGAACATCGACGGCGCGGCGACCAGAACATCGCGCAACGTGCGGGCGGACGTTCCGGTCATGCTCGCGAAACCACCGGGCCTGAACTTGACGCCGAACACCCAGCCGGATTCGGCGATGGTGACGTCGAATCGCCGCGTCAGGACACCGGTCGCCACCACTGGTCCGACGTCGGCGACGCCGGTGCGCACTCGTCCACGTTCGACGCTCAACGTGCACGCCGGGTGGGGAAGCGTCGAGCTCCGGTACGACACGCCGTCCGGCAGATCCCAGCGCAGCAACCAGTAGTTCTCGACCCACGCGCTCGCCGAGTCCCCACACGCCAACCGCGTGAGGTTCACGTGTTGCGCCAACCGTTCCGGGCTCAGGATGCCCGCGGTCGTCGACGTCCCGGCCGCGACGGCTGCTGTCGCATTTTTCCTATCGACCACGGGCGAAGTCTAGAAGTCTGGGGCGACACGAGAAATCGAACGAGGGGACAGTCATGAGTGAGAAGCCGGTGGCCGCACTGAAGATGGTGACGCTGGACTGCGCGAATCCTGCCGAGAGCGCCGAGTTCTGGTCCGCGCTGCTGGGCTGGACGGTCGCACACGCGGAACAGGAGTACGCGATGGTGACGGGAGGGGACACCGCGCTCGGCTTCGGTCGCGTCGAGGACTACGTCCCTCCCGCGTGGCCGAATCCCCACGGCAGCAAGCAGTTCCATTTCGATCTCGCCGTGGACGACCTCGACGACGCCGCGCTCCGGGCCGTCGACCTCGGGGCGGTGCTTCCCGATGATCAGCCCGGCGAGACATGGCGGGTGCTGCTCGATCCGGCGGGCCATCCGTTCTGTCTGACGAAGGCGGAGAACTGGGGTTGACGGCAGCCGCCTGTGACGGCTGATACAGGGCCGCACTAGGCTGCGCATGTGGCTGCTCCGATGATCGCTCCGTCGATATTGTCCGCCGATTTCGCTCGTCTGGGGGAGGAGGCCGACGCTGTCGCCGGTTCGGACTGGTTGCATGTCGACGTCATGGACGCGCACTTCGTTCCGAACCTGACGTTGGGCCTGCCTGTGGTGAAGAGCCTGTTGAAGGCGACGGACATCCCGCTGGACTGCCATCTGATGATCGACGACCCCGGCCGGTGGGCGCCGTCGTACGCCGAGGCAGGTGCGTACAACGTGACGTTCCACGCCGAGGCAACCGACGATCCGATCGCAGTGGCGAAGGACATTCGGGCGGCAGGCGGGAAGGCGGGCCTGTCGGTCAAGCCGAACACCCCGATCGAGCCCTACCTGGAAATCTTGAAGGAATTCGACACGCTGCTGGTGATGAGCGTCGAACCCGGCTTCGGCGGGCAGTCGTTCATTCCCGACGTGCTCGGCAAGGCTCGAACCGTGCGGAAACTCGTCGACTCCGGTGAGCTGACGCTCGTCGTCGAGATCGACGGTGGAATCAACGTCGACACCATCGAGCAGGCGGCCGAGGCAGGCGTCGACTGCTTCGTCGCCGGCTCGGCCGTGTACGGCGCTGCCGATCCCGCCGCTGCGGTCCGTGGACTCCGCGAGCAGGCAGGGCGCGCGTCGGCACATCTGTCCCTCTGATGTCGGATCCCGCCGCGTCCGACTACGCGGCCGCGATGCGCACGGCGATCGACGCGTCGGAATCGGCACGGGGACGCACGAGCCCCAATCCGCCTGTCGGCGCAGTGATCCTGGATGCCGCGGGCGCGGTCGTCGGTATCGGGTCCACGCAGCCACCCGGTGGTCCTCATGCCGAGATCATGGCGTTGCGCGAGGCCGGTGACCGGGCTCGGGGCGGTACGGCCGTCGTCACGCTCGAGCCGTGCAACCACACCGGTCGGACCGGGCCGTGTGCAGTCGCGCTGATCGAAGCAGGTATCGCCCACGTGATCCACGCCGTCGGCGACCCCAATCCCGTGGCGATGGGCGGCGCGGACAGGCTGCGCGCCGCGGGTGTCGTCGTGGAATCCGGTCTGGAGGCCGACGCCGTCTCGCACGGTCCGTTGCGCGCCTGGCTGCACAAGCAACGAGCGGGCAGGCCGTTCGTGACGTTGAAGTACGCGGCAGGCCTCGACGGACGTAGTGCCGCCGCAGACGGAACGAGTCAGTGGATCACCGGTCCCGACGCGCGCGCTCACGTCCACGCCGAGCGCGCGAAGCTCGACGCCGTCGTCGTCGGGACCGGAACAGTGCTGGCCGACGACCCGCTGCTGACCGCACGGCTGACCGACGGGTCGAACGCCGCCCGGCAGCCGCTGCGCGTCGTCGTCGGGCGACGCGAGATACCGGCAGATGCTCGAATACGCGGAGACGACGCGCCGACGGTGTTCGTCCGCAGTCACGACCCGCTCGACGTCCTCGCCGCTCTGGCCGACCACACCGATGTCCTGGTCGAAGGTGGTCCGACTCTGGCGGGCGCGTTTCTCGCAGCGGGCGTGGTCGACCGAATCGTGGCCTACATCGCGCCCGTCGTGCTGGGGTCGGGCAGAGCCGCGGTGGAGAATGCGGGGGTCGGAACAATTGCCGACGCCCTGCGGTTCTCGATCGAGAGTGTGCAGACGCTGGGGACCGACCTGGTCGTCGTCGCCGTACCGAAAGAAACAGGAGTGACGTAGACAGTGTTCACCGGGATAGTCGAAGAGCTCGGCGAGATCGTCGGCAAGGAAGACCTGGCCGACGCGGCGCGGTTCACCGTCAAGGGACCTGTCGTGACGTCGGACGCAGGTCACGGAGATTCGATCGCGGTCAACGGTGTGTGCCTGACCGTGGTGGACGTCCTCGACGGGATCTCCTTCACCGCCGACGTCATGCAGGAGACACTGAACCGGTCGAGCCTGCAGCGGCTCGAGGTGGGCAGTCGCGTGAATCTCGAACGCGCTGCGTCGCTCGGCGGCAGGCTCGGCGGACACCTCGTTCAGGGGCATGTGGACGGCACCGGAACGGTCGTCAGCCGCTCGCCCTCCGAGAACTGGACGGTGGTGCGCATCGCGCTGCCGACCTCGGTCGCCCGATACGTCGTCGAGAAGGGATCGATCACCGTCGACGGTGTCTCGTTGACGGTGTCCGGCCTGGGCGAGGATGCGGACGGTCACTGGTTCGAGATCTCGCTGATCCCGACGACACTCGAGCTCACCACCCTCGGCCGGTCGCCGGTCGGCACGCCGGTGAACCTCGAAGTCGACGTCATCGCGAAGTACGTCGAACGCCTGCAGACCCTCGCCGCAGACTGACCGAACCGGAAAGTACTGTTGAAGGGGTATCTGCGCCGACGTCTGAAGTCGGTGCGGAACGAGACACTTTGGAGCGTACGACGTGACTAGGTTCGACAGTATCGAGCGTGCTGTCGCCGACATCGCCGCAGGCAAAGCCGTGGTGGTGGTCGACGACGAGGATCGCGAGAACGAAGGCGATCTGATCTTCGCCGCCGAGAAGGCCACCCCCGAGCTCGTGGCGTTCATGGTCCGATACACGTCCGGATACCTCTGTGTTCCGCTGTCCGGCGACGACTGCGACCGGCTCGGTCTGCCTCCGATGTACGCGACCAACCAGGACAAGCACGGCACCGCGTACACGGTCACCGTCGACGCGCGTGAAGGCATCGGAACCGGTATCTCCGCATCCGATCGTGCCGCGACCATGCGTCTGTTGGCCGACCCGAACAGCGGCGCGGGCGACTTCACTCGTCCGGGCCACGTCGTGCCACTGCGCGCCAAGGACGGCGGCGTGCTGCGACGCCCCGGCCACACCGAGGCCGCCGTCGACCTGGCACGCATGGCGGATCTTCGTCCCGCCGGCGTGATCTGCGAGATCGTCAGTCAGAAGGACGAGGGCGAGATGGCTCGCACCGACGAGCTCCGCGTGTTCGCCGACGACCACGATCTTGCACTCATTTCCATCGCGGATCTCATCGCATGGCGTCGCAAGCACGAGAAGCACGTCGTACGCGTCGCCGATGCACGGATCCCGACGTCGCACGGCGTTTTTCGCGCCGTCGGCTACCAGAGCGTGTACGACGACGTCGAGCACGTCGCCCTCGTGCGCGGCGACATCGCAGGCCCCGACGGCGACGGCAGCGACGTGCTCGTGCGCGTCCACTCCGAATGCCTCACCGGCGACGTCTTCGGGTCGCTGCGCTGCGACTGCGGTCCCCAGCTCGATGCCGCACTCGAGATGATCGCGCAGGAAGGCCGCGGCGTCGTGCTGTACATGCGTGGCCACGAAGGCCGCGGCATCGGTCTGCTGCACAAACTGCAGGCCTACCAGCTGCAGGACGCGGGATCGGACACCGTCGACGCGAACCTCCAACTCGGATTGCCCGCCGATTCGCGCGACTACGGCATCGGTGCGCAGATCCTGGTCGACCTCGGCATCTCGTCGATGCGTCTGCTGACCAACAACCCGGCCAAGCGCGTCGGACTCGACGGCTACGGTCTGCACGTCACCGAGCGGGTGCCGATGCCGCTGCGCGCGAACGCCGAGAACCTGACGTACCTCCGGACCAAACGCGACCGCATGGGCCACGACCTCGTCGGCCTCGACGAGTACGAGGCGGGTCATTCCGCAGGCTCCACTCCCGAGTACGAGTTGGGTCACAAGGCAGGCTCGACCCCGGATATCGAGTTGGGAACGAATCCATGAGCGGCGAGGGCGAGCCCGTACTCCAGTTGTCCGGTGCTGCCGATCTGAAGTTGGCGATCGTGGCGGGCCAGTGGCACAAGACGGTGTCCGAGGCGCTGCTCGACGGTGCCACGCGCAAGGCCGACGAGGCAGGTGTCACCGACGTGACCGTCGTACGTGTCGCGGGTGCCATCGAGCTTCCCGTCGTCGCGCAGCAGTTGGCGCGCACGCACGACGCAGTGGTCGCGTTGGGCGTCGTCATCCGAGGCGGCACGCCGCACTTCGAGTACGTCTGCGACGCCGTCACGGCCGGTCTGACGCGGGTGTCGCTCGACGAGGGCACCCCTGTCACCAACGGTGTGCTGACGACCAACGACGAGCAGCAAGCGCTCGATCGTGCCGGGCTTCCCGGGTCGAGCGAGGACAAGGGCGCCCAAGCGGTGGCCGCGGCCATCGACACCGCGTTGACGCTGCAGCGACTACGGCAGGCTCATGTCGACGGGGCTGCGCGATGACCGAGCCCGGTCGCTGGGAACTCGAAGTCAGGTCTCGAAAGTCCGCCCGATACGCCGTCATCGCGGCGGTCGTACTGGTCACCGCGCACGTGACCGTCGCCGTTCTGCTGCGAGTGTCGCCGACCGGTGTGTACTTCCGTACCGCCGACCAGCTGGCGCTCGCCGGCATCGGCTTCCTGCTCGCCGGCATCGCGTTGCTGCTGACGCGCCCGCGTGTGCGGGTCGGCGCCGAAGGGGTAGCGGTCCGCAACATCCTGTCCGAGCGACTCATCGAATGGGATCTCGTTCGGGGTCTGTCGTTCCCCGACGGCGCCATGTGGGCACGCGTCGACATTCCCGACGACGAGTTCATCCCGGTCATGGCCATCCAGTCGAACGATCGCGATCGAGCCGTCGCAGCCGTGCGCACGTTCCGCGCTCTCGAAGCCAAATACGCAGGCGCCGACACGTGATGTTCCGCGTCGGACCCTGCGGCTAGCCTGGAATACGTGTCCGATCCCTCTACGTATCGCCCGGCCACCGGGACCATCCCGGTCGAACCCGGCGTGTACAAATTTCGTGATCCGCACGGACGCGTGATCTACGTCGGCAAGGCCAAAAGCCTGCGCAGCCGACTCAATTCGTACTTCGCGGACGTCGCGTCGTTGCATCCGCGTACCCGCCAGATGGTCACCACCGCGGCGTCCGTCGAATGGACGGTCGTCACCACCGAGGTGGAGGCGCTGCAGCTCGAGTACAACTGGATCAAGGAGTTCGATCCGCGGTTCAACGTTCGGTACCGCGACGACAAGAGCTACCCGATGCTCGCCGTCACGATGAACGAGGAGTATCCGCGGCTGTTCGTCTATCGCGGTCCGAGACGCAAAGGTGTGCGGTACTTCGGGCCGTACGCGCACGCGTGGGCCATCCGGGAGACCCTCGATCTACTGCTGCGAGTGTTCCCGGCGCGTACCTGCTCGGCGGGAGTGTTCAAGCGACACAGCCAGATCGGCAGGCCCTGCCTGCTGGGGTACATCGACAAGTGTTCGGCGCCCTGCGTGGACCGCGTCAGCGCCGAGGAGCACCGCAAGATCGTCGAGGATTTCTGCGATTTCCTTTCCGGCAAGACCGACAAGCTCGTGCGGCAACTCGAGAAGCGCATGCAGGAGGCGTCCGAGGAACTCGATTTCGAGACCGCGGCTCGGCTGCGCGACGACGTCGGCGCACTCCGACGCGCGTTGGAGAAGCAGGCTGTCGTTCTCGGGGACGGCACGGACGCCGACCTCGTCGCCTTCGCTGCCGACGACCTCGAAGCCGCCGTACAGGTCTTCCACGTGCGCGGTGGGCGGGTGCGCGGCCAGCGGGGCTGGGTCGTGGAGAAGGCGGGAGAAGTGGTCGAGCAGCAAGCCGAGAACCGTGACGATCTGCCTGCTCTCGTCGAGCAGTTCCTGACGCAGTTCTACGGTGAGCAAGCTGCCATGTCGATTCAGTCACCCGGTGTCGACGACGCAGGCGCCAATGCGGTTCCGCGTGAGGTCCTCGTTCCGGTCATGCCTGCCAACTCCGATCAGGTACAGCAATGGCTCAGCCGTCTGCGCGGGTCCAACGTGCAGCTTCGGGTTCCGCAGCGCGGTGACAAGAAGGCGCTGGCCGAGACCGTAGAACGCAACGCCAAAGAGGCGCTGCAGCAACACAAGCTCAAGCGTGCAGGTGACTTCACGTCCAGATCGGCTGCGCTGCAGGGTATTCAGGAGGCACTCGATCTCGACTCCGCGCCTCTGCGGATCGAGTGCATCGACATCTCGCACGTGCAGGGCACCGACGTCGTGGCCTCGCTCGTCGTGTTCGAGGACGGTCTCCCGCGCAAGAGCGACTATCGCCACTACTCGATCAAGGAAGCGGCGGGCGACGGACATTCCGACGACGTCGCCAGCATCGCCGAGGTGACGCGTCGCCGATTCCTCCGGCACAGTTCCGACGCTGGTGGCGGCGGTGACCTGTCGCCCGAAGCCGCGTTGGATCCGCAGACCGGACGCCCGAAGCGCTTCGCGTACCCACCGAACTTGTTCGTCGTCGACGGCGGCGCTCCCCAGGTCGCAGCCGCCTCCGAGGTTCTGGACGAGCTGGGCGTGACCGACGTCGCGATAGTCGGTCTGGCCAAGCGTCTCGAAGAAGTCTGGGTGCCGGGCGAGTCGGATCCGGTCATCCTGCCGAGGACCAGCGAGTCCCTGTACCTCCTGCAACGGGTGCGCGACGAGGCACACCGATTCGCCATCAGTTTCCACCGCAGCAAACGTTCGCGTCGCATGACGGCGTCGGCGCTGGACTCGGTACGCGGGCTCGGCGAGACGCGTCGCAACGCTCTCGTGGCGCATTTCGGATCCGTCGCCAAGCTGAAGCAGGCGTCGGTCGACGACATCGTCCAGGTACCGGGAATCGGCGAGATGACGGCGAAGTCGGTGCTCGAGGCCCTGGGCGGGGAGTCAGGTCCGGTCGTTCCGGACACCCTAGGGTCGGACACTTCGGACATCGTCGGTCAAGATGGAGTCACGGGCAGCGACGCTGCCGATCGGGGTCGGGAAGATGCAACTTCGACAGGGTGAGGCGTGACGTGAGCAAACCGGATGTACAGCCGGCGCCGGACGCGACGGCGGCGGACAGCGCGAGCGGCAGCAGCGACGAGGTCGTCCCACCGCACCCAGGCGGTATCGAGGTCGCCCTCGTCACCGGCTTGTCGGGCGCCGGGCTTCGTACTGCCGCCAAGGCGCTCGAGGACATGGGGTGGTACGTCGCGGACAACCTGCCACCCGAGCTGATCTCGAAGATGGTCGATCTGGGCCTGGAGTCGGACCCGCGCATCGAGCGGCTCGCACTCGTGATGGACGTGCGCAGCCGCCTGTTCACGGGCGACCTCGGCTGGGTCGTCCGGGAACTCGATTCCAAGGGCGTCCGCAATCGTGTCCTGTTCCTCGACGCCACCGACGCGGCGCTGATTCGACGGTTCGAGTCCAACCGACGTAGCCACCCACTGCAGAACGACGGGCAGGACGGCACGCTGACCGAGGGCATCGCAGCCGAGCGGCTCCGCCTCGCGCAGGTCAAGGCGGCAGCCGACGTGACGATCGAGACCTCCTCGCTGTCGGTGCACCAGCTACGTCGCAAGATCGAGGCCGCGTTCGGAGGCGCCGATGCTGCGATGATCGGCGTCACCGTGCAGTCCTTCGGCTTCAAATACGGTCTTCCGATCGACGCGGATCTGGTGTGCGACGTCAGATTTCTGCCCAACCCGCACTGGGTTCCGGAGCTCCGCGAGCACACTGGTCGGGACGAGGCGGTTCGCGACTACGTCCTGGAGCAGGACGGGGCCCAGGACTACTTGGACACCTACCACCATCTGTTGCAGCTGACGGTGGACGGATATCGGCGGGAAGGCAAGCGATACATGACGGTTGCAGTCGGGTGCACCGGAGGAAAACATCGAAGCGTGGCCATGTCGGAAGCGCTGGCCGCGATGCTGGAACAACACGACGACCTGTCGGTGCGGGTGCTGCATCGAGACATGGGTCGCGAATGACCGACCTGCGACCGGACGACACGTCGTCGAAGAAGATAGTCGCGCTGGGTGGAGGTCATGGTCTGTATGCCACGCTGAGCGCGGCGCGCAGGCTCGCGAAGGACGTGACGGCCGTCGTGACCGTCGCGGACGACGGGGGATCGTCGGGTCGCCTTCGCGCCGAGCTCGGTGTCCTTCCGCCCGGTGACCTGCGGATGGCATTGGCCGCGCTGGCCGCCGAGAACCCGCGCACCCGCATGTGGGCCGACGTGCTCCAACATCGCTTCCGCGGTACCGGGGCGCTGGCGGGACACTCGGTGGGCAATCTCATACTGGCCGGGCTCACCGAGGTGCTCGGTGACACGGTTCTGGCGCTGGACGAGGTGTCCGATCTGCTGGGAATTCGGGGCAGGGTGCTCCCGATGGCACCCGTTCCGCTCGACATCGAGGCGGACGTCTCGGGGCTGGAGGACGATCCTCGGGTCAGCCGCGTCATTCGGGGTCAGGTGGCCGTTGCGACGACACCCGGCAAGGTGCGGCGTGTCCGCCTGATGCCTCCCGATCCGCCGGCTACGCCGGAAGCAGTGGAGGCCATCGGCGCGGCCGACCTCGTGGTGCTCGGTCCCGGTTCGTGGTTCTCCAGTGTCATTCCCCACGTTCTCGTCCCGGACCTACTGGCTGCTCTCGACCGATCGACGGCGCCGAAGGTCCTGGTGTTGAATCTCGCGCCGGAGTTGGGGGAGACCACCGGATTCTCCGCCGAGCGGCATCTGCACGTACTCTCCCAACACGCACCTGACTTCGGAGTGGACTACGTCCTCGTCGATTCGCTCTCCGTGCCTGCCGGGGGAGAGCGAGACCACCTCGCCCGTGCGGCTGCCAGGCTGGGAGCCGAGGTCGTCTACGACGATGTCGCCGAATCAGGTACTCACGCGCATCATTTCGGAAAGTTGGCGGCAGCGCTCGGTAGCATCGTCTCGTCGCGAGACGGGACTGCGCCGACGACGTCGCGCAGAGAGGGGATCACTTCGTGGCCATGACAGCGGAGGTGAAAGACGAGCTCTCGAGGCTCGCGATCACCCAGGTGAGCTGCAGGAGAGCCGAGGTGTCGGCTCTCCTGCGGTTTGCCGGTGGGCTTCACATCGTTGCGGGGCGTGTCGTCGTCGAGGCGGAGGTCGATCTGGGGTCGATCGCGCGGCGCCTACGGCGGGAGATCTTCGACCTGTACGGCTACTCGTCGGACGTGCACGTTCTCAGTGCAGGCGGTCTGCGCAAGAGCTCGCGCTACGTCGTGCGCGTCGCGAAGGACGGCGAAGCGCTGGCTCGCCAGACGGGACTGCTCGACATGCGCGGTCGGCCCGTGCGTGGTCTCCCCGCACAGGTCGTCGGCGGCACGGTCGGCGACGCCGAAGCAGCATGGCGCGGTGCCTTTCTCGCTCATGGTTCGCTGACCGAGCCGGGTCGCTCGTCGGCTCTCGAAATCAGCTGCCCCGGTCCTGAAGCCGCGCTCGCGCTCGTCGGTGCGGCCAGACGACTGGGTGTGGCAGCCAAGGCGCGTGAGGTGCGTGGCACCGATCGCGTCGTCGTCCGCGACGGCGAGGCCATCGGCGCTCTGCTGACCCGCATGGGAGCTCAGGACACTCGCCTCGTCTGGGAGGAACGCCGCATGCGACGCGAGGTGCGTGCGACCGCCAACCGGCTCGCGAACTTCGACGACGCCAACCTACGACGCTCCGCACGTGCCGCAGTCGCGGCGGCGGCACGCGTCGAACGGGCGTTGGAGATCCTGGGCGACGACGTTCCCGACCATCTCGCCGCGGCGGGTTCGTTGCGAGTTCAGCATCGACAGGCGTCCCTGGAGGAGCTCGGCCAGCTGGCCGATCCGCCGATGACGAAGGATGCCGTCGCGGGAAGGATCCGTCGTCTGCTGTCGATGGCGGACCGAAAAGCGAAGGACACCGGCATTCCGGACACCGAGTCGGCCGTCACCGCGGAATTGCTCGACGAGGCGTGAAGGCCCTGGTAGCGGACGACCCGCGCGCGAGTCGTGACTGCGCACTAGGGTGGGATCTGCTGCGTGCGGATGTCCACA
Source organism: Rhodococcus sp. B10 (assembly GCF_011770055.1). Classification (NCBI taxonomy): domain Bacteria; kingdom Bacillati; phylum Actinomycetota; class Actinomycetes; order Mycobacteriales; family Nocardiaceae; genus Rhodococcus; species Rhodococcus sp. B10. The sequence goes on along the minus strand of NZ_JAAFYV010000017.1, from coordinate 61,350 downwards.
TGCACGAAATCCGACAAACGGTTCAACAACTTAGGAGCGAACAGTGACGATCCGGGTAGGCGTGAACGGCTTCGGCCGCATCGGACGTAACTTCTTCAGGGCAGTCGATGCGCAGAAAGCTCTGGGCACCACCGACATCGAGATCGTGGCTGTCAACGACCTCACGGACAACGCAACCCTGGCGCACCTGCTCAAGTACGACTCCATCCTCGGCCGTCTGCCGCACGACGTGAGCCTCGAAGGCGACGACACCATCGTCGTCGGCGACCAGAAGATCAAGGCGTTGTCGCTGCGCGAGGGCCCGTCCGCTCTTCCGTGGGGCGACCTGGGTGTCGACGTCGTCGTGGAGTCCACCGGCATCTTCACCGACGCGGCCAAGGCCAAGGGTCACCTCGACGCAGGCGCCAAGAAGGTCATCATCTCCGCGCCCGCCAAGGGTGAGGACATCACCATCGTGATGGGCGTCAACGACGACAAGTACGACGGCAGCCAGAACATCATCTCGAACGCGTCGTGCACCACCAACTGCCTCGGTCCGATCGCCAAGGTTCTCGACGACGAGTTCGGCATCGTCAAGGGCCTCATGACGACCGTGCACGCGTACACGCAGGATCAGAACCTGCAGGACGGCCCGCACAGCGACCTGCGCCGTGCGCGCGCTGCCGCTCTGAACGTGGTTCCGACCGGAACGGGCGCGGCGAAGGCGATCGGCCTGGTTCTTCCGCAGCTGCTCGGCAAGCTCGACGGCTACGCACTGCGTGTGCCGATCCCGACCGGCTCGGTCACCGACCTGACGGCCAACCTGAAGAAGTCGGCCAGCGCCGCGGACATCAACGCTGCGATGAAGTCGGCCTCCGAGGGCGCGTTGAAGGGCATCCTGAAGTACACCGAGGATCCGATCGTCTCGTCGGACATCGTCACCGACCCGCACTCGTCGATCTTCGACGCAGGCCTGACCAAGGTCATCGACGACCAGGTCAAGATCGTCTCCTGGTACGACAACGAGTGGGGCTACTCCAACCGCCTCGCGGACCTCATCGGCCTCGTCGGAAAGTCTCTCTGATCACATGGCAGTCAAAACACTGCAGGATTTGATCGCCGCCGGGGTGTCCGGCCGCGCTGTACTGGTCCGATCGGACTTCAACGTTCCGATCGAGAACGGTGTCATCACCGATCCGGGCCGGATCGTCGCGTCGCTTCCGACGCTGAACGCTCTGCTCGACGCGGGCGCCAAGCTCATCGTGACGGCGCATCTCGGACGACCGGATGGCAAGCCCGAGTCGAAGTACTCGTTGGCGCCCGTCGCGTCGAAGCTCGGCGAGCTGCTGGGCAGGCACGTGCAGCTGGCCGGCGACGTCGTCGGGCAGGATGCCCAGGCGCGCGCCGAGGGACTGACCGACGGCGACGTCCTCCTGCTGGAGAACATCCGCTTCGATCCGCGCGAGACCAGCAAGGACGAGGCGGAGCGTGCTGCGCTCGCTGCCGAGTTGGTGGCGCTGACCGACGGCGAGGGTGCGTTCGTGTCCGACGGCTTCGGTGTGGTCCACCGCAAGCAGGCGTCGGTCTACGACGTCGCGAAGTTGCTCCCGTCGTACGCGGGCAACCTGGTCGGCACCGAGGTCGACGTCCTGAAGACGCTGACCGAGACCCCGCAGCGCCCGTATGCGGTCGTGCTGGGTGGCTCGAAGGTGTCCGACAAGCTCGCGGTCATCGAAGCTCTGGCACCGAAGGTCGACACGCTCGTCATCGGCGGCGGAATGTGCTTCACGTTCCTCGCGGCTCAGGGACAGTCCGTCGGTTCGTCGCTGCTGCAGGACGACATGATCGACACGTGCAAGGACCTGCTCGAGCGTTTCGGTGACGTCATCCACCTGCCGAAGGACGTCGTCGTCGCCGATTCGTTCTCTGCGGATGCGGATGCGAAGACGGTGCCGTCGTACGAGATTCCCGACGGCTGGATGGGCCTGGACATCGGCCCGGAATCCGTCGAGCGTTTCGGTGCGGTTCTGCGCGCGGCCAAAACGGTGTTCTGGAACGGCCCCATGGGTGTGTTCGAGTTCGAGAAGTTCGCGGCAGGCACCAAGGGTCTCGCCGAGGCGATCGTCGCGGCGACCTCGAACGGCGCTTTCAGCGTCGTCGGTGGCGGCGACTCCGCAGCCGCGGTCCGTGCCCTCGGACTTCCGGACGACGGTTTCTCGCACATCTCCACCGGAGGAGGGGCGTCGCTCGAATATCTCGAGGGCAAGCAGCTCCCCGGTCTCGCAGCCCTGGAGGACTGAACAGATGGCACGTAAGCCGCTCATCGCCGGCAACTGGAAGATGAATCTCAACCACCTCGAGGCCATCTCGTTGGTGCAGAAGATCGCGTTCTCGTTGCCCGCGAAGTACTTCGACAAGGTCGACGTGACGGTCATCCCGCCGTTCACCGACATCCGCAGCGTGCAGACGCTGATCGAGGGCGACAAGCTGCTGCTCACCTTCGGTGCGCAGGACGTGTCGGCTCACGACTCGGGTGCGTACACCGGTGAGATCAGCGGTGGCATGCTCGCCAAGCTGGGATGCACGTTCGTCGTCGTCGGACATTCCGAGCGCCGCACGCTGCACAGCGAGGACGACGCGACGGTCCTGGCCAAGACCAAGGCTGCGCTGAAGCACGGGCTGACGCCGATTGTCTGCATCGGCGAAGGCCTGAACATTCGAGAGGCCGGTGAGCACGTGTCGTACAACGTCGCTCAGCTGCGTGCGTCGCTCGAGGGGCTGTCCGCCGAGGACATCTCCAAGATCGTCATCGCGTACGAGCCCGTGTGGGCCATCGGTACCGGCAAGGTGGCCAGCGCTGCGGATGCGCAGGAAGTGTGCGCAGCCATTCGCGAGGAACTGCAGACGCTGGCGTCCGCCGATGTCGCGGCCGGCGTTCGAATCCTCTACGGCGGATCGGTCAACGCCAAGAACGTCGGCGAGATCGTCGCGCAGAACGACGTCGACGGCGCCCTCGTCGGTGGTGCGTCGTTGAAGGCGGACGAGTTCGCCACCCTGTCGGCCATCGCCGCAGGGGGACCCCTGCCCTGATCTTCTGGGCGACACCCGACCGGAGCTGCCGTGCCACTGTCTCGCGAGAGGCGGTGGCACGGCAGTCGGCGTTCGACAGGTAGGCTGTCAGCGGTCGTGAGCTGAATCGATGTGAGGCGGACATGGAACTGTTTCTGGATATCTTGCTGGTCGTCACCAGCTTGGCGCTGATTCTTCTGGTGCTGTTGCACCGGGGTAAGGGCGGCGGTCTGTCCAGTCTGTTCGGTGGCGGCGTGCAATCGTCTCTGTCGAGTTCGACGGTCGTCGAGAAGAACCTCGACCGCTTGACCATCTTCACCGGCATCGTCTGGCTCATCGCGATTCTCGGCATCGGCCTCGAGATCAAGTTCTCCTGACTGTCGCGGCCTCACCGAGGTCATTTGTAAAGACATGCCGACACGACGTGGTGTGAACTGCGGATGCGGGGGCGTTCGGCGATACTGTACGAATGAGTGAAACCCCTGTGGAGTCGGCTGGATCTCCTGCGTTCGTCACACCGACGACCCAGGGTCGCGAGCTGACCGAACCGCTGCGCGAGGACATCCGTTATCTCGGTGGGATTCTCGGCGACATCATTCGCGAACACGAGGGTGAGGAGACGTTCGACCTCGTCGAGCGGGCGCGTGTCGAATCGTTCGCCGTCCGCCGTTCGGAGGTCGATCGAGGCACCTCCGTCGGCATGTACGCCGATACCGCTGTAGCCCAAGCGATTCCGCTCATCCGCGCATTCAGTCATTTCTCGCTCCTGGCCAACCTCGCCGAGGATCTGCACCGCGAGCGTCGACGCGCGATTCACCTCGACCGCGAGGATCCGCCGCAGGACAGCAGCCTCGAGGCGACCTGGCTCAAGCTCGACGCCGCGAACCTCACGCGCGACCGGATCGCGTCCGCATTGACCGATGCCCTTGTCTCGCCGGTCATCACGGCGCATCCGACGGAGACGCGTCGGCGCACGGTGTTCGACGTACAGTCCAAGATCACCGAGCTGATGCGTCGTCGAGAGGTCGCGATGGCTGCGGCGCCGAACAAGGCGTCGGCCGCGAAAGAGCTTGCGTCCGTTGATGCCTCGATCAGGCGTCAGGTGCTGACACTGTGGGAGACGGCGTTGATCCGCTTGTCCCGCTTGCGGATCCAGGACGAGATCGAGGTCGGGCTCCGGTACTTCGAGACATCGCTCTTCGACGTCATCCCGGCGCTGAACGCGGATGTCCGTGCCGCACTGCGCACACGGTACCCCGAGGACGGTCTGCTGCCGCGGCCGATCCTGCGCCCCGGTTCGTGGATCGGCGGCGACCGCGACGGCAACCCGAACGTCACCGGCGACGTCGTGCACACCGCGACACACCAGGCGGGATACGTCGCCTTCGCGCACTACCTGGACCAGTTGGTCGCGCTGGAGAAGGAACTGTCGATGTCGGCGCGGTTGGTCGACATCGCCGACGAATTGACCGCCCTCGCTGCGGAGTCGGGAGATCCCGACGACCGACGGGAGGACGAGCCGTACCGCGTCGCAGTCCGTGGAATTCGTGCCCGACTCACCGCCACCGCGGTTGCAGTGCTCGACTCGCTGCCTGTCTCTGCGCTCGACCTGGGCGCGACGCCGTATGCCGCCCCGCAGGACGTGTTGAACGATCTCGACGTCATCGACCGAGCACTGCGTGCCGACGGCGACGCACTGATCGCCGACGACCGTCTGCTCGCGCTCCGACAAGCCGTCGAGACGTTCGGGTTCCATCTGCAGGCCCTGGACATGCGTCAGAACTCGGAGACGCACGAAGAGGTCGTTGCCGAACTGTTGGCGTGGGCCGGTGTGCATCCGGACTACGCGTCGCTGGGGGAGGACGAGCGGGTCGCACTGCTGTCTCGGGAGCTGACGACGCGTCGTCCGCTCGTGGCAGCCGACGCCCGACTGAGCGACCTTGCGACCAAGGAACTCGGCATCGTCCGCGCCGCGAAGACGGCGATCGATCATCTCGGCCCCGACACGATCCAGAACTACATCATCAGCATGTGTCAGTCGGTCAGCGACATGCTCGAAGCGGCCCTTCTGCTCAAGGAAGCAGGCATCTTCGATCCGGGTGCGGACGGGTCGGCCCCGACGTCGACCGTCGGCGTCGTGCCGCTGTTCGAAACGATCGAAGACCTGCAGCAGGGCGCCGAGACGCTCGTCGCGACGCTGAACGTCCCGGTCTACCGAGCTCTCGTCGAGGGCCGCGGCATGAACCAGGAAGTCATGCTCGGGTACTCGGACTCCAACAAGGACGGCGGGTACCTCGCGGCCAACTGGGCGCTGTACCGCGCCGAACTGGATCTGCTGGAGGCGTCGCGCACCACGGGAATTCGACTGCGGCTGTTCCACGGTCGCGGCGGCACCGTGGGACGCGGCGGCGGCCCCAGCTACGACGCGATCCTCGCCCAGCCGCCCGGCGTCGTCCAGGGCTCGCTTCGACTCACCGAGCAGGGCGAGATCATCGCGGCGAAGTACGCCGAACCGTCGATGGCACGGCGCAACCTCGAATCGCTCGTCGCGGGCACGCTGGAATCGACGTTGCTCGACGTCGAAGGTCTGGGCGACGGGGCCGAACCGGCCTACGCCGTGCTCGACGACCTGGCGGCCAGAGCCCGTGCCGCCTACGGCCGTCTGGTGCACGAGGAGCCCGGGTTCGTCGAGTACTTCCGGACGTCGACGCCCGTCGCCGAGGTCGGGGAGTTGAACATCGGTAGCAGGCCCGCATCGCGGAAGCCCACCAACTCGGTCTACGACCTCCGGGCGATCCCGTGGGTCATGTCCTGGAGTCAGTGCCGCGTCATGCTTCCGGGGTGGTACGGAACCGGCTCGGCGTTCGAGGAATGGGTCGACGGCGACGACGAGAAGCTGGCCGTGCTGACCGACCTGTACCGGAAGTGGCCGTTCTTCCAGACGGTGCTGTCCAATCTCGCTCAGGTCATGGCGAAGTCGGATCTCGGCATTGCCGCTCGATACGCCGAGCTGGTGCCGGACACGGCTTTGCGTGATCGCATCTTCGGCATGATCGAGACCGAACACGCGAAGACCATCGAGATGTACCTGAAGATCACCGGTCATTCCCGATTGCTCGAGGACAACCCGGCGCTGGAACGGTCGGTGCACAACCGGTTCCCGTATCTCGAGCCGCTGAACCAGATGCAGGTCGAAATGCTGCGGCGCTTCCGTGCAGGCGACGACGACGAGCGCGTCAAGCGCGGAATTCTGTTGACGATGAACGGTCTAGCGACGGCGTTGCGCAACAGCGGGTAATAGTTCTCGATGGGCTGTCGAGGACCGAAGCCGTCCTCGACAGCCCATACCGTGCGTGGCATGACTTCGTTCAAGGCATCACCGTTCCGTGTCGACATTCCTCAGGCCGAACTCGACGACCTTCGACGGCGTCTGACCGGCACCCGCTGGCCGGACGACCTTCCCGGTGTCGGATGGGAGTACGGCGTCCCTGTCACGTATCTGCGCGAACTCGCCGAGTACTGGGCCACGGCGTTCGACTGGCGTGCCCACGAGAAGAGACTGAATCGGTACCCGCAGTTCGTCGCAGACATCGACGGCCGAACGCTCCACTACGTCCACGTCGCGTCGCCGGATCCCGACGCGGTTCCGTTGGTTCTCGTTCACGGATGGCCGTTCGAGGACTTCGGCGACGTGATCGGACCGCTCACGGATCCGCGTGGCCACGGCGACGATACGGCGCAGGCGTTCCACGTCGTGGTGCCCACACTCCCCGGATTCGGCTTCTCGGGCCCCACGACCCGGCGCGGTGACGCAGACACGGTGTGTTCGGCCGAGCTGATCGCGCGGCTCATGGCCGAACTCGGCTACGACCGCTACGGTGCACAAGGCGGAGACGCCGGTTCGTTCATCGCCCCGCAGCTCGGGCGGATTGCGCCGGACAAGGTCATCGGAGTGCACATGAACGGACCGATCACCATCCCGTCGTGGGACGACGACGGTAGCGGATACAGTGCCGAGGATCGGAAAAAAGTTGCGGCGCTGGCAGATTGGAGCAATTCCGAGACAGCGTCGTATGCGTCTGTTCATTCGACGCGGCCCGCAACGCTTGCACCCGCACTGACCGATTCACCGGTCGGATTGCTGTCCTGGGTGATCGACGTCGTGAACACCTACATCGACCCGGCGAAGACCCTATCCGACGCGATCGACCGCGACATGCTGCTCGCGAACGTCAGCATTCTGTGGTTCACCGAGACCATCGGGTCGTCGATGCGCCTGTACAAGGAGTCGACGCAGTGGGGAGCAGAGCTGACCTCGTCGGGTGTGCCTACCGCTGCCGCAGTGTTCGCGCGTGACAACAGTATTCGTGGAATCGCCGAGAAGCAGAACCACATCGTCCGGTGGACCGAGTTCGATCACGGCGGACATTTCGCAGCGATGGAAACGCCGGGCGAGTTGATCGACGATCTCCGGACCTTCTTCTCGTCGCTGTCGCGGTGAGTCCGCTGGTGGAACCGTTTCCTCGGCGGCCGCGTCAGAAGGGATAGGAAGCCGGGTCGAGGCAAAGGGGGACAAGGCCGTGGCACAGTGCTCGAGCGACGCCCGATCGTGGCGTGACGGGACCGCGTATCGCGTGCACGGACGTCGGTCTCTCGGTGGTCGCGCGCAGATGTCGGCCGGCACGGACGCCACGGATTCGAGCCTTGCGACGCCGCCCGCCGGGGACCTGTCGAGAGACGGCGACGGCGTCGAACCTGCTTGACGGACAAGCAGATTCGACGCCGTCGTGGTTCTCGCCGCTCGTACTACGTGTCCAGCTTCGACGCGGCCGCCGTGTCGACGAACCACACCGTCGACTCGGATCCGACGGCTCCGGCCGATGGCACGTCGTCCGGGGAGGCGCCGCCGACCGCTGCAGCCACGGCCTCGGCCTTTGCTTCGCCGGACACCAGTAGCCAGACATGCTTCGCACGTCGAATCGCGGGCAGAGTCAACGTGATTCGCACGGGTGGCGGCTTGGGGGAGTCCTCGACCGCGATGACGTACTGCGTCGTCTCGCGCACCGCGTCGGTATGGGGGAACAGGGAATTGATGTGTCCCTCGCCTCCCATGCCGAGCAGGTGCACGTCGAACTCCGGCGCCCGCTCACCCTCGTCGGCGTGGGCTGCGAGAACCCGGGCGTACGACGCCGCAGCCACCTCGGGGTCGCTCTCGTGCGGACCGTCCGACGCGGCCATGCGGAACACTCGATCTGGGTGCACGTCGACGTGATTCAGCAGGGCGTCCGACGCTTGAACTTCGTTGCGTTCGGGATCGCCCGCCGGCAGGAACCGCTCGTCGCCGAAATAGACGTCGACGCGGCTCCAGTCGATGTTCCCCGAGTCCTTGCGCAGAGCTTCGAGCAGTGCGATGCCGGTTCCACCACCGGTCAGTACGACCGAGGCGGATCCACGCTCGGCCTGCGCCGAGGTGACGACGTCGACGAACCTCGAACGTGCCGCGTCGACGAGCGCGTCGGCGTCGAGAAAATGCAGAACCGATGTCTCACTCATAAGTCACCTTCGACAGTCCGTTCAGGGCCAGTTCGTAGATCTCGTCCGTGTCGAGGCGACGCAGCTCCTCGGCGAGGCATTCACGCGTGTCCCGACGCGCCAGCGCGACCTCGGCGTCGGGCTGTCCCGTGCGCCGAAGCGTGGCAGTCTTGCCGGTCTGGGGCCGGGTGATCGAGATGCTGCTGTTCTCGCGATGCAGCTCGACTCTCAGCTCGCCCGTCGTCCGGTGGACCGGCACGTCGAGCTTCGCGGCCAGCCAGCCGGCGAGGATGTCCAACGCGGGCTCCTCGGCCAAACCGGAGACCGACACGGACACGACCTTCTCGTGCGGCGGCTGGTCGAGTGCCGTCGCGAGCAGCCCACGCCAGTACGTGATGCGGCTCCACGACAGGTCGGTATCGCCCTGCCGGTAACTGGTGACGCGGCTCTTGATCGCCGCGGTCGTGTCCGGAGCGTTCGTCGCGTCGGTGATGCGACGAATAGCCAAGCGGCCCAACGGATTCTTCGCAGGAACCGCAGGAGCCTCGTCCGGCCACCACGCCACAATCGGCGTGTCCGGCAGCAGGAACGGGATGACGACGCTGTGTTCGTGATCCGCCAGTTCGCCGTTGAGCCTGAGCACGACGACCTCCGACGCGCCTGCATCGCCTCCGACGCGAATCTGGGCGTCCAGACTCGACTCGGCGGCGCGGTCACCGTGGGTCAGCACGATGACACGACACGGGTGCTCACGACTGGCGTCGTTCGCGGCCTCGATGGCACGCTCTGCCTTCTCGGCGTCCGGGCTGGCGACGATGAGCGTGAGTACGCGCCCGATGGTGACGGCACCACCGGACTCGCGCAGCTCGACCAGCTGTTTGCCGACCTCGGCCGTGGTGGTGCGGGGGATGTCGACGATCACGGCCTTCTCCATTCGCGTCCGGTGCGGTGCATCATCTCGTCACCGGAGGTCGGTCCCCACGTGCCGGCCTCGTACGGCTCGGCGGTGCCGCCGGACGCCCAGTACTCGAGAATCGGGTCGAGAATCTTCCAGGACAGTTCGACCTCGGCGTTGACGGGAAACAGCGACGGCTCGCCGAGCAGAACGTCGAGGATCAGACGTTCGTAGGCCTCGGGGGACGACTCGGTGAACGCCTGCCCGTAGCTGAAGTCCATGCTGACGTCGCGCACCTGCATGCTCGAGCCCGGCACCTTCGATCCGAAGCGCATGGTGACGCCCTCGTCCGGCTGGACGCGGATGACGAGCGCGTTCTGGCCGAGTTCCTCGGTCATGGTGGCGTCGAACGGCAGGTGCGGTGCACGCTTGAACACCATGGCGATCTCGGTGACCCTGCGCCCCAACGCTTTTCCGGTGCGCAGGTAGAACGGGACGCCGCCCCAGCGCCTGGTGTCGACCTGCAGGGTGATCGCCGCGTACGTCTCGGTGTTGGATTCGGAGTCGAATCCCTCTTCTTCCTTGAGCCCCTTGACCTTCTGGCTGCCCTGCCACCCCGCGGTGTACTGGCCGCGGGCGGTGGTTTCCCCGAGAGGGAGTGCAGGCTTGGTCGCCGACAGCACCTTGATCTTCTCGGACTGCAGTTCCGACGGGCTGAAACTGACCGGTTCCTCCATCGCGGTGATCGCGAGCAGCTGCAGCAGGTGGTTCTGGATCACGTCACGGGCCGCGCCGATGCCGTCGTAATAGCCTGCGCGGCCGCCCAATCCGATGTCCTCGGCCATCGTGATCTGAACGTGGTCGACGTAGTGCGCATTCCAGATCGGATCGAACAGCTGGTTCGCGAAGCGCAGCGCCAGGATGTTCTGAACCGTCTCCTTGCCGAGGTAGTGATCGATCCGAAAGACGGTGTCCTCCGGGAACACTCGGTTCACGACGGCGTTGAGCTCCTGAGCGCTCTGAAGGTCGTGGCCGAACGGCTTCTCGATGACGACGCGTCGCCACTGGTCGTCCTTGCCCTGGGACAGCCCGGAGCGAGAGAGCTGTTCGAGGACGACGGGAAACGCGCCGGGTGGGATCGACAGATAGAACGCGTGATTGCCGCCCGTCCCGCGGGTCTCGTCCAGCTCGGTGAGCGTGCGGGACAGTTCGTCGAATGCAGCGTCGTCGTCGAAGGACCCCTGCACGAACCGGAACCCTTCGGCCAGGGTGTTCCAGACTTCTTCGCTGAAGGGTGTACGCGCGTGATCCCGGACCGCGTCGTGCACGATCGTGGCGAAATCTTCCTTGCCCCACTCACGTCGAGCGAAGCCGACCAGGGCGAAACCGGGGGGCAGAAGCCCCCGGTTCGCCAGGTCGTACACCGCAGGCATGAGCTTCTTACGAGCGAGATCGCCAGTGACGCCGAAGATCACGAGACTGCACGGTCCGGCGATTCGCGGAAGACGCTTGTCACTTCGATCGCGGAGCGGGTTGGTCCACTCCGAGGAACTGTTCTGCGCAGGATCCTTGTGTTCGGTGTCTGCGGTGGTCACGTCTCTAGCTCTTCTGGCCCGCTTGGCGGAGCTGTTCGCCGGTGGCGTCGAGCAACTCGGTCCACGACGCCTCGAACTTGGCGACACCCTCGTTCTCGAGCGTCAGGAACACGTCGGTGACGTCGATGCCGATGGCGGAGAGCTTGTCGAAGACTTCCTGCGACTCCTGACCCTTGCCCGAGATCGTGTCACCGGTGATCTCACCGTGGTCGGCGACAGCATCGAGAGTCTTCTCGGGCATCGTGTTGACGGTGTTCGGCGACACCAGGTCGGTGACGTAGAGCGTGTCCGGGTACGCGGGGTTCTTGACACCGGTCGACGCCCACAGCGGGCGCTGCGGACGTCCGCCGGATCCGGCGAGCTCGTGGAAACGCGGTCCGACCTCGAACGCCTGCTGGTACGCGACGTAGGCCAGGCGAGCGTTCGCCAGAGCAGCCTTGCCCTTGAGTTCCTCGGCCTCGGGGGTGCCGATCTTGTCCAGGCGTGCATCGATCTCGGTGTCGACGCGCGAGACGAAGAACGAAGCGACCGAGTGGATTCTGGACAGATCGTGGCCTGCGGCGCGCGCAGCCTCCAGTCCCTCGAGGTAGGCGCCGATGACCGCCTCGTACCGCTCGACGGAGAAGATCAGTGTGACGTTGACGCTGATGCCCTCTCCGATGACCTTGGCGATCGCGGGAATGCCGGCTTCGGTCGCGGGAATCTTGATGAGCACGTTCGGGCGGTCGACGATCTTCCACAGCTCGACGGCCTGCGCGACGGTCTTCTCGGTGTCGTGCGCCAGGCGGGGATCGACCTCGATGGAGACGCGGCCGTCGACTCCTGCCGTCGACTCGAAGACGGGAGCGAAGATGTCGCACGCGTTGCGCACGTCGTCGGTGGTGACCGTGCGGATGGTGGCGTCGACGTCGGCGCCTCGCTCGGCCAGCTCACGAACCTGCGCGTCGTAGGCGTCGCCCTTGCTCAGCGCTGCCTGGAAGATCGACGGGTTGGTCGTCACGCCGACGACGCTCTTGCTCTCGATCAGCTCCTGCAGGTTGCCGGAGTTGATGCGGTCGCGGGACAGGTCGTCGAGCCAGACGGATACGCCTGCTGCGGACAGATCTGCGAGGTTCTTGTTCTGGGTCATGGGTTATCCCTTCACATTGGTGATCGAGCGCTGTGCGGCAGCGACCACGGCCTCGGCCGTGAATCCGTACTCGCGGAACAGCGTCTTGGCGTCCGCCGACTCGCCGTAGTGCTCGAGCGAGATGATCTCGCCGAAGCCGCCGACGATCCGGTACCACGGCATCGCGATGCCCGCCTCGATGGAGACGCGCGCCTTGACGGTGGGCGGAATGACCTGGTCGCGGTAGTTCTGGTCCTGGCTGAAGAACCACTCGACACACGGCATGGACACGACGCGAGCCGCGATGCCCTGCTCCTCGAGAGTCGTCTGCGCCTCGACGGCGTACTGCAGTTCCGAGCCGGTGCCGATGAGGACGACGTCCGGAGCCGCCTTCGAGGACTCGGAGAGGATGTAGGCGCCCTTCGACACACCCTCGTAGCTCGTGCCCTCGAGAATCGGGATGCCCTGACGGGTCAGTGCCAAACCGACGGGGCCGCTGCTGCTGGAGCGCGCCAGCACGGCCTGCCAGGCGAACGCGGTTTCGTTGGCGTCGCCCGGGCGGACGACGGACAGGTTCGGAATGGCACGCAACGCGGCGAGGTGCTCGACGGGCTGGTGCGTCGGGCCGTCCTCACCGAGGCCGATGGAATCGTGGGTCCACACGTAGATCGGATCGATGTCCATCAACGACGCCAGACGCACCGCCGGACGCATGTAGTCGCTGAACTGCATGAACGTACCGCCGTAGGCGCGGGTCGGTCCGTGCATGACGATGCCCGACAGGATCGACCCCATCGCGTGCTCACGGATACCGAAGTGCAGCGTGCGTCCGTAGGGCTCGGCGTCCCAGTCGTCGGTGGAGATCGACGTGGGGCCGAAGGACTTGGCGCCCTTGATGGTCGTGTTGTTGCTGCCCGCGAGGTCGGCGGATCCGCCCCAGAGTTCGGGAAGGACCGGTCCGACGGCGCTCAGCACCTCGCCGGACGCGGCGCGCGTCGCGATGGCCTTGCTACCGGGCTCCCAGGACGGGAGGACGTCGGTCCAGTTCTCGGGCAGGGTGCCCGCGGTCAGCCGGTCGAGCAGCTGCTTGCGCTCGGGCTCACGTGCGGCCCATGCGTCGAACTGGGTGTTCCACTCGGCGTGGGCCTTGCGTCCGCGTTCCTGCAGCGACCGGGTGTGCGCGATGACCTCGTCGGAGACCTCGAACTTCTTCTCGGGGTCGAAGTCGAGCGCCTGCTTGACCTTCGCGACCTCTTCGTCGCCGAGAGCGGCACCGTGCACGGCGCCGGTGTTCATCATCGTCGGAGCAGGGAAGCCGATGATCGTGCGCAGCACGATGATCGACGGCTTGTCGGTGACGGCCTTGGCCTTCTCGATGGCCTCTTCGATCGCCACGACGTTCTCGCCGCCCTCGACGACCTGGACGTGCCAGCCGTACGCCTCGTACCGAGCTGCCGTGTCCTCCGACAGCGCGATGTCGGTGGCGTGCTCGATCGAGATCTTGTTGTCGTCGTAGAACAGGATCAGGTTGCCGAGCTGCTGCGTTCCTGCGAGCGACGACGCCTCGGACGTCACACCTTCTTCGATGTCGCCGTCGGAGGCGATGACGTAGATGAAGTGATCGAAGGGGCTGTCACCGAGCGCGGGCTCGGGGTCGAACAGGCCGCGTTCGCGTCGCGACGCCATGGCCATACCGACAGCGGACGCGAGACCCTGGCCGAGGGGACCCGTCGTGATCTCGACGCCGTCGGTGTGGCGGAACTCCGGGTGGCCGGGGGTCTTGGACTTGAAGGTACGCAGCGACTCGATGTCGATGAGCTCGAGACCGAATCCGCCCAAGTACAGCTGCAGGTAGAGCGTCAGGCTCGAGTGTCCGCACGAGAGGACGAAACGGTCGCGTCCGATCCAGTGGGTGTCGTTGGGGTCGTGGCGCATGGTGCGCTGAAAAAGCGTGTAGGCGAGCGGGGCCAGGCTCATGGCCGTGCCGGGGTGCCCGTTGCCGACCTTCTGTACCGCATCCGCAGCGAGGACTCTGACGGTATCGACCGCCCTGGTGTCCAGGTCCGTCCAGTCGCTGGGGTGGTGCGCCGTGGTGAGGACGTCAATATCGTCTGTGATCGACACGAGCAGAGATCTCCTGACATTGGTACGAGTAAGGCCAGTTGCGCGCACCGATTTCAGCGCATCGGAAACACGTCGCCCACCAGCCTAGTTCCGCGGCGGTCCGATGTCGTGCCTTCCCCCTCCCGGTCGCGTCGGCGTAACCGGGGAGCGACGCATTGCTCACTTTGGGTGCCCTGAGAATTGGAGTCGGGATGGTCGACGTCTACCATCGCTTGTAGTAGTACGCATCCGCACCGAAGTTCTCGGTGTCGACGTGTGCGTGCAGTAGTTCGAGTGTTCATGTGTTTCGAGCCCGTGCAAGGAGACGTAGTGCGAATGGGGCAGCGGCCGGGCGGCCACGGATTCGCAGGCGGCCCTAGCCACCCCGAGGACGACGCACACGGTGCGGACGCCCCGTCGCAGACCACCGGAGAGAAGTCCGCGACCAAGCGGGCGATCGATCTGGTGTTGGCGTACGTCGCGCTGACCAAGCCGCGGGTCATCGAGCTTCTTCTCGTCACGACGATCCCGGCCATGCTGCTCGCCGACCGTGGACACGTGCAGCCGTGGCTGATCCTGACGACGTTGTTCGGCGGAATGATGGCAGCCGCCAGCGCCAACTGCCTCAACATGGTGGCCGACGCGGACATCGACAAGGTCATGGCCAGGACGGCGAAGCGTCCGCTCGCACGCGGCGCGATGCCGGTGTCGCACGCGTTCGTCTTCGGCGTGACACTGGGCATCGTCTCGTTCTTCTGGCTGTGGGCGACGACGAACCTGCTCAGCGGCATTCTCGCCGTCGTCACCATCTGCTTCTACATCTTCGTCTACACGCTCGTCCTCAAGCGGCGGACGTCGCAGAACGTCGTCTGGGGCGGTGCCGCCGGCTGCATGCCCGTGATGATCGGCTGGTCGGCCGTCACCGGGACGATCGGCTGGCAGGCGATCGTCATGTTCCTGGTCATCTTCCTGTGGACGCCGCCGCACACATGGGCGCTGATGCTGCGCTACAAGGAGGACTACCAGGCCGCCAACGTGCCGATGTTGCCTGCGGTTGCGTCGGAAACCAAGGTCACCAAGCACATCGTGATCTACGCCTGGGCCACGGTTCTGGCGACGTTCGCGTTGGCCCCTGGATCCGGCGTCATCTATGCGGCGGTCGCACTGGCGGCGGGCGTGTGGTTCCTCGTCGTCGCGCACCGGTTGTACGCGGGCGTTCGCGGCGGCACACCGGTCAAGCCGCTCAAGCTCTTCATTCTGTCGAACGAGTACCTGGCGCTGGTGTTCTGCGGACTCGCGGTCGACTCGGTCATCGGCTGGGACACGCTCGCACAGCTGTTCTCCTGACGCGCATGTGAGCAGAAATGCGTACCCCGGTACGCATTTCTGCTCACGGGGCGCGCAGCGCCCTCCACGCGTGCACGAGGTTACCGAGCGGTATTGTCGTGCAATGGCTACCGATTCTGAGAAGACGCTCGAAGACATTTCGGATCAGGCTGAGGACGCGCCCCAGACGGAGGTGCCCGCGGGCGCGCTGAAGGCGGTGCGTGAGTTCGTCGGCGAGCACGGGGGATCCGGACATGTCGTCGTTCAGCCGATCGGCCGCGCAGGCACCCGGGTGACCCTCGTGGGCGCCGACGGCGTGTTGGGGGACCAGGTCGTCGCGAACGACGAGATCGCCCGGGCGCTCGTCGACCAGGTGGACAGTCTCAGCGAGTCGGAATGGGACCGTGACCTCGTCAGTTCGGTCAATCCGGCCCCGGGGCACTACCGCCGGATGGCGGGATGGGTTGCGCGCCAGACCCGTTTCCCGAAGGCGCGTAACGCAGCGCTCGAGAAGTAATCCGAACCCGCGAAATTTTCCCCGAAACCGGGGAACCGAATGTTTCCGGGTCGCGTCGAATATGAGTGGAGAGGTAGTCGGTCGTCTGAGGGGGAGACCGGCTGCCTCTCCCCTCGTGAGGTCTGACTTCCAGCTCTAGATCGCTGCGCTGTCCACCAGCTCGTCGGCAGGAGTACGAGCCCGGCATGCCGCCCACACGGCCGCGGTCGCTGCGGTGCAGGCGCCCGCTCCGGCCACGTGCACGGCCACCAGTGCGGCGGGCACGTCCGTGAAGTACTGGACGACACCGACGAGGGCTTGTGCGACGACGGTCGCGATGAGCACCCAGAGGCGCTTCTTGACCGTGTCGGAGGCTCGCACGGCGTACAGCGCGAATCCGAGTCCGACCAGAAGGGCGAGGTAGGCAACGAGCAGCTGTGCATGCAGGTGCACCAGCGTGACGATCTCGATCTCGAGACGCGGAACCGGCTCGTCGATGCTCTTGTCGCCGGCGTGCGGGCCTGCGCCGGTCACCATCGTGCCCGCGACGAGCACGGCTGCGAGCACGATGCCGGACAATCCGGCGAGCATGCGCAGAGGCTCGGGCACGGTTCGCGTGGACACGACGTTCTCGTCGGGTTCGGCGACCTTGAAGTACAACAACGTGGCCAGCCACACCATCGCCATCGAGACCACCAGGTGGATGGCGACGGTCCACCACAGCAGACCGGTGAGAACGGTGAATCCGCCGATGATCGCCTGCACGACGGTTCCGAGCGGCATCAGCCACGCGAAAAGAAGTACGTTGCGACGACGACGCGCCCGCGTCACGGCGAGGACGATCGCTGCAGCGGCGAGCACGACGACGAACGTCAGAAGCCGGTTTCCGAACTCGACTGCCTGGTGCAGCACCGGTACTTCCGACACACCGACCGGCGTGAAACTGCCGGGGAAGCACTGCGGCCACGTCGGGCATCCGAGTCCGGACGCCGTGACGCGCACGATCGCGCCGGTCACGGCGATGCCGCCCTGGGTCAGGATGACGATGAACGCCAGGATCTTCTGCACTCGAAGCGAGGGCAGCGGAAGACGGTCGACGACGCTCAGAAACGCTCGATACAGCACGTGGTGATCGTAGTGGTCGATCAACTACAGGCTGTCGTTGACCCCGGTCAGACGAACTTGAACAGCCGAACGGCCAGCCAGGAACAGACGACGGTCCAGCCGGCGAGCACGGCGACGCCGAACCAGTCCCACGAACCGGACACCGCGTTGCCGAGTGCTTCCGCAAGGGCCCCGGACGGGACGAACCGCGCGATGGTGTGCAGCGCGACCGGCAGGTCGTCGCTCAGCACGACGAGCGAGCCGATTCCGAGCATCACGAACCAGAGGATGTTGGCGAGCGCGAGCACGATCTCCGCGCGCAGAGTTCCGCCGAGCAGCAGACCCATCGTCGCGAACGTGACGGTCCCGAGGGCGATGATCACCGCGCCGAGTACCAGTCCGCCTGCGCCGGGGCGCCACCCCAGCAACGCCCCGATGGCGCCGAGCAGTACCGACTGCAGGACGACGACGAGTACGACGGCCACGGCCTTGCCGCCGATGATGCCCCACTTGGGCAGCGGCGTCGCACCCAGACGTTTCAATGCGCCGTAACGGCGATCGAATCCGACTGCGATGGCCTGTCCGGTGAACGCCGTCGACATGATCGCGACCATCATCACCGCGGGCACGACCTGGTCGACGGGTTCCTTGCCCATCGCGCCGAGGGGCAGAAGAGTGAGACCCACGAGCAACGTGATGGGGATGAACATCGTCAGCAGAAGCTGTTCGCCGTTGCGCAGCAACAACTTCAGCTCGAGCATGGACTGCGACGTCAGCATCGTGAGTGGCGAGTTCGGCGACGGGTCGGGTGTGAAGAGTCCCGCGTCGAAACGGTTGTCGCTGCGTGCGTCCTTGCGCACCGTCATCGTCTGAGCTCCCTGCCGGTCAATTCGAGAAACACGTCTTCCAGGCGACGTTGATCCACCTGGAGTTCCGTCGCGAGAACGTTCTGCTGTGCGCACCACGACGTCACCGTCACGAGGATGTCCGGTTCGATGACGCCCTCGATCACGTACGAGCCGGGCGACTCCTCGGACGGTCGATAGCCGACGGGGAGGGCGGCGTCGAGAAGCGAGAGCTCGAGGCCAGGGGGAGCGGTGAAGCGAAGGCGTCCCTCGGCGCCCTGCTTCGTCAGTTCCGATGCCGTGCCCGACGCCACGATACGGCCGTGGTCGACGATGACGAGCTGGTCGGCGAGCTGTTCGGCCTCGTCCATGAGGTGGGTCGTCAGCAGCACGCTGACGCCGTCCCGCCGCAGCGCCTCGACGAGTTCCCAGACCAACAGACGCGCCTGCGCGTCGAGACCGGCCGTCGGTTCGTCGAGAAAGACCAGTTCGGGCCTACCGACGATGGCGCACGCGAGAGCGAGCCGCTGCTGTTGACCGCCGGACAGCCGTCGATACGGCGTCTTGACGGTGCGGTCCAGGCCGAGACACGTGAGCAGCCAGTCGGGGTCGAGCGGATTCGCGGAGTACGACGCGACCAGGTGCAACATCTCGCCGGCCTTGGCGCCCGGGTAGGCGCCGCCTCCCTGCAACATGACACCGATGCGGGGGCGTAGCTGGGCCGATTGCGTGATCGGGTCGAGGCCGAGCACTCGGACGGTTCCCGAATCAGGGGTGACGAATCCTTCGCACATCTCGACGGTGGTCGTCTTGCCTGCTCCGTTGGGTCCGAGCAGAGCGAGCACCTGACCACGTTCGACGGTGATGTCGAGTCCGTCGACGGCCAGAAGTCCGTTGTACGACTTCCGCACATCGGTCAGCTGTACGGCAGGTTGCGTCGAGGAGTTCGACGAGCGCACGATCACGAGGAACCAGCGTATTCCCCTGCCGATGTCCGGCGTGTCTGCGGTCCGACCTCGGACCGCCACGGCAGCGTCGAGCGGGTCAGGAGATACAGGACGCCGATGGTCAGGATGGTCATGACGGCTGCCTGGACGATCTGGAACGGCAGATACTCGCTGCCGTTCGGCATGAGGATGACGCTGACGATCGTCGAGAAGACGATCGCAGGAACACGGAACGCAGGCCGTGTCGCCCACGCCGCGAGCGGGATGACCGCCCACAGCAGGTACCACGGCTGGACCACCGGGAACAGCAGTACGAGCGCACCGAGCGAGACGCCGAGCGCGCCGACCGGGTGCAACCGTCCCTTCAGGACCGCGACCAGCATCCTGATCGCGACGAAGCCTGCGACGACCGACGCGATCGGTCGTGTGAGACTCAGCATAGCCGTCGTGTGGTCGCCGAGGCCGAGGAGCACGCCGACGAACCCGGTGCCGACGCCCAGGATGGTCGGGATCGACATCCAGCTGCGCACGACGCTCGCGGTCCCGAGGGTGTGCACCCACCCGAAGCCGAGGCCACTCGCGAGACTGACCCCGACGTGCACGATCACCGCCACGACACCGAGCAGCGCTGCCGCCGAGACGACGGCCTTGACCGTTCCGCCCCATCGTCGGGCGAGTGCCATCCCGACGAACCCGAGCGCGAGCAGCGACGGGATCTTCACCGTCGACGACAGGGCGATCAGCGCCGCGCCGGACAGCAGAAGAGCCAACGACGCGTTCCTGATGGGCGACGCGGATTCGATGGCGCGCCACGCGAGCTCGGTACCGGCGAGCATCAGTCCGATCATCAGGGCTTCGTTGTGGATGCCCGCCACCAGGTGGAAGAGCAGCAGGGGGTTGGCGGCACCGAGCCACAACGCGCTGACCGCGGCGACACCGCAGCGCCGAGCGAGGCGGGGTAGCGCCCAGACGATCAACGCGACACCGACGAGGGCAAGCAACCGATGCAGGAAGATGCCCGCGACGATGTTCTCACCCGTCAGCCACGTGATGCCGCGCCCGATCCAGAGGAAGAACGGGCCGTACGGCGCAGGCGTGTCTCGCCAGATGTTGGGAACGGTCCGCGTCAGGACGTTGTCGACGCCGAGTGCCCCTGCCGGCCCGATCTCGTAGGGGTCGAGGCCTCGCGCGGTGATCTCGCTCTGGGCGAGGTAGGAGTAGACGTCGCGGGAGAACATCGGCGGTGCGACGCACAGCGGAAGGATCCACAGCAGCAGGGTGCGATCGAGTTGGGAACGCGTCATTCGTCGGGGGACCGATCCGTCGCGCAGACGCCCGACGGCGAAGCGGCCGAGCAACAGCCATGCCAACACGACGATGACGGTTCCGGTCATGGTGATCGTCAGAGCCGAGCTCGCCATGCGCGACGGCAGGCTCAGCACCCGGACTCCGGCGACCGGATTCTGCAGGACCGGTTGCGCTCCTGCGCCGAGCGCGCCGACGGCCATGAGAATCGCGCCTGCCGCGCCGAACCGTCGTATCGCCCGTAGCTGCGACGTTTCCGACGCGTTCAGACCGGGCGCCTCGGGCTCGTCACCGTGCAGCGCAGCCACACTCGCCGACGACGGGTGGCGTGTGTCGAGGCCGACGAGTCGCCGCGCCGAGTGGACTACCGTGCGCGGGA
This sequence comes from Rhodococcus sp. B10, assembly GCF_011770055.1. NCBI lineage: Bacteria > Bacillati > Actinomycetota > Actinomycetes > Mycobacteriales > Nocardiaceae > Rhodococcus > Rhodococcus sp. B10. The sequence goes on along the minus strand of NZ_JAAFYV010000017.1, from coordinate 40,667 downwards.
GTTGCCCGAGGCGTCGTCCGGGATGATCGGTCGGGGTGACCGAGGAGTCCGCGAAGTTCTCGTCGTCGGCGGTCTGTGGCACGTGTGAAGCGTAACCGTGCGGGCCGCACGCGCGGTCGGTCCGGTCCGAGGGCACTCCAACAACGGGTGGACGACGGATATTCCCTGGTGCCGCCGGTCGGTGAAGAAGGGCACCCTTGGTGGACCGGTGCGGGTAATTCCGTCACACTGGTGTTGTGAAAACATCCGTCAGTCGCATGCGCGCCGCCGAGAACAGCCGTTCTCGTGCCGACGTGTCCGCGTCCGAGCAGGCTGTCGTCACGTCGAGTTCGCCGTCGTCGGTAGCCGCGCCCGTCGGTCACGAGGGGCAGACGCGGAACGCCGTCGTCACATTACTGCTCGAAGAAGGACCGATCACGGCGTCGGACATCGGGTCGCGGCTCGGTGTGAGCGCGGCAGGGGTCAGGCGCCATCTCGACGCACTCATCGAGACCGGCGAAGCGCGCGTCGCATCCTCGGCAGCCGTTCGGCATCGGGGCCGCGGTCGCCCCGCGAAGCACTTCCAGCTGACGGCCGTCGGACGGAACAGGCTGGGCCACACGTACGACGACCTGGCCGGTGCCGCGATGCGTCAGCTGCGCAAGATCGGTGGCGACGCCGCGATCGAGACGTTCGCCCGGCAACGCGTCGACGCCATCGTCGCCGACGTCGAGCCCGCGGCAGGTGAACGTGCAGTCGACGTCACCGAGGCAGCGGACCGGATCGCCGACGCGTTCACCGCCGCCGGTTTCGCCGCGTCCACCCGAAAGGTGGGCAACGGGGTGCAGATCTGCCAGCACCACTGCCCGGTCTCGCACGTGGCATCGGAGTTTCCGGAGTTGTGCGACGCCGAACGTCGTGCATTCTCCGAACTGCTCGGCACGCACGTCCAACGACTCGCGACCATCGCCAACGGCGATTGCGCATGCACCACCCACGTTCCACTGAACACCCCGCACGTTCGTTCCACCCCCTCCAGAACATCCGGTGCACAGCCCAGTGCCGGAGAACGTACAAGCCTCCGGAAGGAGCTCGCATGACCGTCTCACCAGACCAGGTGACCCCAGCTGCGCCCGCAGCCCCGCTGACGCAGGACGAGACCATTGCGTCACTCGGTAACTACGGATACGGATGGGCGGATTCGGACGTCGCCGGGGCAAGCGCTCAGCGCGGACTGTCCGAAGCGGTGGTTCGCGACATCTCGGCCAAGAAGAACGAGCCCGAGTGGATGCTCGAGGCCCGGCTGAAGGCCCTCAAGACCTTCGATCGCAAGCCGATGCCGTCGTGGGGTTCCGACCTCGACGGAATCGACTTCGACAACATCAAGTACTTCGTCCGCTCCAGCGAGAAGCAGGCAGCGACGTGGGACGATCTGCCGTCGGACATCAAGAACACCTACGACAAGCTCGGCATCCCCGAGGCCGAGAAGCAGCGCCTCGTGTCGGGCGTCGCGGCACAGTACGAGTCCGAGGTCGTCTACCACTCCATCCGTGAGGATCTCGAAGCTCAGGGTGTGCTGTTCCTCGACACCGACACCGCTCTGAAGGAGCAGCCGGAGCTGTTCCGCGAGTACTTCGGAACCGTCATTCCCGCCGGTGACAACAAGTTCTCGGCGCTCAACACGGCCGTGTGGTCGGGTGGCTCGTTCATCTACGTGCCGCCGGGCGTCCACGTCGACATCCCGCTGCAGGCGTACTTCCGCATCAACACCGAGAACATGGGTCAGTTCGAGCGCACGCTGATCATCGTCGACGAGGGTGCGTACGTGCACTACGTCGAGGGATGCACCGCGCCGATCTACAAGTCGGACTCGCTGCACTCCGCCGTCGTCGAGATCATCGTCAAGAAGGGCGGTCGCTGCCGCTACACGACCATCCAGAACTGGTCGAACAACGTCTACAACCTCGTCACCAAGCGCGCCAAGGCAGAAGCAGGGGCGACGATGGAGTGGATCGACGGCAACATCGGTTCCAAGGTCACGATGAAGTACCCGGCCGTCTGGATGACGGGCGAGCACGCCAAGGGCGAGGTTCTGTCGGTGGCGTTCGCCGGTCCGGACCAGCACCAGGACACCGGGTCGAAGATGCTGCACCTCGCGCCGCACACGTCGTCGAACATCGTCAGCAAGTCCGTCGCACGCGGTGGTGGACGCACGTCCTACCGCGGTCTGATCCAGATCAACAAGGGCGCACACGGCTCGCGTTCGACGGTCAAGTGCGACGCACTGCTCGTCGACACGATCTCCCGCTCGGACACCTACCCGTACGTCGACATCCGTGAGGACGACGTCTCGATGGGACACGAGGCGACGGTCTCGAAGGTCAGCGACGATCAGCTCTTCTACCTGATGAGCCGCGGCCTCACCGAGGACGAGGCGATGGCGATGGTCGTTCGCGGATTCGTCGAGCCGATCGCTCGCGAGCTCCCCATGGAATACGCGCTCGAGCTCAACCGGCTCATCGAGCTTCAGATGGAAGGATCGGTCGGTTAAGTGACCAACCCCGCAACAGGCGCGCAGGGTCCCCTCACGGGAGTGCAGGGCGCAGTGGCGTCCGAGAACCCCGGCGCGAAGGAAGACAAGTCGAAGCTGGTCGCCAACAAGGGCGCTCAGTTCACCTCCTACGACGTGAACGCGTTCGAGGTGCCGTCGGGACGTGACGAGCTGTGGCGGTTCACGCCTCTGCGTCGACTCCGTGGCCTGCACGACGGTTCCGCTGTCGCCACCGCCGGCTCCGACATCGCGGTCACCGCGGTGGACGGCGTCACCGTCGAGAAGGTCGGTCGCGACGACGACCGTCTCGGCGTGGCCGGTGTGCCCGCCGATCGTATTGCGGCGCAAGCGTTTTCGTCGTTCGCCGATGCGACCGTCGTGACCGTGGCGCGCGAGCAGGAGATCGCCGAGCCGATCGACGTCACCGTCACCGGCCCGGGTGCCGACGCGATCGCATTCGGTCACCTGCAGATTCGGCTCGAACCGTTTGCGAAGGCAACCGTCGTCGTCGACCAGGTCGGCAGCGGCACGTATGCCGAGAACATCGAGTTCGTCGTCGGCGACAGCGCGCAGCTCACCGTGGTGCTGCTGCAGAGTTGGCAGCAGGACGCCGTCCACGTCGCGGCACATCACGCTCGGCTCGGGCGCGATGCGGTGTTGCGGCACTTCAACGTCAGCCTGGGTGGCGATCTGGTTCGCGTCAGCCCGACGGTGCACTACGACGCACCCGGTGGCGACGCCGAACTCCTCGGCCTCTACTTCGCCGACGCCGGCCAGCACCTCGAGCAGCGACTGCTGGTCGATCACACGGCGCCGAAGTGCAAGTCCAACGTTCTCTACAAGGGTGCGCTGCAGGGCGAGACCGGTCCGGGCAAGCAGGACGCGCACACCGTTTGGATCGGCGACGTGCTCATTCGCGCCGAGGCCGAGGACACCAGCACGTTCGAGTTCAACCGGAACCTCGTTCTGACGGACGGTGCGCGCGCCGATTCGGTGCCGAACCTCGAGATCGAGACCGGCGAGATCCTCGGTGCAGGACACGCCAGTGCAACGGGACGATTCGACGACGAGCAGCTGTTCTATCTGCGCGCTCGCGGAATCTCCGAGGACGCAGCCCGACGTCTGATCGTCCGCGGCTTCTTCCACGAGATCATCGAACGTATTCCGGTGCCCGCCGTGCGCGAGCGTCTCGACGCCGCCATCGAGATCGAACTCGCCGTCACCGGCGCTTGAGCCCACCTCTCACACTTCGAAGGAACTACAGATGTCCACGCTCGAAATCCGCGACCTGCACGTCAGCGTCGCGCAGTCGGATCCGACCGCCCCGTCCATCGACATCCTCAAGGGCGTCGATCTGACCGTGAAGTCCGGCGAGACCCACGCGATCATGGGTCCGAACGGATCCGGCAAGTCGACGCTGTCGTACGCGATCGCCGGCCACCCCAAGTACACCGTGACGTCGGGCAGCATCACCCTCGACGGTGAAGACGTGCTCGAGATGTCCGTCGACGAGCGGGCTCGCGCAGGACTCTTCCTGGCGATGCAGTACCCGGTCGAGGTGCCCGGCGTCTCGATGTCGAACTTCCTGCGCACCGCCGCGACCGCGGTCCGCGGCGAGGCGCCGAAGCTGCGTCACTGGGTCAAGGAAGTCAAGACCGCCATGGGCGAACTCGAGATCAAGGAAGAGTTCGCCGAGCGCAGCGTCAACGAAGGCTTCTCCGGTGGCGAGAAGAAGCGCCACGAGATCCTGCAGCTCGGTCTGCTCAAGCCGAAGATCGCGATCCTCGACGAGACCGACTCCGGCTTGGACGTCGACGCGCTGCGCGTCGTGTCCGAGGGCGTCAACACCTACCGGGAGCGCGAGGACGGCGGCGTTCTGCTGATCACGCACTACACGCGAATCCTGCGCTACATCAAGCCCGATTTCGTGCATGTGTTCGTCGGCGGCAAGGTCGTCCAGTCGGGCGGCGCCGAGCTGGCCGACGAGCTCGAGACGAACGGATACGCAGGATTCACGCAGACCGCGACATTGTGAGGACGGAGGCACCGGTGGCTTCGAAGGACGATGCGTTCGACGTCGACACGATTCGCGCCGACTTTCCGATCCTCGGGCGAACCGTCCGCGACGACAAGCCTTTGGTGTACCTCGATTCCGGCGCGACATCGCAGCGTCCGGTACAGGTGCTCGACGCCGAACGTGACTTTCTGGTGACGTGCAACGCCGCGGTTCACCGCGGCGCGCATCAGCTGGCCGAAGAGGCAACCGACGCGTACGAAGGTGCCCGCGCGGCCATCGCGTCGTTCGTCGGCGCCGACGTGAACGAGTTGGTGTTCACCAAGAACGCCACCGAGTCGTTGAACCTCGTCACGCATGTGTTCGGAGACGATCGGTTCGAGCACCGGGTCGGTCCCGGTGACGAGATCGTGATCACCGAACTCGAGCACCACGCCAACCTCGTTCCGTGGCAGGAACTCGCGCGTCGAACGGGTGCCACACTGCGCTGGTACGGCGTCACCGACGACGGACGCATCGATCTCGATTCGCTCGAGCTGACCGACGCCGTCAAGGTCGTCGCGTTCACTCACCAGTCGAACGTGACCGGTGCCGTTGCACCGGTGGCCGAGCTGGTTCGCCGTGCTCGAGCCGTCGGCGCGCTCGTCGTGCTCGACGCGTGCCAGTCGGTTCCGCACATGACCGTCGACTTCCATGCACTCGACGTCGACTACGCGGCGTTCTCCGGGCACAAGATGCTCGGCCCGTCCGGCGTCGGCGTCCTGTACGGCAAGGCCGCCTTGCTCGACGCGATGCCGCCGTTCATCACCGGCGGGTCGATGATCGAGACCGTGACGATGGAGAAGACCACGTACGCGCCGCCGCCGCAGCGTTTCGAGGCCGGCGTGCCGATGACGTCGCAGGTCGTCGGTCTCGGTGCCGCGGTCGACTACCTCGGCAAGATCGGTATGTCACGCATCGCCGGTCACGAGCACAGCTTGGTCGGCGCGACCTTGGAGCGGTTCGCCGCACTCGACGGGGTACGGGTCGTCGGCCCGACGGACAACGTCGATCGGGGTTCGGCCATCTCGTTCGTCGTCGACGGAATCCACGCGCACGACCTCGGTCAGATTCTCGACGACGAGGGCGTCGCCATCCGCGTCGGACATCACTGCGCGTGGCCACTGCATCGTCGATTCGGGGTCGCGGCCACCGCCAGGGCGTCGTTCGCGCTCTACAACACGCTCGACGAAGTCGATGCCCTGGTCGCCGCCATCGAGCGAGCGCAGAGGTTCTTCGGAACCGGTGAGGTGGCCTGAGATGCGAATGGAACAGATGTACCAGGACGTGATCCTGGACCACTACAAACACCCGCACGGCCGCGGCCTACGTGAGCCGTTCGGTGCCGAGGTGCATCACGTCAACCCGACGTGCGGTGACGAGGTCACTCTCCGCGTGCACATCGACGACGCGGGCACCGTCGCGGACGTGTCCTACGACGGTCAGGGCTGCTCCATCAGCCAGGCGGCGACGTCCGTCCTCACCGATCAGGTCGTCGGATTGGCGGTCCCCGAGGCTCTGCGCATCGTCGACGCGTTCGGCGAGATGGTCGGAAGCCGGGGTAGCGTCGAGGGTGACGAGGACGTCCTTGGCGACGGAATCGCATTCGCCGGAGTGTCGAAGTACCCCGCACGCGTCAAGTGCGCGCTGCTCGGGTGGATGGCTTTCAAGGACGCGGTTGTTCGAATAGTAGAAGAAGCTCCCGCTCGATCCGGAGGACAGGCATGACCGAACCACAAGCACCCGAGACAGCAGCAGAGGACACGACCGCCGCTGCTCCGCTCACCCCCGAAGAGATCAAGGTTCTCGAGGACCTCGAAGAAGCCATGCGCGACGTCGTCGACCCCGAGCTCGGCATCAACGTCGTCGACCTGGGCCTCGTCTACGACATCAAGGTCGACGACGAAGAGATCGTCACGATCGACATGACGCTGACGTCGGCGGCGTGCCCGCTGACGGACGTCATCGAGGACCAGGCCCGCGGTGCTCTCGTGCGCAGCGGCCTGTGCGCGGATCTGAAGATCAACTGGGTCTGGATGCCGCCGTGGGGCCCGGACAAGATCACCGAGGACGGACGCGAGCAGCTCCGCGCACTCGGCTTCACCGTCTAGCGATCGAAACGCTTCACCTCAGCACGAGAAACGCTCCGCGTCGGAAACATGACGCGGAGCGTTCTTCGTTCTGCCACTACGTTCTGCTCAGGCGCCCTTGCGCGTCTCGCTCGTGCCACCGGACGACTTCTTGGCGGCAGTTTTCTTCGCTGCCGTCTTCTTGGCGGGGGCCTTCTTCGCGGGTGTCTTCTTCGCCGCTGCCTTCTTGGCAGGTGCCTTCTTCGCGGCGGACTTCCCGGACGATTCCGTGGACGAACTCTTGGCGTTCCGGCCCGCGGCCTCGACACTGCGCTGCAGTGCCGCGACCAGGTCGACCACCTCGGCGTCCTCGCCGTCGTCGGACGTCTCTTCCTCGGTGTGGATGACCTTTTCACCACCGTTCGCGATGGTGTCGTCGAGCAGCTTGCGGAGTTCGATCTGGTAGTCGTCGGTGAACTCGGTCGGATCGAAGTCCGACGACATGCTCTCCACCAGCGACGTCGCCATCTTCACTTCCTGCGGACGTGCCTCGGGTGCGTCGTCGAGCGACGGGAACTCCGCTGCACGCACCTCGTCGGGCCACAGAAGAGTTTGAATGACCAGTGTCTCGTCGCGGACGCGCAGCGCGGCGAGCCTGGTCTTCTGGCGCAGCGTGAAGTGCACGAGCGCGGTCCGTTCGGTTTCGAGAAGGGTCTGCCTCAACAGCACGTAGGCCTTCGGCGACGTCGAATCGGGCTCGAGAAAATAGCTCTTGTCGTAGAGAATCGGATCGATCTGATCGGTCGGAACGAATTCGAGCACCGGTATCTCGTGCTTCTCCGCTGCCGGTAGTTTGTCGAAGTCCTCGTCGGTCAGGACGACCCGATCACCGTCGGGGGAGTCGTACGCCTTGTCGATGTCGGCGAACTGCACCGACTTTCCGCATTCGGAGCACACCCGGTCGTACTTGATGCGGCCGCCGTCCTTCGCGTGCACCTGGTGGAACCTGATGTCGTGGGTCTCCGTCGCCGAATAGACCTTCACCGGCACGTTGACGAGTCCGAAGGCGATCGATCCTTTCCAGATGCTACGCATGGGGTTCATGATTCCCGAGAAACGACAGCCGTGTCGAGCGAAGGGACCGATTCATCTGCCGGCGACCGTTCTCGCGATCGCCAACCGCGCACTCGGGGGCAGCGTCGGAAACATGCGCATCATGGCGCCCAGCGTGCCGCGCAGGTCGTTTCCGCCCGACAGATAGGCCGTCTGAAGGGGTACCGACAACTCGAAGAAACTCGCGAAGAAATCCGGAATCTGACGAGCCTCCAGATTCAGCGCCGTCCGCAGGCCCAGGTTGCGCAGACGTTGAACGGCCCAGATGGACGGCGAATGTCCAGAGCGGCCGCTCGTCACCGTGGCGAGGAATGCATCCGTCGTCGCGAGCGATGCGGCGACGCTGTATCCGGTGGCCGGGTGCATCGACGCCGAGCGTGCTCCGAACCGCCGCACCCCGCGATCCGCCCGGTCGCGCGGAGGGGGCTGGACCGCGAATTTCACGCGTTCGACGGCTTCGTCGCCGGTCAGGTCGAGTCCGCGTGTGCTCAGGCGCTGGACAAGCCTGTCGCGCAACACATCCGACGTGAGCGCAGGCGCTCCGACGAGGCACGTCTCCTCGAGCAGGATTCGGTGTTCGTCGAGCGCGACGGCGTAGAGGAAGCTCGGTGTGTCGGCGGGGTCGGATCCGTTGTCGGACCGCCAGTCCATGAACCAGGCGCCCTCACCTTCGAGCAGTTTCTCGCCCACATGCCGCTCGACGACGACGCCGTATGCCGTTTGTTCCGCGAGGCCGGCCATTCCGACCGAACCCCGCGCGTCGACGACGGTGCGCCCGTGGATGACTCGTCCGTCTGCGAGCGTCACCTGATGGCAGCGCACGTCGGTCGCGGTGGCGGCGACGACCCTGGCGGGATCCACGACGAGAGCACGCTGCAGCGCCGGCGTGTCCAGGACGCAGTAGGTGCGCTCGATCGCCTGCCTGCGCGTCGTCCATGCCGCCGGCCGCGTGGTGGACGACGCCGCAACGGACAGAGGAAGCCAACTCGGTAGCTCGTCCGCCCACGCGGAATAGGTGGGAGTCCACGTTCGATTCGGATGCGCGTCGATGCCCAGGACATCGATGCCGGACGCCTCGGCGCGGTGCATCAGAGACCGGCCTGCCGGCCCCATGCCGATGACGACGAGGTCGGCCGATCGCCGGTGCGGTGCGGGCTCGTTCACAGCCCGCCGGTTGCCAGCAGGCCGCCGTCGACGCGAATCGTCTCGCCGGTGATCCACGACGACGCGTCGGACACGAGGAACCCGACCAGCGACGCGACATCCTCGGGAGTCCCGAGCCTCTTCATCGGGTACATCGCCGCGGCCTTGTCCTCGCCCGCCGCGACCAGCGCCTCCGCGAACTTGGTCTTCACGACGCCGGGTGCGACTGCGTTGACGCGAATCGACGGGCCGAGCTGCCAGGCGAGTTCTTCGGTCAACCGGATCAGCGCAGCTTTCGACGCACCGTAGGCGGCGATCACACCGGTGGACCGAAGGCCTGCCACGCTGGCGAGATTGACGACCGCCCCGCCGTGCTCGCCCATCCACTGGCGATAGGCCTCCTGCACGAATCCGAGGGTGGCGACGACGTTGGTGTCGAAGATCTTCTTGACGCCGTCGAGGTCGGCGTCCATCAGCGAGCCGTACACGGGGTTGATGCCGGTGTTGTTGACGAGAATGTCGATCGAGCCGAACTGCTCGATCGTCTGCGTCACCGCGTCACGTCGTGAATCCGCGTCGCCCGCGTTTCCCGGTACGGCGTGCACCCTCGCTGCGTCGCCGGCCTCGGCGCCGAGGTCGCGGGCCGCGTCGGCCAGCGGTTCCGGCTTTCGCGCGGTGATCGTGACCGAGGCGCCGCGGGCGAGCAACTCGGCCGCTATCGCCTTTCCGATGCCTCGACTCGCCCCTGTGACCAGAGCAACTCGTCCGGCAAGGTCCTTCTCGTCTGCTGTGTTCGCGGTGGTCATGCGCCAGACGTTACCGGGGTCACGGCCCATAGTGGCGGGAGCACACTCCGGGAGCGGCTAAAATGAGTGGTTGCTCGGGTCACCGTCCGGGCACCATTCGTAGCAAAGCCGATCGCGTCGACGTTCGGACCTGCCCGCTATCGCTAGGAGCTCATGCGTGATCACCGCCACCGACTTGGAAGTTCGTGCCGGTGTCCGCACGTTGCTCTCAGCCCCTGGACCTGCACTGCGCGTCCAGGCAGGTGACAGGATCGGTCTCGTCGGCCGTAACGGTGCAGGCAAGACCACCACGCTCCGGATTCTGGCGGGCGAGGGCGAACCGTACGCCGGCCAGGTCGTGCGTACGGGCGAGCTCGGGTACCTGCCGCAGGATCCGAAAGAAGGAGACCTCGACGTCCTGGCCAAGGACCGGGTGCTCTCCGCTCGCGGCCTGGACACGCTGCTGCGCCAGATGGAGAAGCAGCAAGCTCTGATGGCCGAGCTCGTCGACGACAACCGCCTCGACAAGGCCGTGCGCAAATACAGCTCCCTCGAAGAGCGGTTCGCGTCGCTGGGCGGGTACGAGGCGGAGAGCGAGGCCGCACGCATCTCGAACAGTCTCGGTCTGCCCGACCGCATCCTGGCTCAGCCGCTGCGCACATTGTCGGGTGGTCAGCGTCGTCGCGTGGAATTGGCGCGCATCCTGTTCGCGGCGTCCGACGGTAGCGGCGGTCGATCCACCACCACGTTGCTGCTCGACGAGCCGACGAACCACCTCGACGCGGACTCGATCAACTGGCTTCGTAGCTTCCTGCAGAACCACGAGGGCGGTCTGATCGTGATCAGCCACGACGTCGAACTGCTGGGGGACGTCGTCAACCGTGTTTGGTTCCTCGACGCCGTCCGCGGCGAGGCCGACATCTACAACATGAACTGGAAGAAGTACATCGACGCCCGGGCGACCGACGAGCAGCGTCGACGCCGCGAGCGCGCCAACGCCGAGAAGAAGGCGGGCGCGCTGCGCGCCCAGGCGGCCAAGATGGGCGCCAAGGCGACGAAAGCCGTTGCAGCACAGAACATGGCGAAGCGGGCCGACAAGTTGCTGGCCAACCTCGATGCCGAGCGCGTGTCGGACAAGGTCGCCCACATCCGCTTCCCCGAACCGGCACCGTGCGGCAAGACCCCGCTGATGGCCTCGAACCTGACGAAGATGTACGGATCGCTCGAGATCTTCGCCGGTGTCGACCTCGCCATCGACCGCGGCAGCCGCGTCGTCGTGCTCGGACTGAACGGTGCGGGCAAGACGACGCTCCTGCGCATCCTGGCCGGATCGGAGAAATCCGATTCCGGTCAGCTGGAACCCGGCCACGGTCTACGCGTCGGGTACTTCGCGCAGGAGCACGACACCCTCGACGACAACGCGTCGGTGTGGGAGAACATCCGACACGCGGCGCCGGACACGGGGGAGCAGGAGCTCAGGTCGCTGTTGGGTGCGTTCATGTTCACCGGCCCGCAGTTGGAGCAGCCCGCAGGCACGCTGTCCGGTGGTGAGAAGACTCGCCTCGCCCTGGCGGGTCTGGTGTCGTCGGCCGCCAACGTGCTGCTGCTCGACGAGCCCACCAACAACCTCGATCCGATCTCGCGAGAGCAGGTTCTCGACGCGCTGCGCAGCTACAAGGGTGCCGTCGTCCTCGTGACGCACGACCCGGGTGCAGCCGAGGCGCTCTCGCCCGAGCGTGTGATCCTGCTGCCCGACGGTACCGAGGATCACTGGTCTCAGGACTACCTGGAGCTCATTCAGCTGGCCTGACCGGTCGCTTCGGACGATTCGGCTGTTCTCCGATGGCGTCCGGTGACCTCCTCTACCCTGAAGTCACGGGGGGTTTTCGGTGAGTGAGGTTCGCTGACTGGAGGACGCCATGGGCCGCGCACAACCACGAGGGACCATCCCGAACGGTGATCCACGTGCGGGAGCTGTGTCCGCGGTCGGTGCCGAGTACACGAAAGGCACTCGTATCACCGGGGATTCGCGTGATCGGCTGCGGGCGATGCTCGTGGACCGGTACGCGTCGGGTGCGAGCATTCGATCGCTCGCCGAGCAGACCGGTCGCTCCTACGGATTCGTGCACAAGGTGTTGGCCGAGTCGGACACACCGCTGCGTACGCGCGGTGGTCCGAACCGACGTAAGTCCGCGCGGCCGGATTAGTTGTTCGTGTCCGACTTCCGCACGGACTCCTCGACGAGATCGAGAACTGCGGACAGGTTGCTGCCGTTCTGTCCCGACGCGATGCGCGCGACGAGGCCGTCCAGCACCAGATCCAGGTATTCGAGCACCACATCTTTCGGGACGTCGTCGCGTAGACGGCCCGCGGTCTTCTGCCGCTCGAGGCGGGCGAGAGTCGCATCGGTGAGTTCGGCCGACTGTTCCGACCAGCTCTCCCGGAACTCGCGGTCGGTCCTCAGTCGGCGCGCGATCTCCAACCTGGTTCCGAGCCACTCGAACCGATCGGGCTCGGCGAGCATGTCTCTCATGACCTGGACGAGACCCTGGTTCGCCGCGACCTCGGCCATGCGTCGGGCATCCTCCTGCGCAAGCGCGAGGAACAGGCCGTCCTTGTCCTTGAAATGGTGGAAGATCGCCCCTCGCGACAGCCCGGTGGCCTCTTCCAAGCGCCGTACCGTCGCGCCTTCGTAGCCGAACTCGCCGAAGCATCGTCGGGCGCCGTCGAGTATCTCGCTTCGTCTGGCGGCCAACTGATCTTCACTGACCTTGGGCACTTTGTCGTTCCTACTCTCGATGAAATCTCCGCCGAACGGCGATGGACCCGGAAGAAGCCACTTCCGGGTCCATCGCCGTGACGGAGCAGATCACTACTGCGGTCGAGGAACCGATCAGCCGCGAATCATGTTGCGCAGCACGTATTGCAGGATGCCACCGTTGCGGTAGTAGTCCGCCTCACCGGGGGTATCGATGCGCACGACGGCGTCGAACTCGATCTTGGTGCCGTCTTCCTTCGTGGCGGTCACGGCCATCGTCTTCGGCGTGACGCCCTCGTTCAGCTTCTCGATGCCGACGATGTCGAACGTCTCGGTGCCGTCGAGCTTCAGCGACGCGGCGCTCTCACCGGCCGGGAACTGAAGCGGGACAACGCCCATGCCGATGAGGTTCGAGCGGTGGATGCGCTCGAACGACTCGGTGATGACGGCCTTGACGCCGAGCAGACGGGTGCCCTTGGCGGCCCAGTCACGCGACGATCCCGAGCCGTACTCCTTGCCACCCAGCACGACGAGCGGGATGCCCGCTGCCTGGTAGTTCTGCGACGCGTCGTAGATGAACGCCTGCGGGCCGCCGTCCTGCGTGAAGTCGCGGGTGTAACCGCCCGAGACGTCGTCGAGGAGCTGGTTGCGCAGACGGATGTTCGCGAACGTTCCGCGAATCATCACCTCGTGGTTACCGCGACGCGAGCCGAGGGAGTTGTAGTCCTTGCGCTCGACGCCGTGCGCGTCGAGGTACTGCGCGGCCGGGGTACCGGACTTGATCGGGCCTGCCGGGCTGATGTGGTCGGTGGTGACCGAGTCGCCGAGCAGTGCCAGAACGCGTGCACCCTTGATGTCCTCGACGGGGGCCGGGTCCATCGTCATGCCGTCGAAGTACGGAGCCTTGCGGACGTACGTCGAGTTCTCGTCCCACGCGAAGGTGTCGCCCTCGGGCGTCTCGAGGTTCTGCCAACGGCTGTCGCCGGCGAAGATCGTCTCGTAGGACTTGCTGAACATGTCCCGACTGATCGCGGACTGGATGGTCTCCTCGATCTCCTGCGAGGACGGCCAGATGTCCTTCAGGTAGACGGGGTTGCCGTCCTGATCCGTTCCGAGCGAGTCGCTCTCGAAGTCGAAGTCCATCGTTCCGGCGAGACCGTACGCGATGACCAACGGAGGCGAAGCCAGGTAGTTCATCTTGACGTCGGGGGAGATGCGACCCTCGAAGTTACGGTTTCCGGAGAGAACCGCGGTGACGGACAGGTCGTTGTCGTTGATCGCCTTGGAGATCGGCTCGAGCAGCGGGCCGGTGTTGCCGATGCACGTGGTGCATCCGTAGCCGCCGAGGTAGTAGCCGAGCTTCTCGAGGTACGGCCACAGGCCGGCCTTCTCGTAGTAGTCGGTGACGACCTGCGAGCCCGGAGCCATGTTGGTCTTGACCCACGGCTTGGTCGACAGACCCTTCTCGACGGCGTTGCGTGCGAGCAGCGCAGCTCCGAGCATGACCGACGGGTTGGAGGTGTTGGTGCACGAGGTGATACCCGCGACGACCACGGCGCCGTGGTCGAGAACGAACTCTCCGGCCTCGTCGGTGACGACCTTGACCGGCTTGGTCGGGCGACCCTCGGAGCCGTTGGCGGCCGACTGAACGTCGACGGCACCGTCGTCGGCGAAGGACAGCACGGCCGGATCGCTCGCCGGGAACGACTCTTCGACTGCCTCGTCGAGCTGGGTGTGCTCGGCCGGGTAGTTCTCCTCCACGTAGTTGTGGATGTCCTTGCGGAACGCGACCTTGGAGTCCGACAGCAGGATTCGGTCCTGCGGACGCTTCGGGCCTGCGATCGAGGGGACGACAGTGCTGAGGTCGAGCTCGATGTACTCGGAGTACTCGGCTTCGTTGTCCGGGTCGTGCCAGAGGCCCTGCTCCTTGGCGTACGCCTCGACGAGAGCGATCTGCTCGTCGCTGCGGCCGGTGAGGCGCAGGTAGTTGATGGTCTCGTCGTCGATCGGGAAGATCGCTGCGGTGGAACCGAATTCGGGGCTCATGTTGCCCAGCGTCGCGCGGTTGGCCAGAGGAACCTCGGCCACGCCCTTGCCGTAGAACTCGACGAACTTGCCGACCACGCCGTGCTTGCGCAGCATGTCGGTAGCGGTCAGCACGACGTCGGTCGCGGTGACGCCCGGCTGGATCTCACCGGAGAGCTTGAACCCGACGACGCGGGGGATGAGCATCGAGACGGGCTGGCCCAGCATGGCTGCCTCGGCCTCGATACCGCCGACGCCCCAGCCCAGCACGCCGAGGCCGTTGACCATCGTGGTGTGCGAGTCGGTGCCGACACAGGTGTCGGGGTAGGCCTGGCCCTTGCGGGTCATGACCGTCGGTGCCAGGTACTCGATGTTGACCTGGTGGACGATGCCCATGCCGGGGGGGACGACCTTGAAGTCGTCGAACGCGCCCTGGCCCCAACGCAGGAACTGGTAACGCTCGCCGTTGCGCTCGTATTCGAGATCGACGTTGCGCTCGAGGGCATCGGCCTTGCCGAAGACGTCGAGGATGACCGAGTGGTCGATGACCATGTCGGCGGGGGACAGCGGGTTGACCTTGTTCGGGTCGCCGCCGAGAGTCGTCACAGCTTCGCGCATGGTGGCGAGGTCGACGACACAGGGAACGCCGGTGAAGTCCTGCATGATGACACGTGCAGGGGTGAACTGGATTTCGATGCTGGGGTCCGCGGACGGGTCCCACGACGCGATCGAACGAATGTGGTCGGCGGTGATGTTGGCACCGTCCTCGGTGCGAAGGAGGTTCTCCGCGAGGACCTTCAGCGCGTAGGGCAACTTCTCGGCGCCGGGCAGGGCCGACAGACGGAAGATCTCGTACGAGTTCTCTCCGACTTCGAGGGTGCCCTTTGCACCGAATGAATCATTACTGGCGGTCACTTCAGCTCCACTCGTCTATGAGGCACACCGCCGACGGGGCTGTGTCGACGGTTGAAGCGAGGCGTACGTCGCGGGCCGGTTGGCGCGGGTGAACGTCTCGTTCTCGAGTCTAACAGTACGCTTGTCCGGTTGAAACGAAGGGCAGCCTACATGTTCTTGCGGTTGCCGTTCGGGGTCGATTTTCGTGTAGTTGCTGTGGGTTCGCAATGCAGGGCAGCCTCAGTCTCTCCGGCGTGGGACCGGCGGGCCGACGACTCGAGGACGCCCCGTGACGCTATGGTCTGTGCGGTGCGGTCGCTTCCGCCCCCGACATTCCTTTCCTAGATCCGACTGGACGAGAGATGCCTGAACCGATCCACGCCATTGCTCCGCTCGCGGCCTTCGTTCCCCTTGCCGCGGACATCCCGCCGGGTGTCGACGTGGATTCGATCGTGGCTGCGGTCGAGGCAACCGGAGTGAGCGCACCTGCTTCCGTCGAAGACGGTTTGCTCGATGCGGTCCAGCGCGCGGAGGACAACGGCATCGATCTGAGCATCGTCGTCGTCGAACAGAACGCGTCGCACGATTCGCAACTCCGAGATCTGGCGACGGCCGTGGGCGCGCAGGACGGCGGCACGGTTCTCGTGCTGAGTCCGGGGCAGGTCGGATCGTTCAGCGATTCCGTCTCGCGCGTCGTGCTGGAAGCCGGACAGGACCGCACGTACACCGGTGACCCCGTCGTGGCGGCGGACAACTTCGTCGACACCCTGACCGGGGACCAGACTCCGTGGGCGCTCATGACCGGCGCCATCGTGGTCGTCGTCGCCGGTGCAGCCGCGGCCACCGCGGTCGCCAAGGTTCGTCGGCACACGTCGGTCGAGCATCGGCCGACCGCCGACCGGTAGCAGCCGTTCACGACAGCGCCCCGACCACGCGGTCGGGGCGTTCGTCGTATCGGGGTCACGATCCCCGGAAAAAGACCGAAGAACTGTTTTCGGCATAACCCGAGTTCAGCGCGTTTTCGCTGGTCGAATTACAAATGTGTTCTTTGTGACTGGAGTTTCATTAGTGGGCGAAGTGTCGTACGGTGCCATTGGCACTGCTGGGGAAGGAGTGTCGCAGAGGGCAGAGGTCTATCCGTGGGGAAACGGTCGACCGATGCTTCGGGTGTGACCGACGTGGTCTGCACCTGTCGTGTTGCTGCGTGCTTTCTTCCTGCTCGGCGAGTGAGCAGACGCATCCGACGTGGATGCGACGGGCCGCTCGACCGGCGACGACGTTCATCGAACGCCGCGAGTGCCGGGACCGAGGGAGACATTTGTGAGGCGACGGGCATTCCGCAGTACTCGCCGTAGGACGTTCTCGGGTTCTGCTCGACTACTGGTCGGGGCCGGCCTGGTCGTCGCGCTCATGGGCGCAGTGTCCGGTACCGCGGCCGCAGTTCCACCGCCACCTCCCAACCCGTCCGATTCGGACCTCGCCGCAGCCGGCTCGCGCGTCGACTCGTCGCTCGGCGCGGTCGGTGACCTGATCAACCAGGTTGCGGCCGCGAACCAGCAGTTGGCGCAGCTCGACAACGACGTCGCCATCAAGCGCGAGGACGTCAACAAAGCGCTCGTCGATCTCCAGAACGCCCGCGACGCGGCGGATCTGGCGGCGCAGGTCGTGGCGACGGCGCAACAGGCTCTCGCCGACGCCGGTGGCCAGATTCAAGCCGCGCAGCAGAAGTTCGACGAATTCGCTCGGTCCAGCTACACGCAGGGCTCGGGAGTCGCGTCGGTCGCGTCGTTCCTCGGTTCGACGGGCCCGGACGACATCCTCGACCGCGCGCAGGTGTTGCGGGTGTTGTCGAACAGCCAGAACGCGGTGCTCGACGGTCTGCAGCGTGCTCGTGCCGAGGAAGCCAACAAGGAGTCGACGGCACGCGAATCCAAGCAGCAGGCCGACGCCGCGTCCGCCGAGGCCGAGAACAAGAAGGCCGAAGCGGAAGAAGCGATCGCCGTCGCCCGAGCCGCGTTGCAGGCCCAGGCCGATCAGAAGGCCGCGATCGAGAGCCAGCGTGACGCTGCCCAGGTGCAGCTCGACGCGGCTCGGTCCGACGTCGCCGGTCTGCAAGGTCAGCGTGCGGCGTACTCGGCGTGGGAGCAGCAGAAGGCTGCAGAAGACGCCGCCATCGTCGCCGCGGCCGCGGCCGCGAAAGAAGCTGCTGTTCAGGCCGCCGCCAGGGTCGCAGCGAACCAGGCGGCGGCAGCAGCTGCCGCGGCTGCCGCCGCCGGCCAGCGAGCCCACACCGACATCGACGACGAATCCAGCAGCATCGGTGACAGCGACAGCGACAGCAGTTCGGGAACCGCCGCGACGCCGACGCCGAAGAAGCCGCGCAGTTCGGGCCAGTCGAACCCGTCACTCACCGGAAGCGCCGCCATCGAGCTCGCGATCGACCGCGGTATGTCGCAGCTCGGCGTTCCGTACTCGTGGGGCGGCGGCGACGAGAACGGCCCGACCAAGGGCATCCGCGACGGTGGCGTCGCCGACAGCTACGGCGACTACAACAAGGTCGGATTCGACTGCTCCGGCCTCATGATCTACGCGTTCGCAGGTCTCGGGATCTCGCTCCCGCATTACACCGGCTACCAGTACACGGCAGGCAAGCAGGTGCCGTCCTCGGACATGAAGAGGGGCGACATGCTCTTCTACGGTCCCAATGCGAGCCAGCACGTCGCGCTGTATCTCGGCGACGGCAAGATGCTCGAGGCGCCACAATCGGGCGACGTCGTCAAAGTTTCACCCGTCCGATACGACGGCATGACGCCGTACGCCGTGCGTATGGTGTCCTGAGCGGGTGTAGTTCGCCGGTGGCCTCGGCCTTCCGGCACGCGAGAGAATCACCTGGAATAGTTGGCGGGGGACACCGACGTGCCCGAGAGACGATGCGAATGAAAGCGGTGAATTCTTGGTGACATCACGTGACGGCAGCGAACCGAACGGCAGTGTGCCGAGCGGGGGCGGTTCGAGCCGGACGGACACCTCGGCTCTCGCCCAGGATGTTCAGACGCTCGAGAAGGCCGTGTACGAGGTCAAGCGTGTGATCGTCGGCCAGGATCGGCTGGTCGAGCGCATTCTGGTCGGCCTTTTGGCCCGTGGCCACGTTCTCCTCGAAGGCGTTCCCGGCGTGGCGAAGACGCTCGCGGTCGAGACCTTCGCGAAAGTGGTCGGCGGATCGTTCTCTCGTGTTCAGTTCACGCCCGACCTCGTACCGACCGACCTGATCGGTACGCGCATCTACCGGCAGGGCCGCGAGGAGTTCGACACCGAACTCGGCCCCGTGGTCGCGAACTTCGTCCTCGCCGACGAGATCAACCGCGCACCCGCGAAGGTGCAGTCGGCGCTGCTCGAAGTCATGGCCGAGCGGCACGTGTCCATCGGCGGCAAGACGTTCCCGATGCCCGATCCGTTCCTCGTGATGGCGACGCAGAACCCGATCGAGAACGAGGGTGTGTACCCGCTTCCCGAGGCGCAGCGCGACCGCTTCCTGTTCAAGATCGTCGTCGACTACCCGTCGGTCGAGGAAGAGCGCGAGATCGTCTACCGCATGGGAACGGCAGTGCCGACACCCAAGCAGATCCTCGACCCCGTCGAGCTGGTCAGGCTGCAGAACGTCGCGAGTCAGGTGTTCGTGCATCATGCGCTCGTCGACTACGTCGTCCGAGTCATCGCCGCCACCAGGACCCCGGAACAGCTGGGCCTCGACGACGTCGCCAGTTGGATCGCGTACGGCGCGTCACCACGTGCCACGCTGGGCATCATCTCGGCGTCCCGCGCGCTCGCGCTGCTCCGTGGACGCGACTACGTCGTCCCGCAGGACGTCCTCGAAGTGATCCCCGACGTGCTGCGTCACCGTCTCGTGCTGTCGTACGACGCGCTCGCCGACGAGGTCACACCCGAGGACGTCATCACGCGCGTGCTGCAGACGGTGGGTCTGCCTCAGGTGTCACCGCAGGCCGTTCCCGTTCCGCAGCAACAGGTTTCGCAGCAAGCGGTTACGCAGCAGCAGGGGCCGCATCAGGCGCCTGCCCACCCGCACGCCCCGCAGCAGCCGCACGCACAGCAGCCCGGACCGCACCAGCAGGGACCGCAGCAGCAGCACGGACCGCAACAGCCGGGCCAGGCGCCGTTCCCCGGTAACGGGCAGCAGGGTGCACCGGCGCCGAACCTGGACAAGTCCGCTGGCAATTCTCCGGCCGTGGGTAGCCAGAAGCAGTGAGTGGGGCAGCAGCCGGCGCGGCCGCTCGGTCGTCCGACGCGCGTCCGCCCTCGTTTCGCAGCGGTGAGCTTCGGGACCCGACGCTGACGGCGGCGCTCCGCACTCTCGAGCTGACGGTGCGTCGTCGACTCGACGGTGTGCTGCACGGAGACCACCTCGGGTTGATTCCCGGGCCGGGCTCCGAGCCCGGTGACGCACGCGAGTACCAGCCGGGCGACGACGTACGCCAGATGGACTGGTCCGTCACCGCTCGCACGACGCATCCACACGTCCGGCAGTCGGTCGCGGACCGAGAGCTCGAGACATGGATGGTCGTCGACCTGTCGGCCAGCCTGGACTTCGGCACGACGGGATGCGAGAAGCGTGATCTCGCGGTGGCCGCGGCGGCAGCGATCACGCATCTGACGAGCGGTGGAGGTAACCGGATCGGCGCGGTGGTCGCGACGGGAGAGAACACGACGCGTATTCCGGCGCGCGGTGGCCGAGTGCACCTTCAGTCGATGCTTCGAACCATCGCGACGACGCCGAGCGCGGCGGACGGTGTTCGCGGAGATCTGCGGGGTGCGATCGAGTCGTTGCGTCGGCCGCAGCGGCGGCGCGGTATGGCTGTCGTCATCAGTGACTTCCTCGGTGAGATCGACTGGGAGCGTTCGCTCCGTGCCATCGCGGCTCGGCACGATGTGCTCGCCGTCGAAGTTCTGGACCCGCGGGATCTCGAACTACCCGATATCGGAGATGTGGTGTTGCACGATCCCGAATCCGGTCGCACGCGCGAGTTCAGCGTGACTCCGCGTCTCCGTGAGGACTTCGCGGAGGCTGCAGCGAATCATCGGTCCGAGGTCGAACGAGCGTTGCGTCGCTGCGGAGCACCGCGGATGACGCTCCGCACCGACGGCGACTGGATCGCCGACGTCGTCCGCTTCGTCTCGTCGCGGCGTCACACGCTCGGTGCGGGTGCCGTCACCAACGCTCGGGTGGGTCGCCGGTGAGTCTGTCGGATTTCACGTCACCGTGGTGGCTGCTGTTCCTGCTCGTCGTGATCGGCCTCGTCGTCGGTTACGTTCTCGTGCAACGCGCGCGGCACAAGCACACGTTGCGCTTCTCCAACATGGACCTGCTGGAGAAAGTCGCGCCGACGCGTCCCGGCTATTGGCGGCATGTTCCGACCGCGCTGGTCCTCGTCGGCTTGCTGCTGTTGACGGTTGCGCTCGCCGGTCCCACGTCGGATCAGAAGGTTCCGCGGAACCGGGCGACCGTCATGCTCGTCATCGACGTGTCGCTGTCGATGGAGGCCACCGACGTCGAACCGTCGCGCCTGGCGGCCGCGCAGGAGGCAGGCAAGTCGTTCGCCGACGGGTTGACGCCCGGCATCAACCTCGGTCTCGTGGCGTTCGCGGGCACCGCGTCGGTGCTGGTCTCGCCGACGGCGAATCGCGAAGCGACCAAGACGGCCATCGACAAGCTGCAGCTGAGCGAACGTACCGCGACAGGCGAGGCGATCTTCACGTCGCTGCAGTCCATCGACACACTCGGTGCCGTCCTGGGCGGCGGTGACGCGGCGCCGCCCGCACGCATCGTGCTGTTGTCCGACGGCAAACAGACCGTTCCCGAGAGTCCGGACGATCCCCGCGGCGGCTACACGGCCGCACGTGCGGCCAAGGACAAGAACGTTCCGATCTCGACCATCTCGTTCGGTACGAGCTACGGCACCGTCGACATCGAGGACGATTCCGGTGTCGAACGTGTCCCTGTTCCCGTGGACGACCCGTCGCTCCGAGAGATCGCGAACCTGTCGGGCGGAAGTTTCTTCACGGCGTCGTCGCTGGAGGAACTGCGTGCGGTGTACGACACTCTCGAAGAGCAGATCGGGTTCGAGATCACGCGGGGCGACGCGAGTCGCCCGTGGCTGATTCTCGGAGTCCTTTTCACCGCAACAGGATTGGGCACGGCTTTGGTCCTGCGGCAAAGATTGCCGTGATTCCCTGTTACTACTCACCAGTAGCTCTGCTTTGCCATTTCCGCACGAACAGATAGGTTGCAGACATGTCAACACCCGACTTCACCGCTCGATCGGTACTCGTCACCGGAGGTAACCGGGGCATCGGCCTCGCCATCGCACAACGGCTCGCCGCCGACGGTCACAAGGTCGCCGTCACGCACCGCGGATCCGGAGCGCCCGAGGGTCTTCTCGGCGTGAAGTGCGACGTCACCGATTCCGAGTCGGTCGACGCTGCGTTCAAGGAGGTCGAGGAGAAGCAGGGCCCCGTCGAGGTGCTCGTCGCCAACGCCGGAATCACCGACGACACGCTGCTGATGCGCATGACCGAGGAGCAGTTCGAGCGGGTGCTCGACGCGAACCTGACGGGTGCGTTCCGAGTTGCCAAGCGTGCCAACCGCGCAATGCTGCGTGCGCGCTGGGGCCGCATGGTGTTCCTGAGTTCCGTCGTCGCGCTCGGCGGTGGCCCGGGCCAGATCAACTACGCGGCGTCCAAGGCCGGTGTCATCGGCATGGCTCGTTCCATCACGCGTGAACTCGGCTCGCGCTCGATCACGGCGAACGTCGTCTCGCCGGGATTCATCGAGACCGACATGACCGCCGACCTGCCCGACGACTTGCGCGGCAAGGCAAAGGAATTCATTCCGCTGCAGCGTCTCGGCCAGCCCGAGGACGTGGCGGCCGTCGTCAGCTTCCTCGCGGGCCCCGACTCGGCGTACGTGTCCGGTGCGGTCATCCCCGTCGACGGCGGCATGGGCATGGGCCACTGAGCCCTCGTCGGTCATCCGGCTTTTCATTTCTCGATTCGTTTCCGATTTCGACAAGGAAGACACATGGGCGGACTGCTCGAAGGTAAGACAATTCTCGTCACCGGCATCATCACCGATGCCTCGATCGCGTTCCACGCTGCCGCCATGGCGCAGAACCAGGGCGCCAAGGTCATCATCACCGGGTTCGATCGGCTGCGTCTGATCGACCGCATCGCGCAGCGACTGCCGCAGCCCGTTCCGCCGGCCATCGAGCTCGATGCGACCAACGAGGAACACCTTGCGGCGCTGGCCGATCGCGTCCGTGAGGTCGCACCCGAGGGCCTCGACGGCGTTCTGCACTCCATTGCGTTCGCTCCGCGCACGCTGATGGGTCCGGACGCCAAGCCGTTCCTCGACGGCCCAGGCCCCGACGCCGCCAAGGCATTCGAGATCTCGGCGTGGAGCTACGCGTCGTTGGCTCGCGCAGCACTGCCCGTCATGAACGAGGGCGGTTCGATCGTCGGCATGAACTTCGATCCGCGCACCGCGATGCCGTACTACAACTGGATGGGCGTCGCGAAGGCCGCTCTCGAGTCGGTCAACCGCTATGTCGCTCGCGAGGTCGGCGAGGCGAAGAAGATTCGTTCGAATCTCGTTGCGGCAGGCCCTATTCGCACGCTCGCCGCGAAGGCCATCGCAGGCACCGCAACCGGTGACGCGAAGAAGATGAACCAGCTCAACGAGTACTGGGATGCCGCCTCGCCCATCGGCTGGAACTACGACGACCCGACGGTCGTCGCCAAGTCGGTCGTCGCGCTGCTGTCCGATTGGCTCCCCGGTACGACCGGTTCCATCGTCTACGTCGACGGCGGTGCCAGCCACAACACCTACCTGCCGGAAGGCATGTAGCACTCGTCGACTACCGGAAATGCGCGCTGCGGCGCGCATTTCCCGTACTCGGGGTCGGTGCGTGTTCGGTCACACGAGGGCCAGGCGCACAATGGAGCCCATGACGACGACGTCCCCCGGTTACGACGCTCTTCTCGTTCTCTCGTTCGGCGGCCCCGAAGAGCCAGCCCATGTCCGACCGTTTCTGGAGAACGTCACGCGCGGGCGCGGAGTGCCCCCCGAGCGCCTCGACGCGGTCGTCGAGCACTACATGCATTTCGGGGGAGTGTCTCCCATCAATGCTCTGAATCGCGACATCATCGCGGCGATCGAGACCGAGTTGGCCGCGGCCGGAATCGAATTGCCGATCTACTTCGGGAATCGGAACTGGCATCCGATGGTGGAGGACACCGTCGCGCAGATGGCATCCGACGGCGTCGAGCGTGCTCTCGTCTTCCCGACGTCGGCGTGGGGCGGTTACTCGGGCTGCAGGCAGTATCACGAGGACGTCGCGCGCGCCCGTGACGCCGCGGGTGACGGCGCCCCGGACCTGGTGAAGATTCGGCAGTACTACGACCATCCGGCGATGATCGCAGCGTTCGCCGATGCCATCTCAGCGGCACGGGAATCCCTTCCCGAAGAGCATCGGCAGACCGCCCGGGTCGTGTTCACCGCGCACTCCATTCCGAGCGCCGCCGACGCGAACGCAGGTCCGCCGGAAGACGGTGGCCATCTGTACAGCAGGCAGGTCGCCGAGGCGTCGCGACTCGTGGCGGCCGCGTCGGGCATCGACGACTTCGATCTCGTGTGGCAGTCCCGTTCGGGTCCACCGCAGGTGCCGTGGCTCGAACCGGATATCTGCGATCATCTGGAATCGTTGTCGCGTGACGGCGTCGACGCCGTCGTCGTCTGCCCGATCGGGTTCGTCTCCGACCACCTCGAAGTGGTGTGGGATCTCGACACCGAGGCGAAGGACAAAGCGCGCGAGCTGAACATGGCGTTCGCGCGGGCGGCGACGCCGGGTACCGATGCACGGTTCGCGCAGATGGTCGTCGAGCTGGTCCGCGAGCACATCGCAGGTGCCGACGAACGTGGCCGGGGCACGGTTCCGCGCTACGGATCGACGCTCAACGGGTCTCGCTGCGCGTTCCGCTGCTGCGAACAACCGGCACGTCCCACTCGTGCCGGGGCCGCGACCTGACGGCAGCGGCGACACCGCCCGCAGGCGTCAGCGTCGGGGAACGCTCGACGCGATACTCGCGGAGATCGCGCCGAGTCGTGCGGAGCGAACCGCGTTCCACAGCGGTCTTATCAGGTCCTCGCGCGCAGCCGCCGAGTGCGCGGTGGGTTCCTCGGTGGGCGACGAATGGCGAGCCACCGACAGGATCGCTGCGACACGGTCGGCGGACTCGAGAACGCGCAGCGCGCGTTCCGGTGTCTCGTCGGGGTAGCGGTGCCGAGAGAGTTCGGCGAGCTCGGCCGCGATGCGGGCCCGCGGGTCACCGAGCTCGGATCGCGTGGGCAGTGACTGCATCGTCCCGAGCGCATCGGCTGCGCCGCGAACGGCCTCACGCATGGCGTACTCGGCTTCACCCAACGTGAAATCGGTGCCTGCGTGCACGGGGACATCGATGACGAACACCGTCCAACGCAGGACGTCGGGGCCCACGACCGTGGGGACGATGCCGAGACCGCGGGCCCCGGGATCACCGACGACGACCGCCTGCTCCGCTCCGATGGCGCTGCGCGCGAACGGCGTTCCCGGCGGCAGATGGGTGGTCGTGGCACCGGGCCCCGGCAGCAACAGCTCGATGCCGGGTTCGGTGCGCTCGGCGGGGAGGTGACGTCGAATCACGGTGAGCAGTCCCGCGACGCCGTCGGCGCGCGGACTTGGCCACGACAAGCCGGTGGCGTCGGCGGACGGGCCGTCGCCTGCAACGAGAAGATGCATCGGCGCCCATTCGGTCATGGCGTCGATCACGTCGTCGGGCGCACCGATTCCGGCCAGCCACGAACTGGCCCACACGGCGAGGCTTGCACTGGGAGAACTCACGACTCACGAGCATAGGACGGCGTGGCGACAGGCGCACAGAGGTGGCCTTCGATACCGTGATCCGCCGTGGACATGTACGGCGGAGACATTCTTGCGGGGCACAGCCGGATGCGAAAGGTGCCCGCACCTCGCGTGCCGGCCGAGCGCGGACTGGTCGTGGAGGACGCAGCCAGCGGGTTCTGCGGCGCGGTCGTCGGGTTCGAGCGCACCTACGACGGCGATTTCGTCCGACTGGAAGATGCGGCACGCACGACGCGGTTGTTCGCGCTCCGCGAGGCGGCGTTCATGATCGACGGCAAACGCGTCACGCTCGAGCGCGCGGTGGCACCGAAGAAGCAGGAATCGACGCGATCGGCGTCCGGTTCGACGAAGGTGGAGAATCTGCGGGCTCGTACCGCGCGTGCCAGCCGAATCTGGGTCGAGGGAGTGCACGACGCGGCCCTCGTGGAACGTGTGTGGGGCCACGATCTTCGGGTCGAGGGTGTGGTCGTCGAACACTTGGAGGGACTCGACAATCTGGGGGAGCGGCTCGCCGAATTCCAGCCGGGGCCGGGTCGTCGTGTCGGTGTGCTGGTCGACCACCTCGTCGAGGGCTCGAAGGAGTCTCGGCTGACGACCTCGCTCGGGGAGCACGTTCTCGTCACCGGCCATCCGTACATCGACGTGTGGGAAGCGGTGCGCCCGAAGGCGGTCGGGATCGCCGCGTGGCCGAAGATCCCTCGCGGTGAGGACTGGAAGACCGGTATCTGCCGCGAACTCGGATGGGGGACACCCAAGGACGGTTGGCGACACGTGTACGGGTCGGTGTCGACGTTCCGCGATCTCGAGGCGCCGCTGATCGGCGCGGTGGAGCGTCTCGTCGATTTCGTCACCGAGGTCTGATCGGCGTTCGTTTCCGAACACCGCCGTACGCAGCGACGCTGCCGCCGGATGTCCGGTTTGTGGTTGTATGGTCGGTGTGGCGGCGATCATCTGGCTCATCGCAGGAGTGGTACTCGCGGCTGCCGAAGCACTGACGGGCGATTTCTTCCTGCTCATGCTCGCCGGTGGCGCACTGGCCACCGCCGGGGTTTCGGCCGTGACGGATTTTCCGGTGTGGGCCGACGCGCTCGTGTTCGGCGTCGTGTCGCTGGCCCTCGTTCTCGGCGTCAGGCCGATTCTGCTCCGCAAGTTCGCGAAGCCGCCACTTCTCCCGACCAACGCTGCCGCGTTGACCGGCAAGAGTGCCCTTGTGCTGGAACAGGTTTCGGCGCACGAAGGACAGATCAAGCTCGCCGGCGAAGTGTGGACGGCTCGTCCGCTCGACGAGACCGAGGTGTATGCACCGGGCACCACCGTGACCGTGATGGAAATAGACGGCGCTACCGCCGTCGTGTGGAGGGGACCGTAGCTTCATGGCAGCACTGATAGTTCTCGGCGTGATCGTTCTGCTCGTCGTCGTTCTGGTCGCGAAATCCGTTGCGCTCGTTCCGCAAGCGGACGCAGCGGTCATCGAGCGGCTCGGGCGCTATTCGAAGACGGTGTCCGGTCAGTTGACGTTCCTCGTACCGTTCGTCGATCGCATCAGGGCCAAGGTCGATCTGCGTGAGCGCGTCGTGTCGTTCCCTCCGCAGCCGGTCATCACGAAGGACAACCTGACGGTGTCGATCGACACCGTCGTGTACTTCCAGGTCACCAATCCCCAGGCTGCGGTCTACGAGATCAACAACTACATCGTGGGTGTCGAGCAGCTCACGACGACCACGTTGCGCAACGTCGTCGGTGGTATGACGCTGGAAGAGACGCTGACGTCGCGCGATTCGATCAACGGCCAGCTGCGCGGCGTGCTCGACGAAGCGACGGGTCGGTGGGGCCTGCGCGTCGCCCGCGTCGAACTGAAGAGCATCGATCCGCCGCCGTCGATCCAGGAGTCGATGGAGAAGCAGATGAAGGCCGACCGAGAGAAGCGGGCGACCATTCTGACGGCCGAAGGCCACCGAGAGTCGGCCATCAAGACCGCCGAGGGCGACAAGCAGAGCCGTATCCTCGCAGCCGAAGGCGCCAAGCAGGCTGCCATTCTGACAGCCGAGGGCGAACGCCAGTCGCGCATCCTTCGCGCCCAGGGTGACCGTGCCGCGAAATACCTTCAGGCGCAGGGCCAGGCGAAGGCCATCGAGAAGGTGTTCGCCGCGATCAAGGCAGGCAAGCCGACTCCCGAGCTGCTCGCGTACCAGTACATGCAGACGCTTCCCCAGATGGCGCAGGGCGATGCGAACAAGGTCTGGATGATCCCCAGCGACTTCGGGGATGCGTTGAAGGGGTTCGCGAAGAACCTCGGCGCGCAGGGCGAGGACGGAGTCTTCCGTTTCGAGCCCAGTGCCGACGGCGGTGTCGCGCCCAAGCCGGAGGACGATTCGGCGGAGGTCGCCGACTGGTTCGAGGCCAAGACCGACCCGGCCGTGGCGGAAGCCGTCAAGGCAGCCGAGGCCGTCGCCCGGACACCGGTCGACACGTCTCTCGCGCCCGATCCGAGTCTGACGAAGGGTCTCGATCTGGGCGAACTGTCCGCCCGTCAGCCGGAGACAGGACCGCTCACGCCGTCGATGGATCCCGAACAGCAGCAGTGACGCCGACGTCGGGCCGCTGGTGTCACGTCACCAGCGCCTGACCGACGCCGCACACCGCTACGGCCCACATGACGCTCGTGAACGTGCCGATAATGAACTGCTCCGAGGCTGCCGACGCCTGAGCCCCGCGTAGCTCGGGATAGCGTGCAAGACCCTTGACCGCCAGCACGATGGCGATGCCCTCGGGCCATCCGGCCAGGATCGACGCCGCGACCGCGCTGCGTTCCAGGATTCCGATCGTGCGACCACCGTGCAGAGGCTGATCCGCGGCGTCGGGAGTCGGACCGTTCGTCCGACGTGCCAGTCGGAAGACCGCCGTGACGACGGGGGAGCCACCGGTCAGCGCTGCCGCGACGGTGAGCACGTACGTGGCGGCCAGCGCGAATCCTGTCGCCGGGTGCGTGTTCGCGCCGGTGACGGCCGCCGCTGCGAGCAGGATCGTCGCTGCGGCCGCCGGAAGCCAGTGCGGGACGGGCCGACGCGGCGGTACGACGGCTGCAGCAGCCGCGGCTCCGAGCAGAAACAACGTCACGACCGTCATGCATCCCCCTGTGTTGTGTGAACCCCTGTCGTAGGGCCTGGTGCTGTGTCAAGTTCGGCGAGCAGACGTTCGGCCAAGACCCGTCCGCCCGCCTCGATGGTCCACCGAGCCACCGACAGTCGTTGCGACATGGCCTGCTTGCTGATCCCCAATACTTCGGCGGCGCTTTTCTGGGTATGACCGTCGGCCATCAGATCGACCGCGGCGTGACCCTGGTCGGTGCGGTCGGTGACGAGCAGGGCCACCAGCGTGAGGGCCGTTTCGGCGTCTCGGCTCCGGCTTTCCGATGCGGCGTCGGCTGCGGTGATCGCGATCGACGCGGGCGCGTTCTTGGCCCGGGTCACGGCGTCGCGCGCCGCCTCGAACGCCGGGCCCCGACCTGCGCGCGTACTCTCCGGCAGCGGCTGTTCGACGGAACCGACGCCGATGCCCACGCTCCACCACCCCTGCCTGGCCAACGACAGCGCGATGTCGACCACCGTGCGGGCGTCGGCTGCGACCGCTTGTACCTCGTCGCCCGCTGTTCGTTCGAACGGCCGGACCAGCCGGGAATCCTGCATGCTGTCGAGCAGCCGGCCGACGCGGTCGACGTCCCGGCGGCTACCGCGTTGGTCGACCGTCAATACGTACATTGCGACAAGGCTAGAGACTGGATTCCGCCAAGTCAATGCATTTAGCTTGACTGACGAGAATCAAGCATCCAAGCTTGACGGTGACGTAGCGGCCGAACGCCTGTGCGACGCCACCGACAACCTCCAGTCGACGACGAGGCCCACCACGCCCACGGCGATACACACGCCCGACAGCGCCAACAGCAGTGGATCGGTGTGGCCGCCCAACGCGTCCCCGAGTACGACGATGCCGATCGTGCCGGGTACGACGCCGACCGCCGTCGCAAGCGCGAACGGAAGCACTCGAATCGACGACACCCCACAGCAGTAGTTGACGACGGAGAACGGGACCGGGGCGATCAACCTGAGGGAGCCCACGGCCAACCAGCCGCGACGAATCAGGCTGTCGTCGATCGCCTTCACTGCCGGGTGGGTCAAACGCGTCGCGAACCATTCGCGGCCGACCGCGCGCACCAACAGCAGTGCCAGGACCGCGCTGACGGTGGTGGCGCCGACGGTGACGGTCAGTCCGATCGCCGGGCCGAACAGCACACCGGCGGACAGTGTGAACAGAGTTCGCGGAACCGGTGCGATGGTGACGACGGTGTGGACCGCGAAGAACACGACAGGGAACAGGGGGCCGATCGACTGCGCCCATGCGCGGACCTGCGCGATGGACGGGTGCGGCACGATCAGGGCCGCGGCGGTCAGAACAACGACGAGAACGACGAGTCCGATGAACCTCGGATCACGCAGTCGCTTCGCCACGTTCACCGAGACTACCGGCGCGAACGATGCTGTCGATCGCTGGAAAGGGCTACCGACGCGAACGTGAGGTGTTCCTCACGATAATGTCGGATCGATCGCGGTTAACATCACACAAAATGCCTACTGTCGATCGGCTCTCGCCGATCAATCGAGGAGCAGATCGTGCCCAGTGCTACACAGGAGGACGCTGCGCGCAGCGCGTACGAGGCGTGGCAGAAGGCCGTCGCGACGGTGCTGGCCAAGTCGCGGCGCGTCGACGTCGCCGACCTGCCTCCCGAGCCCGAGCGTCTGTTGGAGACCCACACCTACGACGGTGTGACGGTGTCGCCGTTGTACGGGTCGCAGGACGAACTCGTGGACCGTCCGTTGCCGGGTGTGTTCCCGTTCGTTCGCGGTCGTGACTCCGGTCGTGACGTCAACGCAGGCTGGAAGGTCAGCGCGCGGTACGGCATCGGACAGACCGATGCAGGGGCGGTGAACGAGTCGATCCTCGACGGTTTGAACAACGGCGTCAGTGCGCTGTGGCTGCGGCTCGGGGGAGCCGATCTGGCCGTCGAGGCGTTGCCGGTGGCCCTGAACGGCGTGCTGTGGGATCTGGCCCCGGTCGTCCTGGACGCGAAGGCGGCAACGAGCGACGCCGCCGACGTCGTCTTCGGGATCCTCGACGGAGTCACCGCCGAGGATCGAGGCGCCATCGACGTACGCCTGGGCGCGGCGTCGTTGACGTCGCGCTTCGCCGGGACCGAGTCCGTGGATCTGGACGAGACGGTACGACTGGCTTCTCGTGCGGCGCAGCGGGCGGAGACCGTGCGCGCGATCACGATCGACGGCACTGTCTTTCACAACGCCGGAGCGAGTGACGCCCAAGAGGTCGGGGCTGCGGTCGCGGCGGGTCTCGACTACCTTCGCGCGCTGACCGATGGGGGCATGTCGGTCGGAGATGCGTTGCGGCAGATCGAGTTTCGCTTTGCAGCGACCGACGATCAGTTCCAGACGATCGCGAAGTTCCGTGCGGCGCGGTCGGTCTGGGCGCGCGTCGCGCAGGTGTGCGGCGCACCGGCCGACGGTGGCGCGCCGCAGCACGCGGTGACGTCGGAAGCGATGATGGCACAACGTGATCCGTGGGTGAACATGCTGCGTACGACGTTGGCCGCGTTCGGCGCGGGTGTCGGCGGTGCCGATGCGGTGACGGTCCTGCCCTTCGACGCCGCGATCGACGGTGGCGCCGCGGGTGTGTCGAAGACGTTCGCGGCCAGGATCGCCCGCAACACCCAGCTGTTGCTGCTCGAGGAATCGCATCTGGGCCGTGTCCTGGATCCAGGTGCCGGCTCGTGGTACATCGAGCAGCTGACCGACGACGTCGCAGCCAAGGCGTGGGAATTCACCCAGGCGATCGAGTCGAACGGTGGCTACGTGAGTGCGCTGGATTCGGGCTTCGTCTCGGGCGAGATCGACCGGGTCCGAGCGCTGCGCGATTCCGATATCGCGCACCGACGTACCCCGGTCACGGGCGTCAACGAGTTCCCGAACCTCGCCGAGGAGCCGTTGCCGCCGCAGTCGACCGACACGGGTGTCGCTCGGTACGGCGCGGCATTCGAGGCGCTGCGGGACCGATCCGATGCATACCTGAAGGCGAACGGTTCGCGGCCCGAGATACTGCTCGTTCCACTGGGGCCGATCGCCGAGCACAACGTGCGTACGACGTTCGCGGCGAATCTCCTTGCTTCGGGCGGCATTCATACCGAGAACCCGGGTCCGCTGACGGCCGACGCCGTCGCGGCCGCTGTCGCTGCGTCGGGAGCGACGACCGCGGTGTTGTGCGGTACCGACAAGCGTTACGCGGACGAAGCACGTGCTGCGGTGCTGGCGCTGCGGAAGGCGGGCATCGAGCGGGTCCTGCTCGCCGGCCCGGACAAGATCTTCGCCGATGTCACCGGGGACGAGCGTCCCGACGGCTTCTTGACCATGAAGGTCGACGCCGTCGCTGTCCTGTCCGACCTCCTCGACACGCTGGGAGCGTAGAGCCATGACCAGTCAGGATGAGCGCATCTCGCACACGATCGGCAGTTTCGCCGATGTGCCGCTGAAGGATCCGTCCGAGCCGGCACCGTCCGCGCCGACGCCGGACGAGGCGTCGGCGCACATCGCCGCAGGCGCGGAGGCGAACAACTACACGGCCGAGCAGGTGGTCTGGTCGACTCCCGAGGGAATCGACGTCAAGCCCGTCTACACGAAGGCCGATCGCGACGAAGCCGAAGCGCAGGGGTATCCGGTCGACAGCTACCCGGGTGCACCGCCGTTCGTTCGCGGCCCGTACCCGACGATGTACGTCAATCAGCCGTGGACGATTCGTCAGTACGCAGGCTTCTCGACGGCGGCGGAATCGAATGCGTTCTACCGCCGCAACCTCGCCGCCGGACAGAAGGGTCTGTCGGTCGCGTTCGATCTCGCGACGCACCGCGGCTACGACTCCGATCACCCGCGCGTGCAGGGTGACGTCGGAATGGCCGGTGTCGCAATCGATTCCATCTACGACATGCGTCAGTTGTTCGACGGCATCGACCTGGGCAGCGTCTCGGTGTCGATGACGATGAACGGCGCTGTGCTGCCGATTCTCGCGCTGTACGTGGCGGCCGCCGAGGAGCAGGGTGTGCCCCCGGAGAAGCTGGCCGGGACCATCCAGAACGACATCCTCAAGGAGTTCATGGTCCGCAACACCTACATCTACCCGCCGAAGCCGTCGATGCGGATCATCTCCGACATCTTCGCCTACACCAGCGAGAAGATGCCGAAGTACAACTCGATCTCGATCTCCGGCTATCACATCCAAGAGGCCGGTGCGACAGCCGATCTGGAGCTCGCGTACACACTCGCCGACGGTGTGGAGTACATCCGCGCGGGACTGGATGCAGGCATGGACATCGACACGTTCGCGCCGCGCCTGTCGTTCTTCTGGGCGATCGGCATGAACTTCTTCATGGAGGTCGCCAAGCTGCGGGCCGGGCGTCTGTTGTGGTCGGAGCTGGTACAGAAGTTCGAGCCGAAGAGCGCGAAATCACGGTCGCTGCGGACACATTCGCAGACGTCCGGATGGTCGCTGACGGCGCAGGACGTGTTCAACAACGTCGCTCGTACGTGTGTCGAGGCGATGGCCGCGACGCAGGGACACACTCAGTCGCTGCACACCAACGCCCTCGACGAGGCTCTGGCGTTGCCGACGGACTTCTCCGCACGTATCGCGCGCAACACGCAGTTGTTGATCCAGCAGGAGTCGAACACCGTTCGGCCGATCGACCCGTGGGGCGGCTCGCACTACGTCGAGTGGCTGACCCACCAGCTCGCGAACCGGGCGCGTGCACACATCGCCGAGGTCGAGGCTGCCGGCGGTATGGCGCAGGCCATCAACGAGGGCATCCCGAAGCTGCGCATCGAGGAAGCCGCGGCCCGCACCCAGGCTCGCATCGACTCCGGTCGCCAGCCCCTCGTCGGCGTGAACAAGTACGTCCCGGACGAGCCGGACACCATCGAAGTGCTCAAGGTCGAGAACTCGAAGGTACGACGCGAGCAGATCGAGAAGCTCGAGCGTCTGCGCGGCGAGCGTGACACCGCGGCCGTCGAGGAAGCGCTGGCGAACCTGACCCGAGCTGCCGCGTCGAGCGAATCGGGGCTGGAGAACAACCTGCTGCACCTCGCGATCGATGCGGCGCGCAAGATGGCCACCGTCGGCGAGATCTCCGACGCGCTCGAGAAGGTCTACGGGCGTCATCAGGCGGAAATCCGGACAATCAGTGGTGTGTACCGCGACGAAGCAGGCAAATCCCAGAACATCGCCACGGCGACCGAACTGGCCAGGAAGTTCGCCGAGGACGAGGGCCGTCGTCCCCGCGTGCTGGTCTGCAAGATGGGCCAGGACGGGCACGACCGAGGTCAGAAGGTCATCGCGACGGCCTTCGCGGACATCGGCTTCGACGTCGATGTCGGCCCGTTGTTCCAGACACCCGAGGAGGTCGCACGTCAGGCGGCCGACAACGACGTTCACGTCGTCGGAGTGTCCTCGTTGGCCGCAGGCCATCTGACGCTGGTTCCCGCACTGCGGGACGCACTCGCGGCGGTGGATCGTCCCGACATCATGATCGTCGTCGGTGGCGTCATCCCGCCCGGGGATTTCGACGAGCTCTACGCCGCCGGAGCGTCGGCGATCTTCCCACCCGGAACGGTCATCGCCGACGCGGCGATCGGGCTGGTGCAGAAGCTCTCGGAGCAACTCGGACACGGCCCTGCCGCCGAATCCGGTGAGGCGTCCGCCTGAGCATGACGTCTGCGAACAAGCCTGGCAGGCAGATCGACATCGACGCGGTTGCCGAGTCGGTTCTGAGGGGCGAACGGTCGGGTCTCGCCCGGGCGATCACGTTGGTCGAATCGACGCGCACCGATCACCGCGAATTGGCGCAGCAGCTGCTTCTGCAGCTGCTGCCCAAGGCGGGTGGGTCGCATCGGGTGGGCATCACCGGTGTTCCCGGCGTCGGAAAGTCGACGTTCATCGATGCGCTCGGGATGTATCTGATCGGGAAGGGACACCGGGTTGCGGTGTTGGCGGTGGATCCGTCGTCGACGCGTACCGGTGGCTCGATTCTCGGCGACAAGACGCGCATGGCCCGGCTGACGGTCGAGGACAACGCCTACATCCGGCCGTCTCCGACGTCGGGCACTCTCGGTGGCGTCGCCCGTGCGACGCGCGAGACCATCGTGCTGCTCGAGGCCGCCGGGTTCGACGTCATTCTCGTGGAGACCGTCGGCGTCGGGCAGTCCGAGGTGACCGTCGCGAACATGGTCGACTGCTTCGCGTTCCTGACGTTGGCACGCACCGGTGACCAGCTGCAGGGCATCAAGAAGGGCGTGCTCGAGCTCGCCGATCTGGTGGCCGTCAACAAGGCCGACGGCAAGCATGCGATCGAGGCGAAGAGTGCCGCGCGCGAACTGCAGGGTGCGCTGCGGATGATCTACCCGCACGACGCGATCTGGAAGCCGCCTGTGCTGACGATGAGCGCGCTCGAAGGAGTCGGGCTCGACGACTTCTGGGACACCGTACTGCGGCATCGTGAAGTCCTCACCGACGCAGGCGAATTCGCCGAGAAGCGACGTACGCAACAGGTGGACTGGACGTGGACGATGGTCGACGATCAGTTGCTCCGGCGGCTGGCGCAGAACCCGGCTGTCAAGAAGATCCGCGCGGACGTCGAACAAAGCGTCCGCGACGGATCTCTCACGGCGGCGTTGGCCGCCCAGAAACTCCTCGATGCGTTCGATTCGGGGGAGAGTTAGGGATACAGGCGCGCAGCCAGCCCGCCCACTCGTTCGATCAGATCGTCGAAGAAGGCGCTGGGGTCGGTTGCATACGCGATGGATGCATTGTGCTCGCGTCCCCACATTCCCCGGTAGTCCGCGACCGTCGTTCCGCGCGTGAGCTTTCCGTCGAGTTCGACGTCGACGGTCGCGGTGCGCTGCACGGCGATGCTCGGATCCAACGCCACGGCAGCCGCGAAGGGATCGTGCATGTGCGCGAGAAACCCCTGATCGTGGTCGCGGTGGAACTCGAAGTAGAACCGAACGGCGTCGGAGAAGTGTCTGACGACGGGGTTCGACGCCGAGGACCGTGTCGTCGACGCGTCGTCCTCCGACAGAACCTCTCGCGGTGTGCTTCCGGCGCGTTCCGCGAGCCGCGCGATGTGCTCGGGGAACATCTCCACCGTCTCGGTGACGTCCAGCGGGCACAGGATCGGTAGTCGGTTTTCGGGCAGACCGGCGAACGCCGCGAAGACCTCGGCCGCTGCCTCGGGGTCGACTGCGATGTTCCATTCGCTCGTCGGGGTCGTGTTGCCGGGATGGTGGAACGCCCCGCCCATGACGACCAATCGTTTCAACAACCGCGGCAGTTCCGGCTCGACGCGAATGGCCGTCGCGAGGTTGGTCAGAGGGCCTGTCACGAGACCGGTGACCTCGCCGGGACGTTCACGGACGATCTCGACCCATGCGGTCGCGGCGTCGCGATCCGACAGCGGACGCGTCGAGAGTGGTAGTTCTGCGTGTCCGATTCCCTGCGGGCCGTGTGTC
This sequence comes from Rhodococcus sp. B10, assembly GCF_011770055.1. NCBI lineage: Bacteria > Bacillati > Actinomycetota > Actinomycetes > Mycobacteriales > Nocardiaceae > Rhodococcus > Rhodococcus sp. B10. The sequence continues at coordinate 4,710 of NZ_JAAFYV010000017.1, read as the reverse complement.
TCCTCGGTCGTCATGAGCGGCGCGACGAGTGGCTTCTGCGCGCCGAGTGTGACTTCGATGTCGGTGGCGCCGCAGAGGTCGAGCCAGGCCAGGTTGTTCGCCGCGACCTGGTTCACCGGGACGTTGCCCGCGGTGGACGCGATCGACAGAATCTCGGCCTCGGGACTCGACAACAGGTAGAGCAGAGCGAGAGAGTCGTCGATTCCGGTGTCGACGTCGACGATCAGGGGGACGGTCACGCGATCACCCGCTTTCGGGCTGTGGGATTCGGGGAGCATGGAAGTGCGCACCGAATCATCGTGCCCGGTTCGAGGTGTTCGCGGTGTTTCGGGGTGTGCACCGACGACCAGGCCGCGTCCGAATTGACCGAAATGGCCCAATTGTGCAGTGCGCGAACGAAATTGAGGTTTAGGTCAGATGACCTGCGGGGATGCAGAGGAATCCGACTCATCGACCGCCGAACGGTTTGAAACCTGATAATTATGCTGGCTAACGTTAAGAAAATGACGGTTGCGAAGGATTCCGAGTCATCCCAGACGCCACCGGAGGACACCCGGTGGGGACACGAACATGTCCGGCATCTGCGGCGGGGCGTGTTCGCCCGCCTGATGCACCGTAAACCGAAGCTGACCGAAGACGGCATCACGGTCGTCGACCAGCCGATGCTCAAGCGCGCGGTCTCGGCCGCCGCGCTCGGCAACACGATGGAGTGGTTCGACTTCGGCGTGTACGGCTATCTGGCCGCGACACTCGGCAAGGTCTTCTATCCCGATGCCTCGCCCGGCGTTCAGCTTCTCAGTACGTTCGCGACGTTCGCTGCGGCCTTCCTCGTCCGACCGCTGGGTGGTCTGTTCTTCGGTCCGCTCGGTGACCGCATCGGCAGGCAGAAGGTTCTCGCCGCGACGATGATCCTGATGTCCATCGGAACCCTCGCAGTCGGTTTGATCCCGAGCTACGCCACCATCGGGATCTGGGCTCCGATTCTGCTTCTGGTCGCGCGTCTCGTTCAGGGTTTCTCGACGGGCGGCGAATACGGCGGTGCCACGACGTTCATCGCCGAGTATTCGCCCGACAAACGACGTGGCTTCTTCGGAAGTTGGCTCGACTTCGGCACTTTCGTCGGTTACGCGATGGGCTCGGGTCTCGTGACGATCCTCAACGCGGCGCTCGGCGACGCCACGATGGTCGAATGGGGTTGGCGCATACCGTTCTTCATCGCAGGCCCGATGGGAATCATCGGCCTTTACCTGCGCCTCAAGCTCGAGGACACTCCCGCATTCCGGAAGCAGCTCGACGATCACGACTCCAAGGTCAAGGAGCAGGAAAGCGGAGCGAAGGAGATCGGCAAGATCTTCACGCAGCACTGGCGCGCGCTGCTCATCTGCATGGGAATCGTGTTGCTGTACAACGTGTCCAACTACATGGTCACGAGCTACCTTCCGACCTACTTCACCGAGGTGCTCGGTCGTTCGCAACTCAGCGCCGACCTGCTTGTGCTGTCCGCGATGGTCATCGTGGTCTCGATCATCGTGGGCGTCGGACGCCTCACCGACTGGATCGGGCGCAAGCCCGTCTTCGTCTTCGGAGCCGTCGCGCAGATCGTCCTCGCGATACCGTGCTTCCTGTTGATCCAACAGACAGGCTTCGTCGGACCGTTGATCGGATGCCTGGTTCTCGGTGTCATCCTGGCGTGCTTCGCGGCGCCGAGCGCATCGACGCTGCCCGCGCTGTTCCCCACCCGGGTCCGATACGCAGCCCTGTCGATCGGCTTCAACCTGTCGGTCTCGCTGTTCGGCGGCACGACCCCGCTCGTCACGTCGGCGCTGGTCTCGGCGACGGGCAGTGCCATGGTCCCCGCGTTCTACCTGATTCTCAGTGGCGTCATCGGCCTCGTCGCCGTCGGATTCCTTCGCGAATCCGCGACACAGCCGCTCGAGGGATCCCCGCCGCAGGTCGATTCGCCGAAGGAAGCGAAGACGCTCTACCAGGAGGCGTCCAAGCTGCCTGCTCCCGCGTCCTGAGTCGGGTTCTCAGGTCACCGGAAAGCCGGTTCGTCGAACCCGAATCGACGAGCCGGCGACGGATAGTCGCAGTACTCGATCAACGCGGGCCGTGCGGCACGGATCGAACCGTGCTGGACTGTCGTCTCGTCGCCGGGCAGCGTCGACGCCACCGGATGCGTGACGCGTCCCCGTCGGCCCCGTAGCCACGCACCGGTCCGTGCCAACGAGACCGACACATCGAGCGCGTCGTTGCCCGAGCGTTGCGCTGTCAGCGCGTCGACGACCGCGGCGGCGAGCAGGTAACCACTCGCGTGGTCGAGCGCTTGCGCCGGCAGGGCTCCGGGTTTCTCGGAGGTGCCTTCGACGAGCGAAATCCCGGTGGCCGCCTGGACGATGCTGTCGAACCCGCGTCGATCCGCCCATGGCCCGTGTCCCCACGCCGACACGCGACCGTGTACGACGCCCGCAGGCAGGACGTCGAGCCCGAACGCCTCCAGCGCACCGGGCCGGTATCCGGTGACGACGACGTCGGCAGTCGCGACGAGATCGCGAAGTACCTCGGCGTCGTCGGACGCACGGATGTCGAGAAATGCGGACCGCTTACCCTGTCCGTTCTCGAGATGCTGCCACTCGATCTCCGGCATCTGCGGAGGGTCGACGCGGAGAACGTCCGCACCCAGCAGCGCGAGGGCCCGCGTCGAGACGGGCCCGGCGATCACACGCGTCATGTCGAGCACCCGGATGCCGCGCATCGGCGCGTCGGCCGTCGCGTCGGACCGAACGCCCGAACGCCGTCTTCCCGATGATCGAGACCCGGCCGCGGTTCGTATCAGTGGGCCGGAATCGGCGACCGACGCAGCGTCGCGGGCCCACTCGGTCTCCGTGCGCACCCGGACGGCGACGGCAGAGGCGGCGGCACACCGATCCTCGATGTCCTGTCCCGTCAGCTCGCCGATGCGCGACGCCGCCACCCCGCGGTCGGCATCGTCCGGAAGTCCGAGAGCGGCGAGCAGAGCACGCCGGTGATGCGGATAGTTCGCATGCGTGCGGACCCAGCCGTCGGCGCTGCGGAAGAACCCGGACAACTCTGCGAATCCCTGAACCGGAGCGTCGTCGATCCGCAACATCCGATCGCCGGAGAACGATGCGGTGATCCGTCCCGGGTCGAGGTGCCACGCACTCGTCGGAAGTCCGTGGGCCACCCGGTAGCGGTCGACCGCCGCAGCGAACGACGCGACTGCTCCACTCGCCAGTTCTGCTACGGGGAGCGTCGCGGACAGCATCGAACCGAAGTCACCGACGGTGAAACAGCTTGCGCCGGAATCGATCCCGAGGGCGGCGTCGTACGACCGTATGAGGTCGTCGACGGTCACGCCTTCTCGGCTCGAATCTCGAACCCGGCGTCACGCAGGCGGGTCACCAGGGCGTCGCCGATCGCAGTCGCGGGCGTCAGCACCCCTGCCGCGTCGGGCAGACGATCCCGGTCGAACGCCAAGGCAAGAGCGGATTCGGAGAGCATGACCGAGGTCGCCTTGTATCCAGGATCGCCCTTCGCCTTCACGCGCGAACGGTAGCGGGCACCGGTTGTCGTGGTCGTGTAGATGTCGACCGTGAAGTGTCCGTTCTCCTGAGCTTTCGTGCTCGGGCCGCTGCCGGGCGCAACCAGAACACGATCGAGAAGCTTCTTCGGCGCGACCGTCATCGCGAACACCATCGCGCCCAACCCGGCGGACACGGCGCCGGCGACGAGCGGGGAAGCAACGGACGAGCCGACGCTCATGACCTCGCGATAGCGAAACTTCCTGCCGTAGGCCCAGTCTCGTAGTGCGTTGCTGCGTCGCACGACACGGGTGTTGGCCGACGCCATGACGAACGGCGCCTTCCACCCCTTCACGCCGGGAGCGATGTCCTTGCCGTCGACCAGTTGCACGTCGGACTGCCGACCCAGGTCGGGTTCACGAGACCGGTCCGGGCTCAACGTGTACGGACTCGCGGCCAGACGTCGCAGTTTCTTGTCCTTCTTGACGACCTCGATCTGTGTGCGCAACGAGTCGATGGTTCCGCCGCTGACGCCGCCGCGCATCGAGGTGACCACGAGGGTGGTGTCGGTCATCTCGCCCGCACCGTCGGCTGCGACGGCCGCGTGCAGGACATGGACGCCGAGATCGGAAGGGATGGAATCGAATCCGCAGGCGTGCACGATCCGTGCGCCCGTGCGTCGGGCGATCTCCTCGTTGGTGTCGATGCTCTCTCGCGTGAAGAGCACCTCACCGGTGAGGTCGACGTAGTCCGTCCCTGCCTCGGCGCACGCGGTGGTCAGCGGAAGGCCGTACTTCGCATACGGGCCGACCGTCGTGATGACGACACGCGTGCTCTCGGCCATCGTGCGAAGTGCGTCGGTGTCGGCGGCATCGGCCTGGATCAACGGCCACTCGGCCGCCGAAGCGGGAAGCGAACGTCGGACTTCCTCCAGCTTCGACAGCGACCGTCCAGCCAGGGCGATCGACGTGTTCGCGGGGGCATGGGACGCAAGGTAGGCGGCGGTGAGCTTGCCGACGAAACCGGTTGCACCGTAGACGACGATGTCGTGCTCGCGTGACGAAGTCATGTACTGGACAGTAACGCGGATCTCCACGGGAGTCGAAGACCCCCTCGGTCACTCCGCAGGCTCCACTCCCGCACCCCGGGTCATTCCGCAGGCTCCACT